>NZ_JADMOU010000010.1:0-170764 GCF_015558905.1 Bacteroides sp. D55t1_190419_B8
ATATGGGTAGGACTTCTTATCATAATTCAACAAATCATGCAAGTCATGAAAGTCGACAATCCGGTGAATCAGATTGGCAGAAGGAAGAAATTGGCAACATACCTCTTTTTCTCCCTCCAATTTATATTTTATTTTTGGTATACATACATCAGTAATATTCACACCATCAGACTTTAGTATCTCTATATCCACTACCTTCCCATATGTTTTCTTGCTATACGCTTTTATTATCTTGCAATGAATTATCCACAAGATTCCCATTTGCAGAACAAGAAAAGCACCTCGCAATAGAAGTACAACAGCAACTATACAAACTATTATATTTATAAACATACTTTTATTTTTTATGTCGACTAGCTCTTTTCTTCCGGATATCTGCTTTCATCTTCGCTGCACCCGAACCATGCTGACCACGAATATACGTCGCTTTTTTCGCTTTCGTTTTCACCTTTTCCTCTTCTTTGGGCTTATCTTTCTTACCTTTAAAAACGATGCCACCCATGATTGCTTCTTCTATACTCATATAATCATTTATTAGTATTCAATATTTCCGATGGCAAAGATAACCCTTTTCTGCGGATTTATTTATCTTTGCAAAGTTAACAATCGTAACCACCAATGGCAACAACAATTCTTTCTGCAGAAAAGGACCCGATGGGAGCCGCTATTTCTGACTATTTCAACCATCACAGAGCTGATCGTTTGCGGGTATTTTCTTCTCAATTCGAAGAAGATGAAATTCCCGTCAAAGAACTGTTTCGTAATATACAGTCTATGCCTATACTAGAGCGTACCGCCCTGCAAATGGCTACCGGACGGATTTTGGATGTAGGTGCCGGAAGTGGTTGCCATGCGCTGGCACTTCAGGAAATGGAAAAAAACGTATGCGCCATTGACATTTCTCCCTTATCTGTCGAAGTAATGAAACAACGCGGAGTGAACGATCCCCGCCTCATCAACCTTTTTGATGAAACATTTTCCGAAACATTCGATACGATCCTAATGCTCATGAATGGTTCCGGAATTATCGGACGGCTGAATAATATGCCCGTTTTTTTCCAACGGATGAAACGTATTCTCCGCCCTGGTGGATGCATACTTATGGATTCCAGTGATTTGCGTTATCTTTTTGAAGAGGAAGACGGTAGCATAGTCATCGACCTTGCCGGAGATTATTACGGAGAGATTGACTTCCAAATGCAGTATAAAGATGTAGAAGGAGACACATTCGACTGGTTATATGTAGATTTCCAGACTCTTAGCTTATATGCTTCCGAATGTGGTTTTAAGGCAGAATTGATAAAAGAAGGAAAGCATTACGATTATCTGGTCAAACTTAGCATTGCTTGAGAATACATCATCATATAGTGACGGTATGCACTCCGGATAGCGTCACTATATAACCAAAATAGTAACGCCATCACATCAGGATAGCGTTACTATTTTTATATACTCATACCTGTTCCGTTAGAAACATCTGATGAGGGTTTTCTTTCATTTCAGCATTTCATTAATTGCCTGCACAAGAGAAGCAAACTCTTCCTCATTATATAAACGAGTCAGCTTTACAATTTTCCCTTCCTTATCAATCAACACGTTTCTCGTTATTCCGGATTCACGTAATGCATATTTCGCAAAAATATCAGCTCCCGGATCCAGTCCTAACGGATAAGTGACTCCGGTAGATTTAGCAAAAGCCAGTACTTTGTCAAGCGGTTCGTCACGGTCAATGCCAATCAGAGCAAAGTCTGCATTATTTTTATGCTTCAACCAAATATCCTTCTCGATAAACGGCATTTCTTTACGGCAAACTCCACACCAGCTTGCTGTGAACTGCAACATGACTACTTTACCACGAAGGGAAGATAAACTCACCTGTTTCCCATCTGTCAAGGTAATCGTGAAATCCGGAGCCATCTCTCCTACCCGGACAATATATCCTGTACTATCTGCCTGAACAGATTTTGCATCCGCAGCTACTTCTACACTATCTGTTGCAACTTCAACATTCGCCGTTCCTTTCTTCTGTCCGGAACAAGCCCATATACCTATGGCTAAAAGCGCCATACTACATACATTCATAATTTTCATTTTCATCTAATCATTGGTAACTTTGCAAATATAAAAAAAGTATGCGATGTATTTGCATTTTTAAAAGAAATTCATACCTTTGCACCCGCAAAAGAAAAACGCCTCTTTAGCTCAGTTGGCCAGAGCACGTGATTTGTAATCTCGGGGTCGTTGGTTCGAATCCGACAAGAGGCTCTCCAGAATGAATGCTGTTTATCACATCAGATAAGCAGCATTTTTTTATTAATTACCGTTACATTTCAAGTAGCAAGTCCGGGTACACGTTGAAAAAAAGCGTTTATCGGTGCATCGTAAATAAACTTATCCAAAGCTTGCGCCCCTATTTGCGTCCTCTTCAAAAACAAAAAGCTCCGAAACCCTTTATTATAAGTAGTTTCGGAGCTTTGCTTGAGGTTCCTGGCGGATCTTAAACCACCAAGACAATCCTTTTATTTCCAATTGATTAGAACTATCTTAGCTTCGCTACTGTAAAACAATTGTAAAACAAATATTCTGTTTAAATCGTTTATTAATAGTCACAAAGATAAACTGATAATTTTAATTTGCAAAGAAAAAATGGAAATAATTATTTCATTTCTTCTTCAAAACGAGCAGACCTATCTAAGCTATCCTCATTGCTGTTGCACTGATTACAATTGAAATAGTTATAGCTCATCTTAAGCAAATTCATTTATATAAAGATTTAAAAACCACATACATCTTAAAACTTTTGTCCTTGATATATTTCAATTTTTCTATTTTTAAACTCCTGGCTTATATATGCATATGCACTCCCAATTGAGTACAGTAGGATTAGTAGATAATAAAACATGA
Source organism: Bacteroides sp. D55t1_190419_B8 (assembly GCF_015558905.1). Lineage (NCBI taxonomy): Bacteria > Pseudomonadati > Bacteroidota > Bacteroidia > Bacteroidales > Bacteroidaceae > Bacteroides > Bacteroides sp. D55t1_190419_B8. Next base: position 2,905 of record NZ_JADMOU010000010.1, read on the forward strand.
GGTAATATGTTAAACATCTAAGAAACAGAATACCTACTAAATACAAAGAATTTCTAAAAGCCTCCCATGACCAAAACAAAGGAATATCTGAAACAACCAAATCTTTATAATACAGAAAATAGTCCACAACTGAAATGGACATAGAATAAGAGGTACTAAAACACAATGATAATAATAAAATCAATATTATAGATAAAATAATAGAATAAGCAGTTAATGAAGTATATTGCATGAAAAAATTTCTTCGTTTTAACAATCTTACTCTTTCAATATGAGTTTTATTAGTAACATCAAAATTAGTGCTATTAAATTTATCAAATATCATTATTATAAGATTAATATTCAATCCTATAAAAATAGATAAAGCTGTTATTATATAGCCAGCAAATTCTTTATCAATACCTTCATTAAATATTGTTGTCACAACTAAAGCAACAACTAAAATAAGAAGTTTGAGAGTTGTAAAATAATTTTTCTTTTCATTTTTTTTAAGTTCATAAAGAAGACTTTTTTTCTGCCATTCATGAGCATCATGAATGATTCCCAATGTATATCTGATAGGTAGTTGCTCTATGAACCAACTAAATAATCTATTCATCCGTTTCATAAATTCTATACCCCGGCAAAGTTTCTGATTTTACAATCTCTAACTTATTATAACAGTACTCCTTCAACTGAACGAAGTTAGGTATTCCATCTTCATCAACATCCACTTCTTTATAAAGATAAATTATTGGACGAATCTTTAAATCTTTATCTATTTCAAAAGTACTGGTATTTCCTGTTTTAGTATTTTTAATTGTACCAGTGCAATGTTGATAATCCTTAGCAGCCTTATTATTTAAATTCATATTCAGTATTCTTTGTAGAAAATTAGGAATTTGCGAATAAGTAATAGGCTGATTAGATGGAGAGGACACTTCTACTTTAAGTACAACATCCTTCACTTGCTGTTCCCCTATTTCATCATCACCATTTATAGTATCCCCATTTATAAAGGGAGTAGCAAAAGTAAAATGATCTAATATACTATTCGCAGAAAACTGCTCACTCATTTCCTTTGTGCAATAATATGAAAATTCAACATCATATTTATCTCTTTTGTTACGCAGGGTTTTTCTTATAAACTCAATAATTTCGTTTTTTACCGTTATATCAGGATAATATTGCAGTAACATATATCCAACATTATGATTCATTGGCAAATAAATCATGCAATAATAATCATCTGTTATAACATCATCCTTATTTACTTCTTTTCTATTATTCTTATTCCGAAGCTGACGTGCATTTCGAGGACGACCATAAAGCCCTCCAATCATTACTCCTTCTAGGATATTTTCGGTTGGATGATATACTAGTTTAGTAGCAACCTCTTCAGGAGTTAACATAATATGAGCTTCATGTTTTACCAAACCTGCTCTAGACTTTTTGACTGATATTCCTTTTTTCTTTCCTAAGTGTGGAACTACAAATTCATCCTGATCAAGAGTGCGATAGAAGTTTTTGGCATATTTCTCGAACACAATATCATCATTGACTGTAGATTCTATATTGTACTTCTTGCATATTGCTTGTTTAAATGAAAAATCAATCTCGTCTTTATGCAAAAGCGCTATTTTTATAATGGTTAATCTTGGACTATTATCCTGCTTTTGTTTTTCTATACGCTCTAATTCAGCATCTTCTCTACTAGCTCGTGCTAATGTTGTTCGTGGGTTCGGCATTATTTACTCATTTTAGAATTTCAAATTTTATTAGATTCTCATTTTAGCTATTGAGTTAACAATTACAAATATACACAGAAGCTTCTAATTATCATAAAAATTAGAGCATTATTTCTAATCTTTCCTCCAAACGACATTTTTATACCATGATAGCACCCCTTTATTGAGAGCAAATGAGCGTCTATTTCATTTTTTGCACCTTTAATATTATAGTTTGGTGCTGTAAATAAGCAATTTGCTTTCATCTAGCTTTTCATAACTTAAAATTCTTTAAGCCATGATAGACAAATATTGCTGCAAAGCGGCTATCTCCGCTTCAACTACTAACTTCTGAAAGTCTTCCGGCAACTGTTCCGTATGTGACTTCTCCAAAGCCTTGTAGTAGTTTACCTTTGCGTCATTACTACCTTTCAGAGCAATAATAACATAGCCATGACGAAGAAGATACAAGTTCATCAACAAACGAGAGGTACGCCCATTACCATCTATAAACGGATGAATCCGCACCAGCTCATCATGTAAATAGGCAGCAATAAGAACAGGATGCACCTTTTCTAATTCCATTTGCTTGAAACGGAGAATGAAATCTTCCATCTGTTTCTCTATCAGATAGGGCTGCGGTGGCATATGTGTACTACCTAAAATCATAACTGGAACTGTGCGATACCTTCCGGCATTCTCACGGTCTATCCCATGAAGAATAAGGGCGTGTATCTCTTTGATAGTTCGTTCGCTTATCTCTATATCTTGTTTGGCAATATCTTTAATATAGCTGATAGCTTCGGCATGATTGATTGCTTCCAAATGTTCACGCATGGATTTCCCCGAAATAGTAACGCCTTCGTTTACTACAAGGGCTGTTTCCTGTAAGGTGAGCGTATTCCCTTCTATACGGTTACTTTCATAGGTATATTCAATATCCAAAGCATCTTGAATCTTTTTCAAGGCTTCTTCGGGAAGTGGACGCAAAGAGGATAATTGCTCTTTGAAAACATCTATTTCATTCAGTAATTCCTTAATATCTTCATTCATGGTTACTCTATTTCTTTAATTCGTTCCACTTGCTTATTCAGAAAGTAATCGGCATAAGGAGAATAATTGCCCGTTTCATAAAAGGCAATCAGTCCTTTCCTGTAGTTCAGTATATCGGCATCTTTGGAGGAATAGACAGGGATAATGTCAGCGTTCATCAAAACAATGCTTTCCACCATTCGGGAAGTACGTTTGTTGCCATCAATGAAAGGTTGTAACTTAGCTATGTTACAATGGAGATAAACAGCTCGTTCCAATGGATTGGTATATTGCTCCTGCTGATAAAGTATTTCATGCAACTTAGCCCTAATATCGTGTAAGTCCTTTGGGGGAATATATTCTGTACCACTGATACGGACAGCTCTGGTTCTTAAATAACCCGATTCTTCATCGGAAACCAAGCCCGTAGATATAGATTGATGTACCCTAAACAAAGTACGCTCATCTATCACTTCTTGATTCTTCCCTTTATTGATATACTCCACTTCGGAAATAAAAGTATTATATAGGTTTTTCAGCATTTTGGCATCTTCATACTTCTTTTCGGAAGTAATACCATCTTTGAGCAATGCCTCTGTTTCCACGTAAGTATAGGTATTACCTTCAATCTTACCTGAATAGTAACACCACACTACCGCCAAATCTTTTATTTCACTCGAACGCAAATCCGATAGCTTAGCTAAAGGATGATTCAAAATGAATTGCGCTTTTTCCTGCTGTTCTTTATTAAATATCTGTTCCATAATCATAAAACAATTGCAGCCTATGGTTAGATTTTATTGTTCCCTATAATACTTTTCCCTTCATAATATTTAATCCTGCCTTTCAGTTCATCAATATCCTTCTTAATAGAATCCGTAACAGGAATATTGTGCTTATCCAGAAAAGACATAAGTTTCTGTAGTTCTTCCTGTATTTCCATCTTTCGGATACCATAGTAGTAGGTAGATGTAAAGTCGAACTCGTCTTTAGACATCAATACCCTTGCCACATCTTTCGGAGTGGTTTTATCTGTTATCGTAATCTCCGATTCTAATAATGAAGAAATGTATTTCAAATCCGCAGCATCAGGGCTATACTGTTTCTTTAGTATGTCAAAGTATGAATTAAACTTTTGTTCTTTGGCATCCCATTCGAGTTTCACCATTCCGAAGCCGTGAATTGAATAAGCTATTACTTTTTTCAGCAATCCTTCCAACTCTTCCTTATTGATGCATATACCACTCGTAGTATCAGCAGAGTAGCTATCAAAGAAATAGGCGGGCTCTACATTAAAGTATTGAGCCATAGTTAGCAGCGTATCTATCTTAGTAGAATTCGCTTTAATGATTTTGTGCAAACTCTGCTCCGTCATACCCAGTTCAACGGCAGCCTGTTTCATTGTTACGTTTTTCTTTTCGCACAACTCTTTTATTCTTTCAAGATGGACCATAAGATTGTATTTAAAAGTTAAATACTAAACAAATAGTTTAGCTTTAAATATATTCTTTCTATATTTGCAGCCACAAAGATAAGAAATAAAATTTAGTTCTAACAATATAAACGAAAATTCTAATTAGAAAGAAAAGATGGAAACAGTGATTGTAACTACAGAAGCCGTTATCGAAAAGATAATGGAGAGAGTGTTGGATAAGAAGTTGCCGCAACCGCCCGAAGCGAGTGTTGAAAAGACTTATAGTATTAACCAAGTGGCGAGAATGATGGGACGTTCTCACAAAAAAATTTCAGACCTTGTTGCAGCAGGCGTACTAAAAGCAACTGCCGATAATCGAATTTTTGAGAGTTCTATTAAAGAGTATAATAACAAGTAAAGCTAACTGCTAAACAAAAAGTTGAACATGCGAATTTCTTTTTCATCCACCACACGAGAAAGTAAAGTAACGCTCCCCAGATGGGGCGTTACCTTGTAAATGAATTGATATGATAGCCCATGATAATATGCCTGAACAACAAGAAGATAGTTTTCCTATCTCTGTTTTCCCTGAACCGATACGGGAAATAATAAGCGAAACAAAAGCCTGTCTGAATTATCCGACAGACTACATTGCTTCTGCTATCTGCTTTACCCTTTCCGTTGGTATAGGCAACAATTTTGTTGCAAAGGTAAAAGAGGGGTGGGACGAACATGCCATCTTATATATGGCAATCATCGGACGTTCAGGAGTAAACAAGAGCCATCCGCTTAGTTTTGCCATGCAGCCTTTGTTTGAATTGGATATGAACTCATCCGTCAAATATCAGAAGGAGCGGAAGGAGTACGACCGTCTACTGTTTGCAAGCAGAAAAGAAAAAGGCAGTAAAGAAGAAAAGGAACTGCCAGTTGAACCTGTACTGAAAAAGTTCATCGTATCGGATATTACCCCCGAACGGCTTATCACGATTCATCAAGATAACAAACGAGGTATCTGTCTATATGTAGACGAACTGATGTCGTGGTTAAAGAATTTCAACCGTTACAACAGTGGTTCAGAAGAACAGTTTTGGTTATCCGTATTTAGTGGTAAACCGATTATACTGGATAGGCAGGGAAATAAAAGTTCTGCTTTCATCAAGCACTCCTTCATTTCCGTGATTGGCACTATACAGAAAGGATTGCTCAAAGAACTGGCAAAAGGAGAAAGAACAGAGAACGGTTTTATCGACCGCATCCTATTTGTTTTTCCACCCAACTTAAAGAAGGAGTATTGGAATGAGTGTGAACTATCTACGCACATCGCACCACTTTGGGAGTCTATTATCAGAAAGTTGACCGATATTCAATGTACTACAGGAGAGAATGGGGAACTCATTCCGTCCAAACTTGCCTTTAGCACGGAAGCTCGCAGCCTGCTCTACAAGTGGCAACACATGAATACAGACTTATGCAACACAGAATCTGATGATATTCTGGTCGGGGTATATAGCAAATTGGATATATACATTATCCGTTTCAGCCTGATTCTACAATTAGTCCGATGGGCTTGTGATGAAGCGGAACGGACAGAGATAGACCAAACAAGCGTAGAAGGAGCAATCGCAATCGTTGAGTATTTCCGTAATTCAGCAAAGAGAGTACAAGAGATTACCAATTCTTCGGCATCATTGGAACAGCTACCAACCGACAAAAGTAATCTGTATAATGCTTTACCTATGGAGTTTACCACAGGTGAAGGAATTAAGATAGCCCAAAAGCTAAATATCTCGGCAGATGCTTTCAAGCGTTTTTTAGCAGACAAGAAAGGAAAGCTCTTTGAGAATGTCAGCCACGGATCATACAAGAAGATGATATAAGCCTGCATTATCCGCATTTTCCACACTTTGACTTTCATATAATTGATTTTCAAGTGTATAAATATGCGCATGAAGTGAACTCGCCACACTTTATGCAGGTACGAAACAACCTTTGGCGAAAAAGAGTTAGATATGAATATAGAAGAAGTAAAGAATATCAAATTAGCCGATTATCTGCAAAGTTTAGGCTACCACCCTGCCAAACAGCAAGGAAACAGCCTTTGGTACAACTCACCATTTCGGGAAGAAAAAGAACCCTCGTTCAAAATAAACCTTGACCGTAACGAGTGGTACGATTTCGGGATAGGTAAAGGCGGCAACATTATTGCACTGGCGGCAGAACTGTATCATATATATAATGTGTCCGACCTATTACATCGCATCGAAGAGAAAGCACCGTACATTCGTCCCGTTGCTTTCTCTTTTCCACAGCAGACCATCGAGCCGAGCTTTCAGAATCTGGAAGTCGTTCCGCTTACCCATCCTGCATTACTTCGTTACTTGCAAGAACGTGGGATAAATGCGGAACTGGCAAAAAGAGAATCCAAGGAGCTTCACTTCGTCAGTAACGGTAAACCCTACTTTGCTGTAGGCTTTCCCAATCAGTCGGGAGGGTATGAGGTACGCAACCCATTTTTCAAAGGATGTGCAGCCCCTAAAGACATTACCCATATCCGACAGCAGGGAGAGCCCAAAAGCACCTGTTTTCTTTTCGAGGGATTCATAGACTACCTTTCTTTCCTCACACTCCGGACAAAGAGCAATCCGCAATACCCCTGTTTGGACTGGCAGGACTATATCATCCTGAACTCGACTATCAATCTATCGAAAGCGATGTACCCGTTAGCAGACTATGAACATATCCATTGCTTTCTCGATAACGACAAAGCAGGGGTAACGGCATTGCAGGAGATCACCAAAGAGTATGGTATACGTGTACGTGATGCTTCACGCCACTATTCCGAGTACAAAGACCTGAACGACTTTCTTTGTGGTAAGAAGCGCATACAGTCCACTGACTTAACCCGGCAGACAAAGCAAGCGCTACAGCCGCCCAAGAAAAAGAACAGAGGTTTCCGAATGTAATCTGCCGCATGCACCCCGCAGGTATTTAGTCAGAAATACCATAGCTTATTAGGGCTTTTTCTTCACGCTCCGTTACACTTCACTAAAAAAGCCCCAATAAGCCAAAGGGTTTCCAACCCTCTGGACACCCCGAATCGGCAGACGCCTGCCGAAATAAAGCGCTTCAAAGTTAAACATTAAAATTAGAAATAAATGGGATATGCAGTATTACATATGGAGAAAGCCGGCGGTTCGGATAACGGAATGTCGGCACATATTGAGCGAACTATCGCTCCAAAGAATGCGGATGCCAACCGCACACATCTTAATCGGGAAATGGTGACCTTTCCGGATGGAGTTAGCAATCGTACCGAAGCGATTCAACACCGATTGGAAACAGCAGGGTTGCAACGCAAGATTGGCAAGAACCAAGTTCGGGCGATACGCATTTTACTTACGGGCAGCCCCGATGATATGAAACGGATTGAGCAGGGCGGCAATTTAGATAAGTGGTGCAATGATAATTTAGATTGGCTTTACAAGACTTACGGAGCAAAGAATATCGTTTCGGCAGTTCTGCATCTTGATGAAACCACACCTCACATTCACGCCACGATGATACCTATCGTTACAGGTGAACGGAGAAAGACTAAGACAGAACAGGCAAAAGCCAAAAGGAAGTACCGTAAGAAATCGACTGACACCGCCCGATTATGTGCCGATGATGTGATGAGCCGTGTCCGTCTGAAAGAATATCAGAACAGTTATGCTGAACAGATGGCAAGGTATGGTTTGCAGCGAGGTGTTGACGGTTCGGAAGCCAAACACGCTTCCGCTTCTCAATACTATCGGGACTTGCTTACCCAAACCGAGAGTGTACAGGTAAATATATCACAGCTACTTGAACAGAAAGAACAAGCAGAACAGGAACTATCCTCAGCCAAAGCAGATATTAAAAAGGAGAAATTGAAAAACTCCGCTGCTGATATCAGCTCTAAGTTGATAGATGGGATCAGTTCCCTGTTGGGCACTCCTAAAGTAGCGAAAACCGAGATAGAGAATAAGAAACTAAAAACAGCTATACAGCAATTGTATAATGAAAATAAAACTATTCGGCAAGAGGTTGAAGCTATTCAAAGTAAAGCATTAGGTGAAATTGAGAACCTAAAAAAAGAGTATGATGTAGAGCTTGAAAAGACCAAGAAACATTACATACAGCGAGAGGAAAAATTTATTAATGAGAATAGCGGATTAAAACAATGCCTGTCTAATCTCTTTCAGTGGCTACCCATCGCCCAAGAGATATTACAGATGGAGAAGATATGCAAGGTTATCGGCTTTACAGCCGAACAAGTCAGCAAGCTTTTAACAGGAAAGTCACTATTCTTCAGCGGTTCACTATACAGCGAAGAGCACAAACGAAGATTCAATACTGATAACTCCACGGCAAAGATAGCCCAAGATAGTGAGGCTAAAAAGCTGTTCCTTGTAGTGGATGGCAGCCATATTACCGACTGGTTTAAGCAAAAGCATGAAGATTTATCAATACGTCTTTCTCGTAGCCGAAATACGGATAAAGAGAAAGGACTAAGAATATAAATATCAGAAAGTTGATACACAATATTTTGATAGAAAAGAAAGTTGAATTAATCTTTTTCTCTATATTTGTCCTACAAACTAAAATTCAGTAACATGATAATGAATAGAGCGGTTTTAAGAATTAATGAATCGGAATATGATATTCTTAAATTCAACTATAAGTTCCAAGGGATACAGATGCCAAAGGTCGCCCATATGGCAATTATTATGGCGGTGAGATATCAGTTCAACTTGAGTCCACTGATAATATCCGGCTATTTCAGCAAATGATTCGCAAAGATGTGCCAACAGTAGACGGTTCTATTGAAGTGCTTTCAGGTAATGACGGAATTTGTGTCAGGCGTATTGAATTCGAGGAAGCGTATATCTACTCTTACGGAGAGCATATGCAATCTGCAAGTTACTTACCCATGACAACTACTATTGCTATAAGCCCTATAAGGCTGGATTTCAACAACAAGGTGATCCGGCTTGACCGTAAATGGCCAAGAGCTTCGTACGGGTGGCAAAAGTATGAGGAGGTGAAATATGCGAAGCCCGTATCACGTGAAGAAAAAAAGAGCATGAAAATTATTGAGGCATATTGGATTGATAAAAAGAATAAAAAACGAAAAGATTTATTAACAGATCATCCGGTTAAACTCTATATCGTATTAGAAGAGTACACTGTTGGGGCGGAAGCTAAGTTCCATTTTGCAAATGAAGATAATAAAGATTGGGATACTGCCGACTTCTCCGGAATTATTGATAAAGATGGAATTGTAGAAATAAATGATTTTCAATTAATAAAAAAATAAATTATGGGAAGATGCAAAATAACTGCTATTAACGATGATATAAATGGCTTCGCAATGCTCAACGTGAGGATAAACAATAAGAGACTATTCATTGCGCGGTCGAGCATAGATAAAGCTTTGCCGGAAATGTACAATTACGATGGCGAACAGCTATTTTTTGTAGAAGTGCCTTATGATGCATTGATTGTTGACGGCATAGAACGGGCATCGGGAAAGGCGCGAACGGTGATGACTTTAGCCAAAATGGAGCAAAGTATTGCCGCCGGAGGGAAATCCTATAAAATAAATCCTGCCTATGGCGTGGAAACATCACAAATAGAATCATACTCCTTTACAACTAAAGGAGGAGAAGTAATGACCGTGACACCACAAGAAGGTCAATACCGGTTCTATTCAAACCGAGGTATAACAAAAATACTGGGGATTCTTGAGCAGACCGGCAATTTATTGGATATTGTCAGTATCTTAAACTTCGGAATGAATAGTGATAATAAAAAAGAACTGCTGCCTATACCCGGACCTTTGGGAGTATTGAATCTACCGATGAAACGGTATTTAGACGAGACAGACGAAGTTTTGGAGCATGCTGCGAAAGAGCAGTTGAAGAGGGCGAAGAAAGAAGGGATTGATGCTGTCCGCAAACTTGTTAGAAATAGAATGTACAAAAATATGGGATATGACCTACTAGACGTGTCAAACGATGTAGTTAATCGTATTATGGAGAATGAGTTTAACACAATAGAGGAGGTGGATAGGTTTGCCAGCAATAGTGTACCAAAGACAGCATCCATTTTGTATAGAAAAACAGAAGACAATCTTGGCGAAATAGCAACCATAGAGGCTTTCTTCTTTAATATAGAATAAGATGAGGAATTTATTATTAGTTTTATCAATCATTTACAGTTCGTGTGCGATCGCTCAAAATCCGGATAAAATAAACGTGCATATTAAACCGATTGAGTCCGACCTACAAATAGAGCTTGTGTGTGACACAGTGAATAATCGTGTGTGGGAAGTGCGTTTTCCTTTTGAGTATGAAATAAAGGATCAAACCCCTGCCGGTGCATGGGTTAGGGGTGCTGATTTTTACTATTCTGCAGAATTTTTATCTAGATATACAGAGGCAGGATGGACATCAGTACCTTATTGGATGAAAATTGATGGAAAATACATGTTTCATCCTCACCCAACGAAGCTAAAAGAAGGTAGATATCCGAACCCCAGTTATTACCTGATACGTTCTATGCACAGTATCCAAGAAAAAAGTGATATACAGGATAGTCTGGCTCAATACATTCCGGAACTAAAAAAATTTAAGGTTAACATCGGCACACTGAAGGAATTTAAAGCGAAACATCCACAGTTGACAGAAAGATTTCTCAAAGGAGACAGTGTGAGCATTCAAGGCTATAATAAACGAACTAAGCACTATGAATCAATTGATCTGCCTATTGAATATTAAAGTAGAGCAATCATGTAAAAATGAGAACAAGTACTGGCGAGAAGAAAAAATTCTTTATTCTCGCCCGCATTGTATTACACCTACTTTGTGCACATTCTTAATATACAAATACACAATACATTAACAAGAAATGTGAGGGAAGTGTGGAAAATGTACCCATATTACACCATCCACTTATCCCGCATCTCCTTCACTATATCCTCGTCATGCAAGTGCGTATAAATATCCTTGATGTCATTACCCTCCGCATGCCCCATTATCCGTTCGGCTATCCCATCACGAATACCTTTCTTCGCAGCGAGCGTTCGGAAGCTGTGCCGTGCTCGATGGAAGGTCATTGTCTTATCAATCTTCAAATCTGCCATAATATCTTTCAAATAACGATTGGTGGGCTGATTGGATATTGGCAAGAATATCTTTTGGCACGGTTCTCCATTTCCAAGTAGAGCCACGACTACAGGCGAGACAATGGGAATTTTATAAGTTACGCTGGTTTTGGTACGCTCATTACATAATATCAGATACGTTTCGCCTGTATCAACTGTTATCGGTTTGATGTCCGAATAGGTAAGTACAGAGAACTCAGCAAAGGATAGGCTGGTATAGCAGCTAAACAGAAACTCTCTCAATACTTCCTGCTTTCCCTTGCTGTATTCTTTCTTATCGTACACCGCTTGCAGCCTTTTAAGCTCTTCTTCCGTTAATACATCGTTATTCTGTGCCTTGATATTCTTTTTGATTTCAAACTTCTCATAGGGATTCTTTGCCAATTTCTCCTTATCGACAGCAATGCCAATCAGAAATTTCAAGTTAGAGTGCTTCTTGTAGACGGTAGAAAGAATATTGCCTACTTCAAGTTCATGGTTATGGAACTGCTGAATGAAGTCCAAAGTTACCTCACTGAAAGAAAGGGTTGGTTTCCATTCCTTCATCGTATTGATGAGCTTGTAATAATTGGAAATCGTTCCTGCTGCACGGGATTGTTTTAGCTGCTCAATCTCGTTTGCTATGAAAACATAGAAATCCGTATTGCCGTGATGCTTATCTTTCAGACGTTCCAAGAATTGAGGGATAGGCAACGGAGTAAAGAAGTTCTCCATTACTATCGTGTCTGCCTTCTGATACACTTCACTGATGGCTTTGTTGTAGTAGTAACAACGAGGTTCAGAACCACGTACCGTATTCGATACTTTGTTCCAATGTTTGGGGTAAACCGCTATATTCATACTGATTAAAGTAGAACGACGGTAAGCAGTGTAACGCAGACAAACCATCTGTTTGCCTTCTTTGGTTGCATAATCTTTGCGCAACTCAATCTTAATCGTAGCTTTCATTACAATTTTTGGCTGTTTTACTGTAAAACAATTGTAAAACAAAAGCTGAAAACTATGAAATTTCTTCTTCCAATCCTTCCACCACAGAGGACGTAAGTACTTAAAAAACAGAAGGATTAGAAATTCTCTTTCTAATCCTTTCTTGCTTTTGGAGGTTCCTGGCGGATTCGAACCGCCGTACACGGTTTTGCAGACCGCTGACTAAGCCACTCATCCAAGGAACCATTATTTCTCGTTTGCGGTTGCAAAGGTAGTACAAATTTTGAAACTACCAACTATCCGCAGCAATTTTTCTTTGTACTTTTTTTCTTTACATCACACTCTCCGCGTTTCTTGTCCATCATATCCTTTAGTTCACAGCCACTTACACAGCTATCGCAAGGATTCTGATTTTCTCGCGTACGACGAAAAAAAAGAAATATTCCATATATAACGCGGGCAATACAGAGTACAACCAGTACTCCGACTACCCAATCTTGCCAATTATTCATACAAACAGTCCTCCAATCTGATAAACAGCAAATGATACAAGCCAAGCCAAGCCCGTTGTGTAACAAGCAGCAAAGAGCGCCCATTTCCAACTACCCGATTCCTGTTTTATAGCCGCTATCGCCGCAATACACGGAAAGTAAATCAATACAAACAACATATAACAGAAAGCAACCAATGGAGTAATCGGAATTCGTTCTGCCAAACTTACCGAATCAGCATCCGGATCATCTGCATATAAGACACCTAATGTACTTACTACCAACTCTTTCGCTCCCACACCGGAAAGCAAGCCAATACCTAGTTTCCAATCAAATCCCAGTGGTTTTATAACCGGCTCTATGCCACGCCCCAACTGGCCGATATAAGAATTTTCCTGCTGTTCAGCAGCCGTTTCATAAGCATCATGATTCGGATAATATCCCAGGAACCAGATTATAATAGAAGCAATCATAATAATTCCTCCCATCTTTTTCAAATACTGCGCTCCCTTTTCCCATGTGTGACGGAAGATCGATTTCGCTGTCGGCATCCGGTAAGGTGGAAGCTCCATCACAAATGGAGTATCATCACCTTTCACCAAAAACTTGCTAAATAAGCGGGCCATTACCACAGCCAATACAATACCAATCACATAAATACTTAACAACACCAGACTTGCATTGTTCGGGAAGAAAGCACCCACCAACAATAAATAAATCGGCAGACGCGCACTACAAGACATCAAAGGATTCACCAACATTGTAATAAGGCGGCTCTTCCGGTTCTCAATAGTACGGGAAGCTATAATAGCAGGCACATTGCACCCAAATCCCATAATCAAAGGTATGAATGATTTTCCGTGCAATCCCATTTTATGCATGATCTTATCCATGATAAAAGCCGCACGAGCCATATAACCCGAATCTTCCATAAGAGAAATGCAGAAATACAAAATCAAGATATTCGGCAAAAAGACAATAACCGCTCCTACCCCACCAATAATTCCATCAATCAGCAAATCTTTAAATGGACCTTCTGCCATATTATTGCGCAACAAGTCACCAATCTGCTCAACAACCCATTCAATCCCCATCATCGGATATTCTCCAATGACAAACGTACCTTCAAACATCAGATACATAAAAAGGAAAAAAATAGGAAATCCCCAAACACGATGAGTTACGATCGAATCCAGCACTTTCGTTGTCTGCGCCTGCTCCAAGTGATTATCTGTGAATGTCTCTTTCAGTGCACCGCTGATAAATCCATATTTAGCATCCGTAATAGCCGATTCACAATCCTCATTCATTGTGTCCTGAACACGCTTCGACATCTTGTCACGGACATGGAATATCTCATCCGCATTTGGCAATGTGCGCACAATACGTTCAATATCAGGATCATTCTCCAACAATTTAATGGAAAGGAAACGGGTAGAATATTTATGCCGGATAAATTCGTTCTTAGACACTTCACTTTTTACAGCCTCAATCGCTTTTTCGATATCAGGTCCATGATTAATATGAATATGTCGGAAGACACGTCCCGTCTTTTTGTGTTCACGCACATAATCTTCCAAATGCTCTTCCTCATGTTTCTTGCGATCCACCAAGGAGTCATGCCATTCAGTCAAATCCTTAAGAACTTCCGGATTCATATTTCCCTGTTTGTCGAAGAAGTCTACTCCTTCATACAGATTGATAACAACATGAAACAAGGTGTCCAATCCACGATTTTTCTTACTGACAGTAGGCAACATCGGCACCCCGAACAACTTGCTCAACAGATGATAATCCAAGGTATTTCCACTGGCTTCCAACTCATCATAAATATTCAGAGCTACTACCATGCGGACATTCATATCTATCAATTGGGTAGTCAGATATAAGTTTCGCTCCAGATTGGAGGAATCGACCACATTAATAATCACGTCCGGAGTTTCATCGATAATATGACGACGGACATAGATTTCTTCCGGCGTATAAGCAGACAAAGAATAAGTTCCCGGCAAATCGACAATACGGAAATGATAGCCTTCGAAATCAAAATAACCTTCTTTGGCATCCACGGTTACACCGCTGTAGTTTCCGACATGCTCATGAGCACCGGATGCAAGATTAAACAGAGAAGTCTTGCCACTGTTCGGGTTTCCGACCAAAGCAACATTGATGGTACGGCGTTTACCTAACGCCAACCGTTTCATATCTTCTTCTTTTACTGAAAGGTCTTCAGGCAATCCTTCATGATAAACGGTCTTTTCGGCCAGCTTCTTTGCTTCCTCCTCGCTGATCACTTCGATCATTTCAGCTTCCTGACGACGAAGAGAAATTTCATAACCTAAAACTTTATATTTTATGGGATCTTTTAGCGGGGCATTCAACAGCACTTCAACCGTTTTACCTTTAATAAAGCCCATCTCCACAATACGTTTACGAAAACCACCGTGCCCCAATACCTTTACAATAACACCTTTTTCTCCTGTTTTTAATTCGGACAAACGCATAACTCTCAAAATTTTTGGCAAAGATAATTCATAACTTCGGAGCATGCAAATTATTTAGAATGTTTTTAAATAGCAGCCTTTTTCATCCTCTAAAAGATTCAGAAAAAATAAAAAAACTTATTGATAAACTCGTATCTTTGCAGGCATGATACAACAACGCGTTACAAAATATATAGAAAAGGAACATTTGTTCTCACCGGATGATAAAATCCTGATCGCATTGAGTGGTGGTGCCGACTCGGTAGCATTGCTATATATTCTGCATACAGCAGGTTATCATTGCGAAGCCGCACATTGTAATTTCCACTTGCGAGGCAAAGAGTCAGACCGGGACGAGTTATTTGTCCGCCAACTTTGCGAAAGAATGGAAATCCATTTACATACCATTGATTTCAACACGACCCAATATGCAACGGAAAAACATATTTCGATTGAAATGGCCGCACGGGAACTCCGCTACCAATGGTTCGAGAAAATTAGAAAAGAATGTCAGGCAGATGTTATCGCTGTGGCCCATCACCAAGATGATAGCATAGAAACTATACTACTTAACCTGATTCGGGGAACAGGAATTACCGGTCTGTTAGGAATCCGCCCCCGTAATGGAGCCATCGTACGCCCTCTGCTTTGCATCAACCGGGAAGAAATAATTCGTTACCTGCAAAACATCGGACAAGATTATGTGACAGACAGCACCAATCTGGAAGACGAATATACCCGTAATAAAATCCGGCTCAACCTCCTTCCCCTCATGCAGGAAATTAATCCGTCAGTCAAAAACACTCTGATAGATACGAGTAATTATCTGAATGATGTAGCCACTATATATAATAAATGTATAGAGGCGACTAAAAAGAAAATCATTACAGCAGAAGGTGTCCGAATCAGTGATTTGGTTAAGGAACCGGCACCCGAAGCTATCTTATTCGAAGTCCTGCATCCTCTAGGATTCAATTCCGCACAAATCAAAGATATCGCCCATTCGCTTCATAGCCAACCGGGCAAGCAATTCTGCAGCAAAGAATGGAGAGTGATAAAAGACAGAGAATTCTTATTAATAGAAACCATTGAATCTGAAAATGAGGTTCTTCCTCCTTTTCAAATCATCAAAGAGGAAAGAGAGTACACCCCGGATTTTCTCATTCCACGTGAAAAGGAAATAGCCTGTTTTGATGCCGACAAACTGAATGGAGAAATTCATTACCGGAAATGGCAACCGGGAGACACTTTTATCCCTTTTGGAATGAAAGGAAAGAAAAAAATAAGCGATTATCTGACCGACCGCAAATTTTCTATCAGCCAAAAAGAACGCCAATGGGTACTCTGCTGTGGAGAACACATCGCATGGCTGATAGGCGAACGAACAGACAACCGCTTTCGTATTGATGAAACGACCAAGCGCGTCGTGATCTACAAAATAGTTTGAGGCAACTTCTGTTTCTTGAAGCAATCTGACAACAAAACTGCAAAAGGGGTATCATATACCCTTGCTTTCCTAACGCAAGCTTTTACACAGGCGCAACATTTAATACATTTAGCCTCATCCGTATGTAGCTCGTCCCCTTTCGTTATAGCCCCTGCCGGACAACGGACCACACACAACCCGCAATGGGTACACAAATTCTCATCTTCCACCCAAGGAGCCCGGGGAAGCGGTGTCCCACTTTTACGTAACTTGATGACTTTCCTCAAAAAACGGAACAAAGGAAAAAATGGCTGACTCGGACGCTTGATAGCACGTACATCCACCGGATAAAGGGTATCCATATTATCAGCTGTCTGTATTTTTTCCATGATTTTCTTCCCAAACTCCACCGCAAAGGCTAAATCCGTTTCATCAGGACGTCCCATTGCAATCGGATATTTGTCGGTACTATATGAATGTTCTCCAATAAAAGTTGCCCCGGCTATTACTTTAAATCCATGAGGAATAGCAAAAGCATCCAGTTCCATTAAAGCTTTTTCATAAGCACGATTTCCATAAACCACTACCAAAACGGTAGGAGTATCCACTCCACGGATATACTGCAAACGCTCCATTGCCAGAGGAGCGACATGTCCTCCATACACAGGCACTACAATAATAGCCAAAGAAGATGTAGGAATCACAATTTCATCTGCAATCTGCTGTGTCACATTGATAGGAAAAATATTTTTTATGCCCGCTCCGTGAACAATCGCCTCCGCAACTTGTTTAGATGTGTGTGTAGGCGAAAAATAAATTAAATGAGCTTCATTTACTGTCATACTATTTTCTTTTATGTAGCAAAGATACACTTTTACGTGGAAAAAAATGTTTGATTGTTCATGAAACCAAAAAAAATTATTATCTTTGCCCCGTTGAAACATTCTACGATTCAACATATACATCCCTAATTCAGAATAAAAAACAAAACGTATGCTCGCATATCTGTAGCCATGAGCTGTAGTAATGCTGTCCATAATTCAGCAAAAAAAGAAATATTAATAACTTACCATACTATATGTATAACATTATCCAATTAAACGACAAAAATCTGTCGGAACTTCAAGTTATTGCCAAAGAGTTAGGCATAAAAAAAGCAGACTCATACAAAAAAGAAGACCTTGTTTATAAAATACTCGATGAACAGGCCATTGTAGGAGCTACAAAAAAAGTTGCCGCAGATAAACTAAAAGAAGAACGCAAAAATGAAGAACAAAAGAAAAAGCGTTCACGGGTAGCTCCTACCAAAAAAGAAGACAAGGTGGTTTCCGCAACAAAGAGTGGAGAGGCTAACAAGACAAAAGAGCCCACTCCTGTAAAAGCGGCACCACAACCTTCCCAAAAAGAAGAGAGTACAAACAAAGAAAAAGAAACTGTTGTTGTAGAAGCTAAAGCAGAAAACACTGCTACTCCCAAGCGTAAAGTAGGCCGTCCTCGTAAGAACTCTGACGCAGAAGAGAAAAAAGAAGTAGAAAATGCAAAACCGGCAGCACCCAAAGTAGTGGAGTCTAAGCCTGTTGTTGCAGAGAAAGCTACTGGTACTGAGGAAAAAACGGCTCCGGTACAACAGCAAACAGCCGAGAAGAAAGCAAAAAACAAACCTGCATCAGAAGCGAATAAGCCTGTTGCAGAAACAAATAAACCGGCTGCAGAACCTAACAATCCTGTTGTAGAGAAAAAGGTTATAGATAAACCACAAAAGAAAGCTGCCCCCGTTATCGACGAGGAAAGTAATATCCTGTCCAACGTTGACGACGATGATTTTATTCCAATCGAAGATCTGCCTTCTGAAAAAATAGAGCTTCCTACCGAACTATTCGGAAAATTCGAAGCTACCAAAACAGAATCAGCACAGACAGCACCGGAACAATCATCTCATCCTCAACAGCAACAACAATCTCAACAGCAGCAATCCCAGCAGCAACGTCCGCGTATTGTTCGCCCACGCGACAATAACAACGGCAATAATAATGCTACTAACAATGGCAATAACGCCAATAATAATAGCAATAATAATTTCCAGCGTAACAACAATAACCAGAATCAGGCTCAGATTCCAAATCAAAATCAGAACCAAAACCAACAACGCTTACCGATGCCACGTGCCGCTCAGCAGAACAATGCGGGTGAAAATCTTCCGGTACAACAACAGCAGCAGGAACGCAAGGTTATTGAACGCGAAAAGCCTTATGAATTCGATGATATTCTCAACGGAGTAGGCGTTCTGGAAATTATGCAGGATGGATACGGATTCCTCCGTTCTTCCGACTACAACTACCTTTCTTCTCCGGACGATATTTATGTATCACAGTCTCAAATCAAACTATTTGGTCTGAAAACCGGTGATGTAGTAGAAGGAGTTATCCGTCCACCCAAAGAAGGAGAAAAATATTTCCCATTGGTAAAGGTTTCGAAAATCAACGGACGTGACGCAGCTTTCGTTCGCGACCGTGTTCCTTTCGAACATCTGACACCTCTCTTCCCGGATGAAAAGTTCAAACTTTGCAAAGGCGGTTATTCAGACTCTATGTCTGCCCGTGTTGTCGATCTTTTCGCTCCTATCGGTAAAGGTCAGCGTGCATTGATCGTTGCCCAACCAAAGACAGGTAAGACCATCTTAATGAAAGATATAGCTAATGCTATCGCAGCCAACCACCCGGAAGTTTACATGATTATGTTGCTGATTGACGAACGCCCGGAAGAAGTTACTGACATGGCTCGCAGTGTTAATGCAGAAGTAATCGCTTCTACTTTTGACGAACCGGCAGAACGTCACGTAAAAATTGCAGGTATCGTATTGGAAAAGGCAAAACGTCTGGTAGAATGCGGTCACGACGTAGTTATCTTCCTTGATTCTATCACTCGTCTGGCTCGTGCATACAATACAGTATCTCCTGCATCCGGAAAAGTTCTTTCTGGTGGTGTGGATGCAAATGCACTTCATAAACCAAAACGCTTCTTCGGTGCTGCCCGTAATATTGAAAACGGCGGTTCACTGACCATTATTGCTACCGCACTGATCGATACCGGTTCTAAAATGGACGAAGTTATCTTCGAAGAATTTAAGGGTACAGGTAACATGGAGTTGCAGCTCGACCGCAACCTGTCCAACAAACGTATCTTCCCGGCAGTCAACATTACCGCATCCAGCACTCGTCGCGACGACCTGTTGCTTGATAAAACAACCCTTGACCGCATGTGGATATTACGCAAATATCTTGCCGACATGAATCCGATCGAAGCAATGGACTTCGTTAAAGACCGTCTGGAAAAAACCAGAGACAACGACGAATTCCTGATGAGCATGAACAGCTAATCAACAGCAAACTTATAAATGAACGGTGAACAAACTGCGCCATAACAAGTGCAGTTTATTCACCGTTTTCTTTTTCAGTAACCCGTTTTATGACTTATCACCTGCCGTTTATCACTTATCATTCAACTCCCATCACCGATAGTTCCCCCTAACGGCCAGCCAACCTTTCATTTTTGTACAAAATACTTTCATTTGCGTCCAAAACCACTACCTCACCCTTTTTTACGTTTCCTTTTTTCCTATTTTTGCTTCCAAATCAAATATTACTTAATTCTAACCAGTAATGAAAACTATTTATCCATTCATGGGATTAGCCCTGTGCAGCGTGACAGCACAGGCTCAAGAAAAGCCCAATTTCCTGATTATTCAGTGCGACCATCTTACACAACGTGTTGTGGGAGCTTACGGACAAACACAAGGCTGTACCCTCCCTATTGACGAAGTCGCTTCACGAGGAGTTATCTTCTCCAATGCTTATGTAGGCTGCCCTCTCAGCCAACCCTCACGTGCTGCTTTATGGAGTGGCATGATGCCTCATCAAACCAATGTACGCTCCAACTCCAGCGAACCTATCAACTCACGTATTCCCGAAAACATACCGACATTAGGAAGCCTTTTCTCTGAAAACGGTTATGAAGCCGTACACTTCGGAAAAACACACGACATGGGTTCACTTAGAGGATTCAAGCATAAAGAACCGGTAGCCAAGCCATTCACCGATCCGGAATTCCCGGTTAATAACGACAGTTTCCTGGACGTAGGAACATGTGAAGACGCTGTTGCTTATCTAAGTAATCCGCCGGAAGAACCATTCATCTGTATTGCCGATTTTCAGAACCCTCACAATATCTGCGGATTTGTAGGAGCAAACGAAGGAATACATACCGACCGCGCCATCAGTGGAACCCTTCCGGAGCTACCGGCCAATTTCGATGTAGAAGACTGGAGCAATATCCCTAAACCAGTGCAATACATCTGCTGCAGCCATCGCCGCATGACCCAGGCCGCTCATTGGAATGAAGAGAATTACCGTCATTACATTGCCGCTTTCCAACACTATACCAAGATGGTTTCCAAGCAAGTAGACAGCGTATTGAAAGCCCTCTACTCCACTCCTGCCGGAAAAAACACAATCGTTATTATCATGGCTGACCATGGTGATGGAATGGCTTCACACCGCATGGTGACCAAGCACATCAGTTTCTATGATGAAATGACCAACGTACCGTTTATCTTTGCAGGTCCTGGCATCAAACAACAGAAAAAGCCCGTAGACCAAGTATTGACACAGCCTACGTTAGATCTTCTGCCTACCCTTTGTGATTTGGCAGGAATTCCCGTTCCGGCCGAAAAACCGGGAATCAGCCTTGCACCTATATTAAAAGGGGAGAAACAGAAAAAAACTCACCCTTATGTAGTTTCCGAATGGCATAGCGAATATGAATATGTCGTTACTCCCGGACGTATGGTACGCGGACCGAGATACAAGTACACTCACTATCTGGAAGGTAACGGAGAAGAGCTATATGATATGAAAAAGGATCCGGGAGAACGCAAGAATCTCGCCAAAGACCCTAAATACAGTAAGGTTCTCGCCGAACACCGTGCCATGCTTGATGATTACATCGCCCGCACCAAAGATGATTACCGGAGTTTGAAAGTAGATGCCGATCCACGATGCAGAAACCATACTCCCGGCTACCCCAACCACGAGGGCCCTGGGGCACGAGAGATACTCAAAAGAAAATAAATTATAAAAAAGAGTGAAGATTTCTTTGTAATCTTCACTCTTTTTAGTTCTTTTGCAGATAAACTTACAAGCAAGCAATTCTTATATCAAGTGAAAAAATACAGACGTCATATAATTGCAATAGTCGTAACCGTATTAATATCGGTCACCTTATATGCAGCACGTACAAATTCAGATCGTCTTTCTTTATTACAACCTTTACTTGAATATAATCATCCATTCAGTCCGGACATCCCTATCGACAGCATCATTGCCTGGGAAAAACTTTTAGAACCGGAATTACAAAAGAAACAACAATATCCACTCCTATTTCAAATAAATTTGCTGACCGTTCAGGCCTTGATAGCAGAAGGCAACATCAGTCTTGCCATCAATCAGGCCAACCAGATGTACCAGAAAGCCAAAGAAATGGATTATCCTCTGGGGACAGCACTCGCATTACACGCCATTGGAAATACTTATTTAAGTTCATCAACGCCACAAGCCGCCATCGAATCATACAGGGAAGCATTAGAAGTGATCCGGAAAATCCCTCATGCCAGCCAATATGTCAAAACAATTCTGCCCCAACTCATTCTGACCAAGCTCAAATATCATCAAATGACAGATATAGAAGACAATATCCGGGAACTCGAATCTGTTACTGACAAAGGCGGGAATCCACAAGACGACTTTCATCTAGTTTACTGTCAGGCATTCTACCGTATTCAGACACACCATCTTCCCGAAGCATTAAACCACATACAGCAAGCCAAGCAAATCAGTCAGCAGCATCTGTACCCATATTTTCATTTAATGATTAAATACTTGTACTCTTGCTACTACACTGAATCTAAAGAGTACATTCAGGCATTAACCACACTTGATGAATTACTTTCGCATACGAGAACTACCAACTCATACACATCCTTGCAAGTACAAAAGGATCGTGCCCACATACTTGCCCTGATGGGAAAAGGCAAGGAAGCATGTGAAGCCTATGAAATATTCAATACGTACAAAGACTCTTTGGACGCAATGAATTATATTCGCCAAATCAACGAATTACACACCCTCTACCAAATAGACAAAAACGAACTGGACAACTTAAACAGACAGAAGACAATCCTTTTCTGGAGTTGGTTTACCATCCTATTCATTGTCATACTGATTGTATTTTTCATCCTTTTGGTCAAACGAGGGAATAAAAAACTGCGCCAATCACAACAGGAGCTGGAAAAAGCGAAAAAGCAAGAAGAAAATTCCATCCGGGCAAAGAGCCTTTTCCTTTCCAACATGAGCCATGAAATTCGGACACCACTCAATGCGTTGTCCGGCTTCTCCTCTATCCTAACGGAAGAATCCATCGACAACGAGACCCGGAAACAGTGTAGCGATATTATTCAGCAAAATTCAGAACTGTTACTCAAGCTGATTAACGACGTAATCGACTTGTCCAGTCTCGAAGTGGGCAAGATGAAATTCAAATATGAGCGGTGTGATGCAGTAGCAATATGCAAAAATGTTATCGACATGGTTGAGAAAATAAAACAGACAAATGCAAACGTCCGTTTTTCAACCTCTCTCCATTCATTAGAACTGACGACAGACAATGCAAGGTTGCAACAATTATTAATCAACCTTCTCATCAACGCAACCAAATTTACTCCGCAAGGCTCCATCACCATGGAACTGGAAAAACAGACAGAAGATATAGCACTGTTTTCTGTGACCGACACCGGTTGCGGTATCTCTCCGGAGAATCAGAATAAAATATTCAACCGTTTTGAGAAACTAAATGAAAATGCTCAAGGCACAGGACTCGGCTTGTCTATCTGCCAACTCATTGTCGAACAGCTGGGCGGCAAAATATGGATTGACTCCAATTATAAGGAAGGAGCCCGTTTCCTGTTCACACACCCTATTTACCATGAGCAACCAGGAAAGGAGGAAGCCGAATGAAACAAGTCCTGCTCCTGTTCCTTCTATTATGCTGCGCCTTCTTCACCGGAAAAGCCAGTACCGAGATTGTTTTGGAATCAGATAGCCTGATAAAGGTGTTGCAAACGTTACCATACGATACGACACGGCTGAATGTTCTTAATAAAATCATCAGAATAGAACAAAACAACCAGCAATGTATCCAATATTCAGATGTATTAATGAAAGAAGCATTGCAACTGAGAAACGACAGATACGCCGGTCTGGCCGCTTACTACCATATCTTATACTATTACAATCGTAATAATCAAGACAGTGTAGCGAAATGGCTCACCATAATGGAGCCTCATGCCCGGAAATCAGATTTATGGAATTACTTCTTTGATGCCAAACGTTTCCAGATAGATCTGTACACATTCAACGAACAATATGAACTTGCTATCAACGAATCTCAAAAGATGCAACAGCAAGCCTCCCAAAGGAATAGTAACCGGGGGAGTATAGCCGCCTATCAATGCCTGAGCAATGCATATATCGGCAGTCAGCGCTGGGATAAAGGAATAGAAGCATTGGAGACTGCCTACCAGCTACTCACCCCGACAGAAAATCCGGTGGTCCGTATCTCAGTATTATCACAGTTAGTATCCGTTGTCAAAGAAAAGAAGGATAATAAAAAACTACTCAAATATCTGCAGGAACTGGAAAACACCCTTCATAACCATATCAGTGCGAACCCATCTTTAAAAACGGGGTTTGCCGATGTATATCTGTTCAATGAACTGTTCTACAGCTATTATTACCTGAATACCCATCAGCCGCAACAAGCTTATGAACATCTTGTAAAATCTAAAGAATATCTGGATGAGAATACTTATTTCATGTATAAAGTACTCTATTTCGACACATTTGCCAAATATCACCAAGCAATTGGAGACTACCAACAGGCATCGGATTATATCGACACGACACTGACGATGTTGAAGAAAGACTTCACAAGCGACTATGCCGAACAGCTACTCGAAAAGGCCAGAATATGGAAACAGGCAGGGCAAAGCGAAAAAGCCATCCCTCTGTATGAGGAGGCACTCGCCATCAAAGACTCGACAGCCACTGTACTCTCAAACAATCAGATGGCACAGATACAGAGCAAATACAATATCGAAAAAACAGAACTGGATCAAAAAAGGGAAAACAACCGGCTCCAGCTCACCTATCTGATCTTTATATTTGTTATCCTGCTTCTGCTTTTTATCTTTATGGCGCGACTCTTTATGGTACGGAAAGCACTCAAATACGCAGAAAACGAAATCCGGAAAACAACAGAAAACGTGCGGAAAACCAATGAAATAAAAAATCGCTTCCTGTCCAACATGAGCTATAACATCCGTACCCCGCTCAACAATGTAGTCGGTTTCTCACAACTCATAGCCAGTGAACCCAACATAGACAAGGAAATAAGGCAAGAATACTCAAACATCATCCACAAAAGTTCGGAGAAGTTAATGAGACTTGTCAATGACGTTCTCGACTTATCCCGTTTGGAAGCCCAAATGATGAAGTTCCAGTTGCAAGACTATGATGCCACTACCCTATGTAAGGAAGCATGTTGCATGGCGCAGATGCAAAACGAGAAAACAGGTATCCAGATTGAGTTTTCCAGTGAAACAGACGCTCAAATCCATACCGATATAACACGACTGACGCAGGCCTTGCTTAGCGCACTGGTATACCCGCAAGAACAAAGACAAGCACGAATCATCCGATTCACATTAAACCGGGATGAAGATATGCTCCGTTTCCGGATCACTAATTCACCTTTGGCAGACCATGCATTCGTATCACAGGAAACCATCATCCGGCATGATATAAACCTGTTATTGCTAAAACATTTCGGAGGAAACTATCTCGTCAACGATAAAACTCCCGAAGGTCCGGAAATTGTTTTCATCTACCCCATCGTTTCCGAATCGAAATAAAGCACTATCTTTGCAAAGTGTAAACTTAAACACTTAATTATGTACACCAACAAACAGATTTGGAGTGTCAGTTATCCGATACTACTAAGCTTGCTGGCACAAAATGTCATCAATGTCACCGACACAGCATTCCTCGGACACGTAAGTGAGGTAGCCCTTGGAGCATCGGCTATGGGCGGGTTATTCTATATATGCGTATTCACCATCGCATTCGGATTCAGTACCGGTTCGCAGATAGTCATAGCACGACGCAACGGCGAAGGACGCTATTCGGATGTCGGTCCCGTCATGATTCAAGGAGTCATGTTCCTGTTCGTGATGGCACTGCTGCTATTCGGATTCACCAAAGCATTCGGCGGAAACATCATGCGTTTGCTGGTTTCTTCAGAATCCATCTACGAGGGAACGATGGAGTTTCTGGACTGGCGTATTTACGGATTCTTTTTCTCGTTCATCAATGTCATGTTCCGGGCATTGTATATCGGCATTACACGCACTAAAGTACTAACGATCAATGCTATCGTCATGGCATTAACCAATGTAGTACTGGACTACGCATTAATTTTCGGAAAGTTCGGTTTGCCGGAAATGGGTATCAAGGGAGCGGCTATCGCCTCCGTACTGGCAGAAGCTTCCTCCATTCTCTTTTTCGTCATTTACACATACCTCACCGTCGATTTGAAGAAATATGGTCTGAACCGTCTGCGTACATTCGACCCGGCATTGCTGATGCGGATACTTAGTATCTCCTGTTTCACTATGCTGCAATATTTCCTGTCAATGGCTACCTGGTTTGTATTCTTCGTAGCCGTAGAACGGTTGGGACAACGGGAACTGGCGATTGCCAATATCGTCCGGAGTATCTACGTCGTACTGCTGATTCCGGTCAATGCATTGGCTACTACCACCAACAGTCTTGTCAGCAACGCCATCGGTGCGGGAGGTATCCAGCACGTGATGCCGCTCATCAATAAAATTGCCCGGTTCTCCTTTTTCATCATGCTGGGATTAGTAGCAGTATCAGCATTATTTCCAGAGTTCCTGCTCTCCATCTACACCAGTGAAGCGGCACTCATTACGGAATCCGTGCCCTCAGTATACGTTATTTGTTGCGCCATGCTTATCGCATCTGTAGCCAACGTGGTGTTCAACGGCATCTCCGGAACAGGAAATACACAAGCAGCCCTGTTGCTCGAAACAATTACAATCATCATCTACGGGTCCTACATAGTTTTCATCGGAATGTGGCTGAAAGCACCGATTGAAATCTGCTTTACAATTGAGATTGTGTATTATAGCTTACTGTTGATCACAAGTTATATTTATCTCAAAAAAGCAAAATGGCAAAATAAAAAGATATAAATACAAGAGATTTTTGTACATTTGCAAGCTCAAATAAAGAGTAGACGGAAAAGTCTCTCTTTTGCCCAAGTAAATTGTAATTAGTAATTCGTAATTAAATAACTATGTTCGATAATTTAAGTGAAAGACTAGAACGGTCATTCAAGATTCTGAAAGGTGAAGGCAAAATCACCGAAATCAACGTGGCGGAGACGCTGAAAGACGTACGTAAAGCACTTCTCGACGCCGACGTAAACTACAAGGTTGCAAAGAATTTCACGGATACAGTGAAAGAAAAAGCGCTTGGCCAGAACGTTCTTACGGCTGTGAAGCCAAGCCAGTTGATGGTGAAGATCGTGCATGATGAACTTACACAGTTGATGGGTGGAGAGACAGCCGAGATCAATATCGACGCCCGTCCGGCAGTTATCCTGATGTCAGGTTTGCAGGGTTCGGGTAAGACCACTTTCTCCGGTAAACTGGCACGGATGCTGAAAACCAAGAAGAACCGTAAGCCATTATTGGTCGCTTGTGACGTTTACCGTCCGGCAGCTATCGAACAGTTGCGTGTATTGGCAGAACAGATTGAAGTACCGATGTACTGTGAACTGGACAGCAAGGATCCGGTAGAAATCGCACAACACGCCATTCAGGAAGCCAAAGCCAAAGGATACGATCTCGTTATCGTCGATACAGCCGGACGTCTGGCAGTAGACGAGCAGATGATGAACGAGATCGCCGCTATCAAAAAAGCAATCAACCCGGACGAAATTCTGTTCGTGGTAGACTCCATGACCGGTCAGGACGCTGTAAACACTGCTAAAGAATTCAACGAACGTCTGGACTTTAACGGTGTGGTACTGACCAAACTCGATGGTGATACCCGCGGTGGTGCGGCTCTTTCTATCCGTTCGGTAGTGAACAAACCGATTAAATTCGTAGGTACAGGTGAAAAACTGGAAGCAATCGACCAGTTCCACCCTGCCCGTATGGCCGACCGTATTCTCGGTATGGGTGACATCGTTTCATTGGTAGAACGTGCTCAGGAACAATACGATGAAGAAGAAGCCAAACGCTTACAGAAGAAAATTGCCAAAAACCAATTCGACTTCAACGACTTCCTTAGCCAGATTGCACAAATCAAAAAAATGGGTAATCTGAAAGACCTAGCTTCCATGATTCCGGGAGTAGGAAAAGCAATCAAAGACATTGATATTGATGACAATGCTTTCAAGAGCATCGAAGCCATTATTTATTCCATGACTCCGGCAGAACGTTCCAACCCGGAAATACTGAACGGTTCACGCCGTACGCGTATCGCCAAAGGTAGCGGAACGACTATCCAGGAAGTAAACCGCCTGCTGAAACAGTTCGACCAGACACGCAAAATGATGAAAATGGTGACTAGCAGCAAAATGGGTAAGATGATGCCTAAGATGAAAAAGTAATCATTCAATAGATCCAAATCTAATGATAAGTAAGAAGAGGGAGTTTCGGCTCCCTCTTTTTTTATACCACTCATCTCTTGACAAAAATTCCAATCCCTTTGGAGAGTTCAGTTATTTATTTTACTTTTGTCCATCACCAATAAATACTCTGAAAATATGACTCTGATAGACGGAAAAGCAATTTCCGAACAAGTAAAACAAGAGATTGCAGCCGAAGTAGCCGAAATGGTGGCTCATGGCGAAAAACGCCCGCACCTGGCCGCTATTCTTGTAGGACACGATGGTGGTAGCGAGACTTATGTAGCTGCCAAAGTAAAAGCCTGTGAAGTATGTGGATTCAAGTCTTCCCTCATCCGTTATGAAAGTGACGTGACCGAAGAAGAACTGCTTGCCAAAGTACGTGAACTGAACGAAGACAACGACGTGGACGGCTTTATCGTACAACTTCCCCTACCCAAACATATCTCCGAACAGAAAGTAATCGAAACAATTGATTACCGTAAAGACGTAGACGGTTTCCACCCGATCAACGTAGGCCGTATGTCCATCGGACTTCCATGTTACGTATCTGCTACTCCCAACGGCATTCTCGAATTGTTGAAACGTTATAACATAGAAACTTCCGGAAAAAAATGCGTCGTACTCGGACGCAGCAATATTGTCGGCAAACCGATGGCTGCCCTGATGATGCAGAAAGCCTATCCGGGCGATGCCACAGTAACCGTATGCCACAGCCGTAGCAAAGACCTGGTAAAAGAATGTCAGGAAGCTGATATTATTATCGCTGCTTTGGGACAACCGAACTTTGTAAAAGCCGAAATGGTGAAAGAAGGCGCGGTAGTTATTGACGTAGGTACTACCCGTGTGCCGGATGCAACCAAGAAATCCGGCTTTAAACTGACAGGTGACGTAAAGTTTGACGAAGTTGCACCGAAATGCTCATTCATCACTCCCGTACCGGGCGGTGTCGGACCAATGACGATTGTATCGTTAATGAAAAATACACTCTTAGCTGGTAAGAAAGCTATTTATCAATGAGACATACCCTGTTTCTGATGATTTTGCTTCTCTCTTTGTCCTGCACCTCCCGGTCGCAGGCAAAGAGAGATTCTATCATTGACACCCTATCGGACGGACTTTCCGACAGCATCTTACCCACCGACACCCTACGCCTCCTTTTTGTAGGTGACCTCATGCAACATCAGGGACAAATCAACGCTGCACGAACATCGACCGGTTATGATTACTCCACATGCTTTGCGTATGTCAAAGAAGAGATAAAAAAAGCCGATCTCTCTATCGCCAACCTGGAAGTGACATTAGGAGGCAAACCTTACAAAGGTTATCCTGCTTTCAGCGCGCCGGACGAATTTCTGACCGCAATTCACGATGCAGGTTTCAATGTTTTAGTGACTGCCAACAACCACAGTCTCGATCGTGGTAAATCCGGACTGGAGAGAACCATTCAATTAATAGACTCTTTAAAGGTTCCACACGCAGGCACGTATATCAACGCTGATGAACGCGAAAAGAAATATCCTCTTTTATTAGAAAAGAACGGATTCCGCATCGCTCTGCTCAACTACACGTATGGAACAAACGGCATCCCCGTTACCTCTCCTAATATCGTGAACTATATCGATACAGCCATCATCGCCAAAGATATTGAAGAGAGTAAAGCAATGAAGCCGGATGCCATCATAGCTTGTATGCATTGGGGAATCGAATACCAGTCACTCCCGGACAAAGAGCAAAAATTCCTCGCCAATTGGCTGATTGAAAAAGGAGTAAACCATATCATCGGCTCCCATCCTCACGTAGTTCAACCCATCGAAGTTCGTACAGACAGCCTGACGAATGACAAACATCTCGTAGTCTATTCGCTGGGAAATTATATTTCCAATATGTCCGCCCGCCGCACTGACGGAGGACTGATGGTAAGAATGGAATTAGTAAAAGACAGCACTGTCCGCCTCAATAATTGTGATTATAGTTTGGTATGGACAGCCCGTCCCATTCAATCAGGAAAAAAAAATCATCAATTGCTCCCTGTCAATTTGCCGATTGATTCAATTCCTTTACAAGCACGTAACTCTCTGAAAATCTTTGTAAATGATGCGCGAACCCTTTTCAGCAAGCACAATCGGGGAATAAAAGAATATACTTTTTTCGAAAAAAAATAGCAGAATCTTTTGGAGATTAGAAGATAATATCTATCTTTGCACCGCGTTAGAGAAACGCAGACATGGTGGATGTAGTTCAGTTGGTTAGAGCGTCAGATTGTGGTTCTGAATGTCGCCGGTTCGAGTCCGGTCTTCCACCCTTAGGTAAGTCCTTGTAAGTTAGAAACTTATGAGGACTTTTTCTTTGGTAGTGGGGTATCATTCAGGTGCTAAATCTGGTATAAAATAACCTGTTAAAGTCCAATTGTTGGCTAATTGTTGGTGGAAAAATACAATACCTAACATGCTGACATTCAAGGCAGAAATCAGAAAGAATGAGATGAAAGTTGGTGGAACTTTCAATGTGAAGATTAGAGTAACCTATAACAGAGAGGTTAAGAGGTTGGCTACTCATATCTTTGTAAGAACAGAAGACCTGACTAAGGACTTCAAGTTAAAGAATCCAAAGTACATCAAGGAAGCTGACAAATTGGTCAGATACTATGAAGAGTTATGCATGGGGCTTCCATTAGAGGCTTCCAATTTAACCTTAAGTGATGTACTTGATTATATCCAGAAAGAGAAGGAAAAAAATACTCCTATTGACTTTATCCAGTTCTGCAAAGACTGGTTAACAACTACAGAGGTCAAAGGTAAGAGGAATTATCAAACTACCCTTAATACCTTCATTGCCTTCTTAGGAAAGGATAAACTGAATACCAACCAAGTTACCAAGTTGTTAATGATGGAGTTCATGGAATACCTTCACAAGAAAAGGGCTAAACAGGTGGCAGAACTCCAGAGGAAAGGCAAGAGAATACCTTCCAATAGAATGGTATCTTTATATATGGGGAGTATCAGGCATCTATTCAATGAAGCCAAGAAGAAGTATAATGACTATGACAGGAATGTCATTAGAATACCTAATTCACCTTTTGAGAATTTGGATATACCAAAGCAAGAAGCAACTAGGAAGAGAGCATTATCAGTAGAGTTAATCAAGAAGATATGGGAACTGCCTTATATCATCAATACCAATGGTAGGGAAAGGTTGTGTCCTTTTAACTTAGCCAAGGATTGTTTCATTCTCTCCTTCTGCCTAATAGGGATAAACTCTGCTGACTTGTACAACTGTACTGAAATGGAAGGTGGTTCAATTACTTATTACAGGACTAAGACTACAGACAGGAGACTTGACAAGGCTAAGATGAAAGTAGATGTTCTTCCTATCCTGTTACCTCTAATGAAGAAATATGAAGATTACACCCAGAAGAAGGTGTTCTGCTTCTATCATCTCTATTCTACTTTCAAGAACTTCAACAGAGCCATCAATCTTGGGCTAAAGCAGATTGGCAAGATACTCAAAATTGATGATTTGGAGTACTATGCTGCAAGGCACTCATGGGCTACATTAGCTGTTAACAAGGTAGGTATTGATAAGTACACTGTTCATGCTGCATTGAATCATATTGATGAGACTATGAAGGTCACTGACATCTACATTGAAAGGGACTTTAAGATAGAGAATGAAGCTAACAGAAAGGTGATTGAATATGTATTTAGTAACCATAGTGAGTTATCTTGTCCAGAAGTGAAATAAGTTTAACACAAAAGAACCTCTGTAATTGATTGAATTATGGAGGCTCTTTAGTATATTTGTTCACTTACAATCTATATACTAACTACAAACTAAGTGAGATATGAGCAAAGAAGATGAACTGGCAAAAGAACAAGCAGAAGTAGTACCTAATACCTATGGTGACTTACATGATGCACCTGTAGAATATATTGGAGAAGGAGCAGGCATTAAAACCATACCTCAAGACACAGTAATAACTAGTTTGGATAACTTACTATTTGGCAGAGCACCAGAAGTAATAAGAGAAGAAGTCAGTGACTCCTTCTGGAATCTGGCTGACTTCATAGATAAGATGCCTCATGGTATTGTAGACAAGAAGATACCAGGTATTGGAGCTACTACACTTGAGATAAACTCAAAGAGAAACTCAATCATAGTCTTTCCTACTAAGGCTCTGGCTTATGGCAAACACTCAAAGCATCCTAATACATTATATGTAGGTAGTGAGATTAAAGGTGAAAAGGTCACTAATCAGCAGATTGAGGAATACTTGGCTAAAGATGGATACAAGAAACTTCTAGTAGTTGCAGACAGTCTAGGTAGACTATTAGGTATCATAGGAAAAAACTACAAGGACTACTTCCTTATGATTGATGAGGTTGATGTTCTCCAGACTGACAACAACTTTAGACCTCAATTGGAGAATGTGATTGACTACTACCTTATGTTCCCATCAAAGAACAGATGTATGGTAACAGCTACTATGAAGGAGTTCAGCAATCCACACTTAAAGACTGAATGTAGATTTCCTATAACATGGCAATACAATACCCATAGAAATATAGACTTACTACATACAGACAATATCACACAGGCTGTCATAGAAAAGGTTATCTCTCATCCTACAGAGAAGATATTCATTGCCTATAACTCCATACTCCAGATAAGGAATATTATAGCATCACTAGATGAAGAAACCAGAAAGGAATGTGCTATCCTATGTAGTGAGGCATCCATAAAGGAAGCAGGAGAATACTTTGCACCCAAATTAGGAGACAATGATACCTTACCTGCTAGGATTAACTTTGCCACCTGTTGCTACTTCACTGGTATAGATATAGAGGATAGTTACCATCTAATCACTGTATCAGATGTAAGAAGAAGCCACTCAATGTTAACCTTAGATAGGATGACACAAATACATGGTAGATGCAGAAAGGTCAATGGGATACTTAGTGAAACTATCATATATAATACCTTAGGATATGTATCAGTAATGGAAAGTATGGATAGCTATACAGTCACCCTCTTAAATAAAGCTAAGAAGGTGCTCAAAGTAATAGAATCAGCAGATAATATCATGCAAGGTGACCATACCCTAACTGATCTGTTTGCAATGGTCAAAGAAGCCATAAGAGAGAAAGCACAAGAAAGAATTGCGGGAAATGAGTTAATTAACTTGACTAGAAAGGATATATATGGAAAGGATGTACCTGCCTACCTCAACATAGACTACATCATTGAAAGAACCGAGTTATATGCCTCATACTTCATGCCTGAAACACTGAAAGAAGTACTAAGTAAACAGGTTAAAATCATTAGCTACAAATCCCTGAAGTATGATGTATCCCCAGAGCAAAGTAGCATAGAAAAGGCTAATAAGGATGCACAGAACAAACTAACAGACAGCAATATCCAAGATGCCATAAAATACATCAAAACATTATCAACCACAGGACAGTTGAATGATAATACCTTGTACTCATATACTAGACATTGCAGAAGTAAAACTAAGATATTCTTAGAGAGATTCATCAAGCTATATAGGTATGTTGACCTTGATAGTCTACTACATCAACTATGGGAAAGTAGGACAAGTAACAGTGTAGTCTTCAAGAACCTCAATAATACAGTCATGTACTGGGCACTAGATGAAGAGCATCCTTTCAAAGTTGCTATAAGAAGAAGTCTCACCTTAAATAAGAGCTATTCAGCAAGTGAGATACAAGAGATATTAGCTCCTATAGTTCAGTATCATCTACACAAGATACTGAAACCTAGAAAATATGTAGCCCTATTGAGAAGCATATATGCCACTGACAGGACATCTAGGAATAAGTACACCATCAGAGAAGAGAATCCAAGAGGTTTTAAAGAACATACTGGCAGGATAGCTACTAAGGAAAATAATTTGTTAAAGTTATTTGTTTTATAAATTTCCCATCATAATGGATATAAGTATGAGTAATTTAAATTGGAATGAGTTTGAAATAGTTTGGGAAGGATTTAAGCAAGAGTTGCTTAGGGTAATTGCTTCTCAACCTTCTGGTAAGAGAATAGGTTCAGCTTTGCCTATTAACATTAAACATAGTGGTTACTTTGCTCTCATACCAGAGAACCTAGACCTAAATGCACATTTAGAGCAATATCCTCTTACTGACTACAAGTTTGTTAATGACCACGGACATATTAAAACTGTTACCACCACTGGTACACTAGGTGCTTACTTTGACATAGAGAGGTTGATTTATATCATGGGATTAATTAGCTCTATTCCTTCTATCAAGAAGGATTCCATAGATGAAGAAGGTTATGTATCAATTAATGCAAAGTACCTTAGGCACTTCTTCAAAGACTATCTAAGCTATCTTGATTACCTTATAAAGACAGGAATACTAATCACTGATAACCAATATATCAAGGATGAGAAGTCTAAAGGTTACAAGTTTGCTCCTGCTTATGATAGTGTTCCTCTGGTCAAGTATGTATATCAGTCAGTTAGAGAGCAAACAGTTCAAATAGAAGCTGTTCCTCAAGAAGTATTCAATGAGTCCTTAGGAAAGTTTACATTTAATCATCTACTGGAGTATCCTTATTTATCACATTGGTATGAGCAAAAGCAATTAACAATCAATGCAGACTTAGCCAGACAATATGCTTATCAAATGATGACAGAGAAGTTCAATGGGGGATATGAGTCATGGGACTCCAACAGAGATAAATGGTGTAGGAGTAGAAATACCTTTTGCAAAAAGTATCCTAGAAGTCAGTATAATGCTGCAATACATAATATTGAATCTATAGCTTGCTATGATTACAAAGCTAAGATTGACAGCAATGTCCACAGGTTACATTCAGTTATCACCAATATACAGAAGGACTACAGGCACTTCCTCTTGTATGATGAACAACCTTTAGTAGGAATTGATATAGCTAATAGTCAACCTTATCTACTGTGTCTATTGTTCAATCCTATATTCTGGGAGAAAGACTCTAATACCACTTTGAACATAGGAACACTTCCAACTAATATCCAGTCCTTATTCTCTCAAGAACACTTTGTAGAGATTAGAGATTATGTAAGTTCATTGACAGCAGAAGCACTCCAAGAGTATAAACAAATAGCCTCTGAAGGTAGAGTATATGACCATATTATGAGTCTGATTAATAGCAGGAGAAATACCACATTAGACAAGAAGAATGTCAAAACCATGATGTTAATAGTATTCTTCTCAAAGAATAGATACTACCATCAACAAGGAGCAACCCTTAAAAGATTATTTGACAATACTTACCCCGAAATATATTCACTAATAGCATTAGCCAAAAGGGACAATCATGCTGCCTTAGCCTGCCTATTGCAATCAATAGAGAGTGAAATCATTCTCCACAGATGCTGTAAAAGGATATGGAAAGAAAGCAATCATCAAGTTCCTGTATTTACTATCCATGACTCCATTGCTACAACAACTGAACATGTTGAATGGGTGAAAGGTATCATGCAAGAGGAGTTAACCAATGCAATAGGGATACCCCCAACTCTCAAGGAAGAGCAATGGAACTTAAGCCAAGTTGGACATCCTCAATACTTATACTAACTAAGACTCTAAGCATAAGACAAAGAGTATACTTATTCCCCTGTTTTCCCACCAGAAGACAGGGGCTTTCTATATCTGTACATAACTAATATATAGCACTCCCTACTGTCATCTGATATACTGTCTCCCTGATATTTTTAATTTTTATTTTCAATTTCTGTAAACTTGATACCTACAAGTGCACTCTAAGTCACAAAGTCTCCCTCCCCTTACCTTAAGAGTGGGATATCCCCCTCTGCAACAATAATAAAAAAACAATTATGGAAAAGTTAAAGTTCTTAGAGACAGTGACAGTAAATGAGTTCAAGGCTCAAAAGGGTGTAAACAAGATTGAGATTAAGCAGAATCCTCATACAGGTAAGTGCTTCTTTGTTTATGGCTGTGAAACAGGTGCAGTTAGTGACAAGTTCATCAATGGAGAGGTTACCAATCCTGTTATCTCTCAAGTATGTTCACCTGATACAGGTGACATGTTTTATATGCTGCATCAGAGAGGTGAAGGTGGAGCTATGACATTGGCAACTCTATGATGGGTGTCAATGTTGACCTCAAGGAGGCAAGTTTATTAGGACTTGCTTCCTTTTTTCTTTATAGACTGTGTATAACAATTAACCCTATTCAGATATGTTGAACTTAAGAGTTTCATCCAAGAAGCAGGCTAAGATTAAGCTTGCTCTACAAGGCTGTGCAGGTTCAGGTAAGACCTATTCAGCATTACTTTTAGCTTATGGTTTATGCAATGACTGGACTAAGATAGCCATCATTGACAGTGAACATGGAAGTGCAGACCTTTATGCTCACTTAGGTGCTTATAATGTATTAAGTCTAAGTGATAACTTTACACCTGAAACTTATATACAAGCTATTGAAATATGTGAAGGTGCAGGCATGGAAGTTATCATCATTGACAGCATCTCACAGTGTTGGGATACCTTGCTTGAGTACCATGCAGGATTACAAGGTAACAGCTTCACTAATTGGCAGAAGGTGACACCCAGAATCAATGCTTTTATGCAGAAAGTATTGCAGTCTGGAAGCCATGTAATATGCACTATGAGATGCAAACAGGACTATGTTCTAAGTGAGAAGAATGGCAAGATGATACCAGAGAAAGTAGGACTAAAAGCAGTCATGAGGGATGGCATAGATTATGAGTTTACCATAGTCTTTGACATCAACATGAAGCACCAGACTATTGCATCTAAAGACAGGACAAACCTGTTCATAGGTAAGCCAGACTTTACCATTACACCTGCTACAGGACAGATCATATTAGATTGGTGTAATGATGGTGTCAATCTGGAGATGATAAGGAGTAAGATTAACAGCAGTAAGACCATTGAAGAACTGACTGCTATTTACCATCAATATCCTGAATGGTATCAACAGTTAACATCAGACTTCATGCAGAAGAAAGCAGCACTTCAGGTACAAAAGAATCAACCAACTATTAACTATACCCCTAATTACATTAGATATGGAAACAATGCAGTTGCAGCCAGTCAGAGCTAATCTGATATACCCTAATAGAAATAAGGCGGATAACCCTTATATTCAAACAGTTGAGCCAATAGAAATCATTAACACAGGCATTGTATCAACAAATCCTGTAGAAGCTGAACCAATAAGCACCAGAGAAGGCAATAAGTTACCTTTTATTGAAGCTAATACAAAGGAAGTCACTATGCAGTACCTCAAGGAAGAATGTATTACACCTGTGTTCTCTAAAGATAATGAGGTTACTATATCACACTCCAGTTTCATTGAAACTGTATGGGATGCAGCTAATAAGGTGTTCTCCAATGAGAGAATAGAAGAACCTGCCATCAGGGTAAGCCATGTTATCAAAGGCAGAATACCGGAAGCTATTCATAAACCAGTGAATCAACTACTGGAATCAGATAAAACCATTTACTTTGAGAGAATGATGTTCTGTTTTGAGATACCTACCATATATGAGGATATTGCAGGTAACAGACTGAATTTAACCATAGGTGGAGTTAGGGCTTATAACCATGAGAACCTCTACAGCAAGAAGGGTGCAGAGAAGTTCAAGGTATTCATAGGTTTCAAGAACTTAGTCTGCTGTAACATGTGTGTATCAACAGATGGTTACAGGTCAGAATTAAAGGTTATGAGTACTGCTGAACTATTGAATGCAGTGATGAGGCTGTTCCAAGAATACAATATAGCCCAACACTTGTATTATATGTCAGCTTATGAGGATACCTATATGAGAGAGTCTCAATTTGCCCAGTTCTTAGGCAGATGCAGATTATATCAGTTTCTTCCTATTGACCAAAAGAAGAAGTTGCCGCAAATGCTGATGACTGATACCCAGATAGGATTAGTTGCCAAAGCATATTACAATGATGATAACTTTAGCACCCTTTTGGACAGCAGGGAAATCAGCATGTGGAATGTGTACAACTTACTAACTGGAGCTAATAAAAGTAGCTACATTGATAACTTCTTGGACAGGTCACTTAATGCCACCCAATTGGCAGAAGGACTTAATAAGGCTTTATATGGTGAAAGTGAATATAGTTGGTTCATTAATTAGTGCATCTCATGAACAGTATAATGAATGTGGCAGAGGTTCAATTGAGCTATAAAAGTAATGTCAAATCATCAACTAGATACAAGATAAATAGTTCACAGGATGCCTATGAACTATTGACAAAGTACTTCCCTGATGACACAATAGAATACAAGGAAAGCTTTAAAGTAGTACTACTTAATCAGTCTAACAAGGTACTGGGTATAGTACCTATTTCAGAAGGTGGAATCTCCGCAACTTATGTAGATGTAAGGCTGATATTACAAGCTGCATTGCTGGCTAATGCAACACAGGTAATATTGGCACATAATCACCCTTCTGGAAGCATGAAACCCAGTACTCTGGATGATGCTTTGACTGAAAAAGTAAGGAAGGGGGCTGAACTCATGGAAATTCATGTAGCAGACCATATAATCTTAAGTCCAGAGAAGGAATATTACTCCTATCATGATGAAGGAAAGCTATAAACATTTAACCTTCTAAGGTCTACAATATCCTACCTTCTATTAAATCTATCCCCCTCTGCTGTTATTATACCATTATGATGGGAAATTTCTCCTGTCTCACTTTCTTGCATATTATATATACAAAGTAAGTGATGCAGAATGGCAAATCAGGGGATAGTTTTATAGAGGTTGACTGCCTCTTTTAATATAGGTTGAGGGTATTTGATTACAGGGTAAAGAGATGTACTGCTATAATAACTTAACCACTTGAGGTTCGGTGAAGTATGTAAACGTGAATTGCATTAGTAGTTAGTAAGTTGGATTAAATAAAATATTGATTGAATTATGTGTGAGATTATCTTGATTCTAGTGGGATTTATCCTCACCAGTATGATACTTAAGGATTAAGAGGTTATATACCTCTTACTATGTGATTTTATTGTTGTTGATAGCCCTAGTTCTGTAATGGACTGGGGCTTTAACTAGTGTATATATGACAGCATTAGATATGATATTACAGTGGCTATTATTGATAGTAACTGGTGCTCTATTTATCAGTTTTGCATATAGAAAGTGAATAATTAAGTCTACCTTTGTGCAATAAGGATATAAGCCTACACCTATGGTACTAATATGACTTGAAACCTATCAAATTATGATAGTCAGATGATGAAGTATGACTAGAAAGTTCTATCTTTGTAGCTGTATCAACTAAATGACAACTAATGAAATAGAAGTTTAACAAGACATATTAGATAAAGAAGTGTCAGCTTCTTACTTGTGACAGTCCTAAAATTACCACCTTGAAGACTAACAATCACAGCAGTAAGTAGTGGATACTCATACCATTAGGTGTGGGCTTCCCTTATATTGTGTGATTGTAGGTATGTGGTAATACCTTGGACTCCCAATAAGGTTAGGCTCACATCTTCTTTTTGTAGTATGGCTACAAAAGGAAATACCATGAAATATTATTATGTATTATTACTAACATTAGTTATTGTATCTTGTAACAGCAACCAACAGAAATCCTCCTC
Organism: Bacteroides sp. D55t1_190419_B8; assembly: GCF_015558905.1. NCBI lineage: Bacteria > Pseudomonadati > Bacteroidota > Bacteroidia > Bacteroidales > Bacteroidaceae > Bacteroides > Bacteroides sp. D55t1_190419_B8. The sequence continues at coordinate 43,043 of NZ_JADMOU010000010.1, forward strand.
ATCTAATAAGGAGACACCTCAACTTAGCACTGCCCAAGATTCAGTACCAGAAGGTTGGTACAATGAAACACTCACCCCTTATACAGGTAAAGATAAAGCTGAAAAGAATATGATCAGCCAAATGAATACCTATAATCAAGCCTTGTTGAGAGGAGATATAAATAATGCTTCCCTATACATATATCCTGATGTTATTAAATATTGTAAGAAGTACTATCCAGAATTATCTGATAGAGCTATTATACAAACCTTATATAAGGATATGTCAGAAATGTATCACACTTTAAAGACCACCTATGATGAGAAAGGCATTGATTACAACATCATAGTTAGTAACATAACTAACAGGGTAGCAGACAAGGAGTATATCATTATCACATTTGAAGTGGTAGGTGTACTTACACAAGGAGAGAAGTGCATTCACGACAACCCAGAAACTAATATAGGTGTATCACATAATAAAGGTAAGAATTGGACATTCCTTGCCCTTACTGATGATGTTCCTAATATATTAAGGATGAGGTTTGATGAAGAGATAATTAACAAAATAATGAATTACTAGAATTTAAAATTATGGAAATTAGGAATTTAAGCCAGGAGGAAGAGCAGAAGCTCTGTAGATTAAGGGATATGATAGTTTTAGCTTTGTCTGGAGATGGAATTTTATCAGCAGAAGAAGAGCTATGTATCAAAACTGTAATGACTATGAAATCTATAAAGTTAGACTATGTTGAATTGGTACTATCAGACCCTTTTGCTATCAAGGATAGTTATCCAACTACACATAAAGAGAAGCTAGAATACTTAGCAGACATAGTACAACTTATGATGTCTGATAATAAATGCCCCATTAAAGAAATAAAATACTGTGAAGCCATTTCAGATAAACTTGGTCTTAGCAGAGATGATTTGAGCACATGTGTAGAAGCTTGGTCTTTTGACTACCCAAAAGCAGCAGATGATTATGTTGCTAATGGTGGAATAATAGTGAGATGATTATGTGGTGGATAATAGTTATAGGAATAATAGTATTCATCATCTATAGACTTACCAAAGAGCATGATGAATATGTAGATAAACACATTACCAGCTTTGGTGGAATGAGGGTTAAGTACAAACCCCTAATAGATTACTTAATTGAACCACAAGGAGCTAGAATAGTTAAAGAAGCCAATGAATATATTGTTATATCTTCTTCTTGTTGGACAGTAAATATCAACTATTCTGCTGGAGATTTAATCATCTCTTTGAAAGGAAGCATGCCACTTATAGGGCAGTTCTCCAAGAAATGGACATATCCTTCAGGATACCCACAAGATAAAATGATAGAGGAAATGGAGAACTATATGACTTGGCTAATGGAAGAATATCAGAGACTAAGTAAAGGTTAAGATATGGAATATCATCTTTCCTTTGGATTACATAAAGCTAAATTGCCCATTATCCCTATTGAGATAAAGGAGCAATATCTTTGCTTCATCTTAGATACTGGAAGCACCTGTAATCTGATAGACAGTACTGTAGTAGAATATTTCAAGGATATAGTAGAACCAGTTGGTGACTATTGTATCAGTGGAATAGAAGGAACTAAGCACAAGGTAGATATGATTACTCTGCCTTTTAACTTTGAAGGTCAGGTTTATAAGCCCAGATTCTGTGTAAGACCCTTACTGGATGCTTTTAAAAGCATTGAGGATGAAAGTGGAATACAAGTACATGGACTAATTGGGACTGACTTTCTACTAGAGAACAAGTGGGTTATTAACTTTGAGAAATTAGAGCTTATATATTAAGAATCAACAAAGCATTATGAAAAAAGTATTTTTAGTGTTAGCTGTAGTTCTACTATGTGTAGGATGCAGCAAAAGTGATGAAAATGAACCTTTAACAGGGTATCCAGAGATGTCTGACCCTGATGATGTATGTACTGCTATGGATGATATAGAGTTTATGAAGTACTGCTATGAACACTTTGATGTAAACAAAGATGGCAAGGTATCTCCTGTTGAGGCTCAAGCAGTCACAACTATTGGTTTTGGTAATTCAACCACCAGTATAAGTGGTATATTAACTAAAGTAAAGTCATTAAAAGGAATACAACATTTCACAAATTTAACATCTCTAGAATGTAACTGTTGTTTCATACAATCATTAGATGTGTCTAAGAACCTAAAATTAACCTCATTAAAATGCAATAACTGTGGATTAAAAGATTTAGATGTATCTAAGAATAAAAACCTAACTCATCTAGAATGTGGTAACTTACTCATTATTGATGGTAATAATAATGATATAATTGATGAGGAGGATCTTGAATATATGAACACAATTAGGGAGTTAAATCTGTCTAATAACAAAAGTTTACAGCAACTAATCTTTAAAAATTTATGGTTTATTTCTAGCATTGATTTATCAAATAACCAAGAATTAAAGAAATTAGATTGTGAGCAAGCATCAATTTCAACATTAAATATATCTAAGTGTCCCAAATTAGTTGAATTAAACTGTGGACTAACAGACATACATATATTAGATATATCGAATAATTTTGAGTTGGAAAACATAAATTGTAATTATAGCAAAATTACAAGCTTAGATATATCTAACAATCAAAAGCTTAAATCACTGAGTTGCAGCTATACGGCAATTAGTACTTTGGATATATCTAATTGTCTCCAAATAGAAAAAGTATATTGCTATGACTGTTCTTTATCTAGTATAACTATGAAAAGAAGCCAAGATAGATACAAAATATTTGGATATGTAAGTGTAGGCAATGTCTACTATATTGACTAGAAGGTATCTAAAGTTAAATCATATAGGGATAATTGCAGTCTCTTATTAATTTCATTACTAACCATAGTCAGTTCCCATATGTAAGAAGAGAAAGGCAAATGAAGTATTTCAAGTAAGTTACTTTGAATACTTGCAACCCTGACCTTGTTAAAGCTCTGATAGGGTATTTACACTCATGCCTACTTATAATAAGATGAGTATCTATTGAATGACACTTTAAACTAATTAAGTTATGAAACAGAAGGAAGAAACTTAGCACATCTAAGTGCTATTGGTAGCATGATACTAGCATAATAGTAATGCAAGAAAAGCTCAACTACAACATAAAGCCAGAGATTGTTTGGAGAACCAAACATATTCACTATATTTGCATCAATCATTAAAATCAAAAGTAATGAAGAAAGCACCTTAGAGTTTAACAGTGATTAGCAGGTAAACCTGTTACACTGACACCATATAAAATGGTGGAGAAGCTAGCCAAATTAGTAGCAATACTATCATGTTGACTAATAGTTGACTAATGAGCTAGCAAGGAGATATTTAACTTGCTGACAGTTGAGACCACTATAAGGCTACTCGTTAAAGATTGTGGTTCTGAATGTCGCCGGTTCGAGTCCGGTCTTCCACCCAACAAAAACCCTTGTAAGTCAATCCTTATGAGGGTTTTCTGCTTTCAGGAAATAGGCATCTTAGAGAGTAAATCATGCTAAATCCTACCTAATATTCCTTATTGTTGGTCTATTGTTGACCCCCAATTAAGTAAGTTAAAATGCTAACAAATAATACATAAATCTTTCCGTTTAACCCATAAACCAAATATATTCTCTATATTTGTGTAGCATTTGCACTAAAAGAACATAGTATATCATGGAAAATGAAAAGAAATTAACCCGCTCTTCCAATCGAATGATTGCAGGTGTATGTGCCGGAATAGCTGAATATTTCGGATGGGATGCTACTTTATTGAGAATAGTATATATATTGGCTACATTCTTCACTGCTTTCGCCGGAGTGATTATATATATCATCCTGTGGATTGTCATGCCGGGAAGAAAACCTTCAGACGGATATGAAGACCGCATGAATCAACGCCTACATTGATATGAAAATCAAGAATATCGACCATATCGTCATACCGGTGTCCGATATAGATAAAAGCCTACATTTCTACACAGAAGTCCTGGGAATGGAAGCCGATACAAGCAACCAACGCTTTGCCGTCAAGTTCGGTAATCAGAAAATCAATCTTCACGTAGGAGAAGCACAGTTCCTTCCTGCCGCCAAGCATCCTGCTTTCGGAAGTGCGGACATCTGTTTACTTACAGAAGGAAACATAGAGGAAATAAAAGCCGAAGTAGAATCCAAAGGAATAGAAATAGAAGTAGGTATAGTCCAGCGTCAAGGTGCTCAGGATGCCATCCGGAGTATTTATTTCAGAGATCCGGATGGTAATCTGATAGAAGTAAGTACATTAATATAATTCCAGCCCGAACTCATCTTTCAGTTGCATCAATGCCTGATTCTTTTGAGCCATCATCTGGAATTTCTCGACACGTCCCACAGGACGCACTGTTTCTGTTGCCTCACTTACCCGCACTGTCATCATCACTTTACTGTTCTTCAGTCTGCCGCGAAGATAATCCTGCAATTCGGGAATCAAAGCTGTAAAATCCTTTGCAGCAAACTCATTATCAACCACCACTTCAAAAGTCGTTGAGTTGTTAAGCAACGCCGGACGGAGCATTTGCATACGTTTTGCGAGAGCATCCTGTTCTTTCGGCAACTGGCCGGCATACTCCTGCCAATAATAATTCAAATCCCGGTCATTGAACATAAAATCCTCTTCCGGTTGTTGCACCTTAGGAACATAAGTTGTAGTCGCATTCTGCGATACTTGGTCACGCTGCGGATTCTTGATAGATACCCCCAAGCTGGACATCTTCATCACGGGAATTTTCCGTTCTTCCTTGGCAGTCTGAGCAACTCCCGCTCCTTGCGACGGAGCAGACGAAGCCGCCCTAGGAGAAGCCGGTGCTCCCTGTTGCACAGCCGCAGAAGCCTGCGGATACTGGGCAGTAGTGCCATTAGCAGCCTGTGTTGTAACTGAAGACGGAGACGAATGAACTGGAGCCTGCTGAACCTGAGTGGCAGAAGCTACCTGCGGCTGCTGTGCTGCGGCAGGCTGAGTGAATACGGGTTTTATGGTCTTCTTAGGGCCACGCCCACCACTCACGTCATCCCCCTCGGTGGTAAGCTGTGCAACCTGTATCAAGGTCAGTTCTACCAGCAAACGCTTATTTTTGCTGATGCGGTAATTCAAATCGCACTCATTACACAGCTTCATAGCCCGGTACAAAAAAGGTAGCGGACATTTCTGCGCCTGTTCCTGATAGCGTTGGCGTATGCTCGCTCCCACTTCCAGCAAAGGCAATGTCACCGGGTCTTTCCCGACCAACAGGTCACGGAAATGAGACGATAATCCGGTAATAAAGTGACTTCCGTCAAAACCTTTATTCAATATATCATTGAAAAGCAACAATGCGTCACTCACCTTGTTTTCGAGGAAGCAATCCGTCAGACGGAAATAATATTCATAATCAAGTACATTCAGATTATCAATCACACTCTTATAGGTGATATTTCCTCCGGTGAAACTAACCACCTGGTCGAAGATAGACAAAGCATCACGCATACCACCGTCCGCCTTCATGGCTATCACATTCAGCGCTTCCGGCTCTGCCGTGATTCCTTCTTTCGAAGCAACGTACGACAGATGGCTCACCGTATCTTCCACACTTATCCGGTTAAAGTCATAAATCTGACAACGGGAAAGAATAGTAGGAAGAATCTTATGCTTCTCCGTCGTAGCCAGAATAAAGATTGCATGGCGGGGAGGCTCTTCCAGCGTTTTCAGGAACGCATTGAAAGCAGATGCCGAGAGCATATGCACCTCGTCGATGATATATACCTTATACTTACCAATCTGTGGCGGGATGCGTACTTGCTCCACCAATTGGCGAATGTCATCCACCGAGTTATTGGAAGCAGCATCGAGTTCGTGAATATTATATGACCGCTGTTCGTTGAAAGCTACACATGACTCACACTGATTGCAAGCCTCTCCGTCAGCGGTGGGCGTCATACAATTAATGGTTTTGGCAAAGATACGCGCGCAAGTCGTCTTTCCTACCCCGCGCGGTCCGCAAAACAAATAAGCATGAGCCAGTTTTTGGGTAGCAATTGCATTTTTCAGCGTAGTAGTCAACGCCCGCTGTCCCACCACCGATTCGAACGTGGACGGACGGTATTTACGGGCTGAAACGATATAGTTTTCCATATCCGGGATTCTCTCTGTTTTTTGAATTTTCGCTTATTCTGCAAATGTACACAAAAAAAGTGATAAGTAATAAGGGATAAAGAGAGAAGTTTTGAAGCCGAAGCGATAAGTTTTTAAGTTATTAGTTTTATCTTTGCAGATATTAAAAGGAGAAATTATGGGTAAACTAATCAGTATCTGGAATTTCATATGCAGACGCAAGTACCTCATTACGGTCGTTGCATTTGCTGTTATCATTGGCTTTCTGGACGAGAACAGCCTGATTCGTCGTTTCGGATATGAACGGGAAATCAGCCAGTTGAAAGAAGAGATAGAAAAGTACCGGACAGATTACGAAGAGAATACCAAACGTCTCAACGAAATAAGTACCAATCCGGACGCCATCGAACAGATCGCCCGTGAAAAGTATCTGATGAAGAAACCCAACGAAGATATTTACGTTTTTGAAGATTAAAGAATGAAACAATTAGTACCTGCCCTTTTTGTCGTGGGCGCCATAATGGCTCTCGCCGGAGCAGCCGTATTTATCACCGGATGGATATACGCTCCTTACATATATACTGTTGGAGCCGGATGTATCGCATTGGCACAAGTGAACACACCCGTCAAAGGAAAGAGCAAAACATTGAAACGCCTGCGCGTTCAGCAGATATTCGGTGCACTGGCACTTATCCTGACCGGAGCCTTTATGTTTACCACACGAGGCAATGAATGGATTGCCTGCCTCACAGTTGCTGCCATCCTCGAACTTTACACCGCTTTCCGTATTCCACAGGAAGAAGAAAAAGAAAGATCATAAAAAAAGCCCGTTCATGGCTTCGCAGTCTTGAACAGGCATAACTTTTTTTAATTCGATAATGTTCCGTCCTTTTTATAAGGAACGGAACAGTTTAATATCATTTATTTCTTCACAGGTGAATATCTTGCATTCAACCCATCAACAATTTCTTTTGTAATATTGAAAGTGCTGTCAGCATAAAGCAGGTTATCGAAACCAGTGTTGCTGAAGATCAGGCTATATCCGTGAGTCTTATTATATTCTTTCAGGAAAGCGTTGATAGAATCGCGGAATTGCAAGCTATTCTTGTTGTTCTCTTCCATCAGACCATTCTGAAGTTTGTTGCTCAACTCTTGCAAATCTTGTTCCAACTTCACCAGACGGTTGTACTCTTGCTGCGCTCTATCTTGTGACAGGAAAGCATTATTTTCAACTTTCTTCTGAAAATCTTGTTTTTCCTTGTTCAAAGAGGTAGCCTTCTGATTCAATGTCATACGAACGTTTTCGCTCTTCTTTACCATCGCCTCATTCAAGTCAATACAGAAATTGTATTTGGCAAGCAGCGTATCTATTTCAACATAGGCAATTTTCATTCCTGACAGTTCGGCATTAGCCTGCGCCGGAGCATTTGTAGTTTGATTGTCAGTTTTGCCAGCACATTGTGAAAATAAAACGATAAACGCAAGAGCAGCCAAACCGTTCATGAGGTAGTTCATTCTATTCATAATTAATAAGTATTGTTTTTAATAAATTTAATTCATACTATCGTTCAAGGCTTTTTCCAACTCGTTAATAGAAAAACGCGGTTTCTTTTGTGCTTCGCGATCTTGCGATTGTGCGCATCCGATTCCTTTCTGACGCAACGCTTTATTCCCGCTCACATGACCATTCGGGAACTTCCCACCCTTCGTAAAGAATACTTTCACCCCTAATAATACCAGGGAAATAGCAACTATTAACAAAGTTATCAGTATAGTCTCAACCATTTCTATTAATTTTGTGAGTGCAAAGATAGGCTTTAATGAGATATGAGTTCAGATAAGTCAATCAAATTAACCATATTTAGCAATAGAAGAAGCGAAAACAGCCCTTCTATTCCTATTATAAAATAGAAACAGCATGGAAAAAAAAGACTTAAAGCCGGCTGGCGTATTCAAGTATTTCGAGGAAATCTGCCAAGTGCCGCGCCCTTCGAAGAAGGAAGAGAAAATGATTGCCTACCTGAAGGCATTCGGAGCAAAACATAATCTGGAAACCAAGGTGGACGAAGCCGGCAACGTATTGATTAAAAAGCCCGCTACTCCGGGAAAAGAAAATCTGCAAACCGTCGTTCTGCAATCGCATATCGACATGGTATGCGAAAAGAATAACGACGTTCAACATGACTTCCTCACCGATCCCATCGAAACGGAAATTGACGGTGAATGGCTGAAAGCCAAAGGTACTACCCTCGGAGCCGACAACGGTATCGGTGTAGCTACCGAGCTGGCTATCCTAGCTGACGACAGCATTGAGCACGGTCCGCTGGAATGCCTGTTTACCGTAGACGAAGAAACCGGACTTACCGGAGCTTTTGCCCTGCAAGAAGGTTTTATGAGCGGTGACATCCTTCTGAACCTCGATTCGGAAGATGAAGGGGAAATCTTTATCGGATGTGCCGGAGGTATTGACTCCGTTGCAGAATTTGCTTATAAGGAAGTGGAAGTTCCCGCCGGATATTTCTTCTTCAAGGTGGAAGTGAAAGGGCTGAAAGGCGGTCACTCCGGTGGCGATATTCACCTGGGACGTGGCAATGCCAACAAAATTCTGAACCGCTTCCTTTCCCGCATGGCTGCCAGACACGATCTGTACCTATGTGAAATCAACGGAGGTAACCTGCGCAACGCTATTCCCCGCGAGGCTTATGCCATCTGTGCTGTTCCCGAAGATGCCAAACACGATGTCCGCACCGAACTGAATATCTTCACCAGCGAAATGGAAGACGAATTATCCGTTGTAGAACCCGACTTAAAACTGGTTCTCGAATCGGAAAATCCACGCAAAATGGCTATCGACCAAGATACTACCGCCCGTTTATTAAAAGCTCTGTATGCAGCTCCTCACGGTGTATATGCCATGAGCCAGGATATTCCCGGACTGGTGGAAACTTCTACCAATCTGGCATCTGTCAAGATGAAGCCCAACCATATCATCCGCATTGAAACCAGTCAGAGAAGTTCTATACTGTCCGCACGCAACGATATGGCGAACACGGTTCGTGCCGTATTCCAACTGGCAGGAGCCAATGTTACTTTCGGAGAAGGTTATCCGGGATGGAAACCGAATCCACATTCGGCCATCCTCGAAGTAGCTGTTGAATCATACAAACGTTTATTCGGCGTAGATGCGAAAGTAAAAGCAATCCACGCAGGATTGGAGTGCGGCCTGTTCCTTGATAAGTATCCAACGTTGGATATGGTTTCTTTCGGACCGACACTTACAGGCGTTCACTCTCCCGACGAACGGATGCTTATTCCTACCGTAGAGAAGTTCTGGAAACATCTATTGGATATCTTGGCACATGTACCTGCCAAGAAATAACAGACAGACCAAATATCACAAAGAAGAGTATGGTAACAAGCGAAAAAAAAATGCTGTTGCCATGCTCTTTTTCACAATGTTTTTAATTGTCGTAAGTTTCTTCGCTCCTTGTTATGTCATCGCACAAGACTATCATAGCAAACAAGCTCCCTGTCAGGAAGAAAGAATCCCTTTCCGTGTTGTCAGCTGGAACATAGAAAACCTGTTTGATACGCATCATGATAGTTTAAAGAACGACCGTGAGTTTCTTCCCGATGCGCTGCGTCATTGGAATTATAGCAGATATAAGAAAAAGCTGGCTGATGTGGCGCGCGTAATCACAGCTATTGGAGAATGGAATCCTCCTGCGCTAGTCGGATTATGCGAAGTAGAAAATGATACGGTGCTGCGTGATCTGACCCGCCGTTCTCCTTTAAAAGAGCTTAACTATCGTTATGTAATGACTGATTCCCCTGATTTGAGAGGGATTGACGTAGCCTTGCTTTATCAACGGGATTTATTCAAGTTGTTATCTTCCCGTTCTATCCCCATTCCTCCATTGGGACAATACCGCCCGACAAGAGATTTACTGCACGTCAGCGGACTTCTGTTGACAGGAGATACATTAGATGTATTTGTCTGCCATCTCCCAAGCCGTTCGGGTGGAGCTAAAGAATCGGAACCCTATCGTTTATACGCAGCTCAAATTCTGCGCACGGAAGTCGATCACATTCTGAATATTCGTTCTCATCCACAAGTTATTATTATGGGAGATTTCAATGATTATCCCACGAATCAATCTATCCAGAAAGTACTGGAAGCCGAAGCACCTCCCATTACTACCCAAGATCCAGCCTCAACACTCAACTCCACCAACCGTTCAACAATTGTTCCTTCCTCATTAAAATTATATCATCTGCTTGCCCGGAAAGCAAAGTCAAAAAGCTTCGGTTCTTACAAATATCGCGGTGAATGGGGGTTGCTTGACCACCTGATTGTATCGGGCACTCTATTAAATCAATCGAGCCATTTTTTCACCAGTGAAGAAAGAGCAAACGTCTGTCTTCTCCCCTTTTTACTGAAAGAAGACGAGAAATATGGGGATAAAGAACCTTTCCGCACCTACAAAGGAATGAAATATCAGGGAGGTATCAGCGATCATCTTCCTGTTTATGCAGACTTCGAACTGATTCCCTATTGATTAGAACTCACTAAACGACGTCACAGTATATTCTGACAAGAGATCATTCTCACCGTAGTGAGAAAATATTCTCATTGCAATGAGAAAAAGTTCTCACCACTATGAGAATAAATTCTCATAGTGGTGAGAATACTTGAGAATATATATTCCCCTGTTGATGGTTGACTAATCCGAGTACTGATAAACTTTTAAATCAAACTTCGGAACCATTGCCAGCAAATGATCGAAGATATCGGACTGAATACGCTCGTATTCTTTCCAAACCTTATTGCGGGAGAAGAAGTAAACCTGAATAGGTACTCCGTACATGGTAGCTTCTTTCTGGCTGATAATCAGATCCAAATCCAGATTGACCACAGGCAGACTGCACAAATAGCGCTCAATATACACCCTGTACACTTGAGAATTGGTAGGAACCACTCCTTCTTCCGGTTGATAATCCGCCATTAATGGAATTTCTTTCCGGTAACGGTCCAGCATTTCCGGCGTACAGAATTGAAGTGTAGTTAAATCCAAAGTGATATTCTTCATCACCCGTCGTCCTCCCGACTGCACCATTCCCCGCCAATTCTGGAAAGGGCTGCTCACTAACGTATAAGGGGGAATAGTGGAAATAGTATTATCAAAATTCTGAATCTTGACCGTATTCAATGTTATCTCCTGTACCGTACCATTTGCGTCGCCGGAAGGCAATGTTATCCAGTCGCCCGGACGGACCATGTCATTGGCAGAAAGCTGGATACCTGCCACAAAGCCTAATATGGAATCCTTGAACACCAACATCAAAATAGCTGCCGAAGCACCCAACCCGGCAAACAAAGTGGCAGGAGACTTATTCACGATAATGGCAACGATCACAATTCCACCTACAAAGAAAAGAAGCACCTGCAAGACCTGAATAAACCCTTTCATCGGGCGATCCTTCATCGTTTCTTTTCCATCATAGATATCCATTATCATCAACAGAATCCCATTGATAGCCAATAGTAAAGAGAAAATAATATAAATGACACATACCTTTTGAGAAATCAACAACAACTCTTTTCCCCGGATAAAAGCCATCGGCAACAAAGCATAAACCAAAAAAGCCGGGATGGTATGAATCAAATGATGAAACACCTTGCGCTTCATCAGCAATGTATTCCACTGATGGGGCTTCCGCCTCGTATACTGTTTCATTCCTCCGATTAGAATCGCCTGGCAGAGGTAATTCAGAACGATGGCAACCACTATCATCAATAAAGCCATAATAGTCTCATCAAAACGATCGGCAACAGCCGGATCTATTCCCCAATTTATGAGGGTTTTATTCATCCATTTTCCTAAATCTACTACTAACATAACTTCTGTCTTTTTTTAATTAATAACAGTAAAATATTCATTTGGTTTAGAAAAAAAAGAGACCGGCACCTGATTCATTAAAAATCAAGAGGCCGGTCTACACTGCTATTCTCTAAACATATCTTCCGATGAGGGCTCTATCAGGGAGCCACCATCACTCCTATTTCATCCATATTTACTTTAGCAACGGCAGCATCAGGTGTAGTGGCCTCCAGTTTAATGAAACGTGTCCTCACTTTCTGATTGAAAGCAACCGTCTGTGGCAACGGATTATGCATGATATTGCTGAACTCCCCACTAGTAGGCACCTCTTTCCAATTCTTACCATCCACACTTACAAAGAATTTATAACGGAATGCCATCGTTGGCTTAGCCTCGGCTTTCGCGGGAGCATACGTAAAACTGTTCAATGTTACTGTCTTCCCCAAATCAACCGTTAATGGAGAGACGGCCACTTGTTTCCATCCGGAACGCGGCAAATTATTCCAGTCTTCTTTCTTTGTTTCTTCCTGCAAAAGTTCCGCATAATAGGCAGCAACCTGACTAATAGATGCAGTCAACCGGCATTCGTCTATTTTCACGCGAAGCTTACTGGCTTTAACTGTCGGAAAACGCAACATACGCTTATATCCTATCGTCGTACCTTTTCCAACTTCCTTCCAACCATTATCAGTCAGGGCTTCCACCGTAAAGGCTTCTACCCGCTGCCCTTTCGTTATATCCTCCTGAAGCATCACCACATTTATCTCTGCATTCGGCTTCAATGAATAAACCTTTTCACTGCCGAAAGTTGCATTCCAATATTTTCGACCATTCACAACCTTGTTAGAAGCGAATACCCGCTCACGATAAGCTGCAAATTCATTCAATCGCTGCACATCGGCTTCATTAATCAATCCCCTACGATCCGGAGGAATATTCAGCAACAAAACGGAATTATAACCTACTGATTGAAAATAAATATCCGCCAAATGTTTCAAAGACTTCACTTTGCTGTCTTCTTCCACATGATAGAACCATCCCGGACGAATGGATACGTCCACCTCCGAAGGATACCAGAATAATTCCGTAGCTTTCTCCAATATCTTACGACTTCCCAAATCTTCCGCTTTACCAAAAACTCCCAGACGATTATTATTCTCTGGTGAACGGGTATATATGCCGGGAGTTAGCACAGTTGCACTCCATTCAGTTGCACGTCCTAATCCTTTTTCGTTTCCTACCCAGCGGACATCATCCCCCATAATTGCCATCACAGCTCTGGGTTGAAGGCGTTGGATGGTCTGATAGAAAGCATCCCAATCATACACCTGTTTCTTTCCGTTCGGACCTTCTCCATTCGCTCCGTCGAACCAGACTTCATGCACTTCACCATAATTAGTGAGCAATTCAGTCAGTTGCCGGATAAAAAAATCATTGTAACGGGGAGAGTCTCCATAACATTCCGCATTCCGGTCCCAGGGAGAAAGATATACTCCAAACTTCATATCATATTTATCACAGGCAGCACGAAGTTCTTTCACTACATCGCCTTGTCCGTTTTTCCAGGGAGAAGAGGCTACGGAATGTTTGGTAGTAGCCGTAGGCCACAGGCAGAAACCGTCGTGATGTTTTGCAGTCAGAAGCACCATTTTAAAGCCGGCTTCCTTGAGGGTACGTACCCATTGTTCAGCATCCAGTTCCGAAGGGTTAAAAAGTGCGGGGTCCTCTTTTCCGTCGCCCCATTCACGTCCGGTAAAGGTGTTGATTCCGAAATGAAGGAAAGCAGTCAGTTCCATTTGCTGCCAGGCATATTGCTGCGGAGTGGGTACCAGCCGTGCTGCCATATCGACTTTCTGTTCAAGAGTTGCACCCTGAGGAAACTCAACATGCTTCACATAATAGTTTTCTTTTTTCTGCGCCTGCACTCCACCCATGAGAGTAACAGACAATAAAAGAGAGGTTAGTAGTTTATTCATGGTCTATTCATTATTGTAATCGTACAAAGATAAAATAAAGGTGCAGATTTCAACGATTATCACAGAATACTTTCTTACGATATTCCATCCAATCAGTGCAACCCCCACCTTTATATATTATCTAAAAACCTATTGATTCAGTATCTATTTCACCGGATAAAGGGTAAATTCAAAACTCTGTTTCTTTAATGGAACCAGGTATTGCGGTAATACTCCGGGACCACAAGTGGCCGTTCCCACGCCTGCCTGTTCGGCATCCAGATGTACAGTCAGCAATCCGTCACGTTCCAGTTCATTAATATGGCGGGCCTTCTCTAATAATACATCCGAGAAAGGAATGATACTAAACTGGAAAGCACGATCCGACTCAACAAAGATGCCTTCACCGGAAGTATCTGCCAATTTTGCCCAACGTACATCGGTGCGGTTACCCGTAGCCTGCGGAGCAACATAATAATGGAACATCCGTTCCGGTGTGGTCTGATATACACCGATTTTGCCGGATTGATTGCGGTCAACGTATGTTTCATTGTCCCCACGTCCCAGATAAGAAACCTGATCGTAAGAGTTCGCTACCCGGAATATCAGTCCCAAGCGGGCTATGGATTTCACGATGGTCGTATCAGGTTGGAAAGTAGTGTGTACCTTCAGTGCACCGTTTTTATCCAACGAATACACAAAGTCGGCTGTTCCTACCTTTTGATTTTTCGCATTTAGAATTTCTACACGGGCAGTAGTCGAAGTCTTACTTTCCTTCAGTGAAATTACTTTCTGGGTCAGACCATCCAGTCCTGCATCGCGCCACAGGCGTGCGCCGTTCTTATCCCGGTTGTCATTATCCGTTGCCGGGCGGAAAAGGCTCAATGTCAGCGGAGCAGCCAATAAATCTTTGCCGTTCAGATTCAATGAAGTAAGTGCTCCTGTTTTCTTATCAACGGTGAAAGTCGTTTCGCCTGCTTTTTGCGGACGGTAGCCTGTGTAATTCTTATTACCGGCAAGTACAAACTGGTCGTATGCCACTTCCCAGTCCTTATCTATCATTGAAGAAGCTTCACGACGGGTCCAGCTGATATTCAGATAAGCCTCACGGACTGTATTCGGAAGTTTTACAGCACCCAAAGTAACATCGACGGTGGCGTGCGGCGCACAATCAACCATTTTCGTACCTTCCGCCAATATCTTGCCATTATCTGCTGTCACATTCCAGTTCAGTATATACTCGTTCAAGTTAGAGAAATCATACCAGTTCTTAACACGGATGGTCAGATTCTTCTGATTTGCGAGCGTTGCTTTTATGTTCTGATATACTTTCTTTACTTCGAGCAAATGCGGGTGCGGTTCACGATTAGCACCTACCAAGCCGTTACAGCAGAAGTTGCCGAAACTCGGAATTCCTTCCGGTCCGTAATCACCGCCATACGTCCAGTACCATTTACCGTTCTTGTCTATTTCGCGGAATGACTGATCCACCCAGTCCCAAACGCAGCCGCCTTGTGCCATCGGGTTGTTTTCAAATACATCCCAGTATTCTTTCAGTCCACCGCAACTATTACCCATTGCATGGAGGTATTCACAAAGAATGAAAGGACGATAGATGTCTTTCTCGTTTACATACGCTTTGATGTCGTCCACACTGCGGTACATACGGCAGTAAATATCTGTGTTATAGTTCAATTCAGCACGTTCATACTGCACGGGACGAGTTTTCTCTACCGATTTCAGCCAGTCATAGGTACGTTCGAAGTTGATTCCGTTTCCGGCTTCATTTCCCAACGACCAGATAACGATAGCCGGGTGATTCTTGGAACGCTCATACATGCGGTGGGTACGATCCATGTGCGCAGTCAGCCAAGTACTATCCTTGGCAAGGGAAGCAGGACCATATCCCATTCCGTGAGATTCGATGTTTGCCTCGTCAATCATGTACAAGCCGTAACGGTCGCAAAGTTGATACCAGTAAGGATGCGTGGGATAATGTGAGTTACGTACGGTGTTGATATTGTGCTGCTTCATCAGTTTGATGTCCAGTTCCATCAGTTCCTTGCTCACAGTACGTCCCAGTTGGGAGTGTTCGTGACGGTTGGTTCCCTTCACCAGTACCGGAACGCCGTTGATACAGAAACGTCCGTCTTTAATCTCCGAGGTACGGAAACCTACTTCACAGCCGGTCAGTTCAGTGACCTTGCCTTGTTCATCTTTCAATTCGAGCATTAATGTATAAAGATAAGGATGCTCCGCGCTCCAAGCCTTTACACCGGGGAGCTTCTTTTCTTCAAATGCGATAAAATTGCTCAATCCACGGGATTTTATCCGGATAGCATCCTGCAAAACAGCTTTACCATCAGCATCTTTCAGTGTATAAGCAATGGAAGAAGTAGTAGCGGAAGGTCCCTCTACGGTCACTTCAAGTCCGAAAATACCATCTTTGTATTTCTCTTTGTCTAAAGAAGCATTCAGTTTATAGTCTGCAATATACTGTTTGGGGGTACTGTAAAGATACACGTCACGTTCGATGCCGCTCAAACGCCACATATCCTGACATTCCAGATAAGCGCCCGAACTCCAACGGTACACCTCCAAAGCGACCACATTTTCACCTTCATTCAGTACATCTGTAATATCCCATTCGGCAGCCGTCTTTGATCCCTGGTTATATCCCAGTAATTTTCCATTCACCCATACATAATAGAAAGAAATAACTCCTTCACAACAAAGTACAACCCTGCGTCCTTGCCAGTCGGCAGGCACTTTGAAGGTACGGCGGTAGGAGCCGACTTCATTCTCTGCATAAGGAACCAGCGGCGGATTTTTCTTGAAGTTGAACATTTTATCATCAAACTCGTACGTCTCGTTGACATAGATAGCTGTACCATACCCCTGTGGTTCCCAGTTACCGGGCACGTTGATGTCCGCCCATCCTCCTGTATAATAAGAAGGTTGGTAAAAGTCCTTCGGACGGTTATCGGGATTCTTCACCCAATGGAATTTCCACTTTCCGTTCAGGCTCATATAAAATGGAGACTGCTCGTATCCTCCCGGCTTTTCAATGTCGGAAGCGTTGGCATAAGGCCATACGTATGTGTGAGGAGCGAGTTTGTTCAGTCCCACCGTATATTGGCTTTGCCATTCGGGCAACGGTTGTTGTTGCGCTAACATGAAAGTTGTGGCAGCCAGTACTGCTGATAAGATTAAAAACGTTCGTTTCTTCAGGTTATTCATGGTTAAGTACTCATTATTAATTTAGTTCATACTATTTCTTAAAGCTATTATTTTAAGGCACGGATTACACAGATTTCACAGCTTCAGTACTATGATTACGCAAAGCAACAGTGTTAATCCGTGTAATCCATGCCTCAAATAACCAATATTGATTATTCAATCATTATTTCATCAAAATAAACTCTCGCCTCTTGTCCCGGACGTACATGGTCGGCAGGACATTCTCCCGCCCCTTCTGCCGTTACACGGACATATCTTGCTTCCGTTCCTTTCATATCCATGGAGAAATCTTCGATAAAGGTTCCTTCACGGAATATATCCCGGAAAGTAAAATTCAGACCTGCTACCTCACGATAGATTTCGTTATCATCTGAAACTGCAATACGGATTGATTTCGGTTTATGTACCGCCATGCCGTAATTAGTGATACAACCTATAGTAAAAGCATTCAATTTTTCTTTTTGCAGCAAATCTATCGTAAAAGATATGTGGTCGCTCTTCTCCCAACAACACCATTCAAAGTCTGTATACTTCAAGCTACCACGTAATCCGTTCGTCATGAGTTTCTCATTCGGTTTATTTCCGAGGATAGGTTTGCCGGTCGCTTTGTTCCAGACAATAGGTAATACAAGCGTCTGCCCCATCTGCTCACCTTGTGCAAAGGTAGCACTCTTAATGGTTTGAGTCGCCGTTACCGTTAATGAATCGGTATATAAAGATGAACTAGCCGTCGGCTCGCTACCATCTACTGTATAACGGATTTCCACATCAGGACGAATACACTCCAACTTCACTTGCAACACACTATTTTCGGGAGTCACTTTATGCTGGATATTATACATGGAACGAGCATAAACAATTCCCTTCTCTGCAAGATGCTCATTATACCTGTCCATTCCTTTCAGGAACAAAGCCCAGTCTTTTTTATCCGGTTGTGTCCAAGCTACTTCGGCTAACGCGGCTAAACGAGGAAATAAAAGATAGTCCACATCTTCCGGTTTATTACAGAATTCTGTCCACATACAAGCCTGTACACCCATCAATAACGAAGCATATTCCGGTTTCCAATCCTTTTGTACCGGCTCGTAATCATACACGTCTTTCAGGGTATTATTCCCGAAATATGTCAACGGTTCAAACCACTGCGGTCCCTGATAACGAATCAGATACATAATGCGTGCCGGAGTCATAATAAAACGATGTCCTTTCTCTGCCGCCTTCAATGCAGCCTGTCCAAACCCTTGCCAACCAAGAATAATAGACTCTTCCGGCAGAAAACTGCTATTGGTCAGTTCATCCCAACCGATCACCTCTCTGCCTTTGCTACGTACATAGTCACTTATCCGCTTCATGAAATATCCTTGCAGGTCCTCTTCATTAGCCAGATTTTCTTTTTTCATCCGTGCCTGACACAACGGACACTTCTTCCAATGTGTTTTTTGAGCCTCGTCACCACCAATATGGATATAGCGTGAGGGAAACAATTCCATGATTTCATCCATCACATTTTGCAAAAAGTTGAAAACACTGTCGTTTCCTGCACAATAAATGATCTCGGAATTTCGTCCTCCCAAGCCGGGCAATACACCAATATAATCCTTCACCGTCGGGCAAGCCAGTCTGGGATACGCTGTCAATGCAGCATTGCTATGAGCAGGCATATCTATTTCGGGCACAATCTCAACCTGACGTTCAGCAGCATAAGCCACCATTTCCCGGATGTCCTCTTGGGTATAGAAGCCTCCTACCGGGGTAGGTTCTCCCTTTTTCGGATTGCGACGGGCAGGAAAAGGCAAATCCTGATGATCCACCCGCCACGCACCGACTTCCGTCAATCGGGGATATTTCTTTATTTCCACCCGCCAGCCATTGTCGTCTGTCAAATGAAAATGAAGTGTATTCAGTTTAAGCATTGACATACAATCAATGATACGTAATACATTTTCTTTAGGAATAAAGAAACGGGATGCATCCAACAACAATGCCCGGTATCCGAAACGTGGTTCATCCTGAATGATTACGACCGGAATGCTCCATTCCAATTTCTTGTCCAACAAACTTTCTCTTTCAATGGAGGGAGGAAGTAATTGGCGAATTGTTTGTAAGGCATAGAAAAAGCCTTTGTTATCCGAAGCCTTAATAACAATCTCTTGGGGAGAAACTTCCAAAGAATAGGCTTCGCTCTTCAAAGAAGGGTCTGTCAGCAAACGGACATTCCCCTCTCCTCCTACATTCAGTTTGGGGGTAAAACCGGCTGTACGAGTAAACAAAGTAATCAAACCTCTTGCAATTTCCGCCTGCTCCTCATTCTCCACTGCAAAAACTGTCTGATCGGAGAATAAATGGTTGCCACTGCCCGGCATCATCTGTGCCGGGCGCGGAACCATAGAAATACTGCGTGTTAAGTTTGTATTATCACATCCTGTCACTATTGATGCCAGAAATCCGGTCAACAGTATGAAGATATATTTTATCATGATATTATTTCAGGGTTATTCCTTGTCTCTTTCGGGGGAGAATCGGACAGGGTCATTATATTGTTCTTGTAGTTTCAACATCTCTTCTTTCAATTCCTTCACTACCGGCTCGTATTCAGGTTGCTCGTAGAGGTTATGCATCTCTGTCGGATCTGCCTGTATGTCATAGAGTTCCCACCAGTTGATATCATTATAGAAATGAATCAGTTTATAGCGTTCTGTGCGTATTCCATAATGGCGTTTCACCATGTGCTCGGCCGGATATTCATAGAAGTGATAATAAAGTGCCTTGCGCCAGTTTTCCGGATGTTCTCCTTTCAACAGAGGAACAAGCGAGACTCCCTGAATATCCGATGGCACCTCTGCTCCTGCCAATTCGAGGAAAGTGGGTGCATAGTCGATATTCTGTACCATTTCGGTGATATCCCCTCTACGGTCGAAGCCTTTCGGTAAGCGCATGACAAGCGGTGTACGCATGGATTCTTCATACATAAATCGTTTGTCGAACCAGCCATGTTCGCCCATATAGAAGCCCTGGTCGGAAGTATAGACCACAAGTGTATTATCCAGCAATCCTTTTTCTTTCAGATAATCGAGTACACGACCTACATTGTCATCCAGCGATTTAACCGTCTTCATATAGTCACGCATATAACGCTGGAATTTCCA
This sequence comes from Bacteroides sp. D55t1_190419_B8, assembly GCF_015558905.1. NCBI lineage: Bacteria > Pseudomonadati > Bacteroidota > Bacteroidia > Bacteroidales > Bacteroidaceae > Bacteroides > Bacteroides sp. D55t1_190419_B8. The sequence continues at coordinate 63,378 of NZ_JADMOU010000010.1, forward strand.
ATTGGCAAGGTCTTTGCCTTGCGGATTCTGTTTGTAGAAGTCATCGATAATCGGACCATAGAATTTATCCCATGCAGCACGTTGTCCTTCGTCCATTCGGGCTAAGAATCTTTCGTACAGTGATTTTAACCGCGAGTTCTTGTCAGGACGCAGCATTTTGAGGTCATAGATCATATCCATATCTTTCACGATGCTCATTTCTTGTGCAGCGGCAGCCGGACGGCCTTCATAATCATCAAAGAAATTATCCGGCAACGGGAAGGCCTTGTCTTCATATAAAGCCAGATTGCAAGTATCTGCCATCCAGTTACGATGAATAGCCTTATGATGAATCAAAAGGCAGAAAGGCTTTTGTGGGTCACGCTTGTTTTCCATCCAGTCAATGGCATCATCCGTAATAAGATTGGTGATATAACCATGTTTCTGAATGGTATCATTGTCCTGCGTAATAAAGTCCGGATTATAATAATCTCCTTGTCCGGGGACGATTTGCCAGTAATCAAATCCTGATGGCAAACTCTCAAGATGCCATTTACCGACTAATGCGGTCTGATAACCGACTTTTCTCAAGAGTTTAGGGAAAGTCTGCTGAGAACTGTCGAAAACGCAAGTGGTATTATCATAGAATTTGTTTGCACAGCTATGTTTACCCGTTATCATGCAGGCACGGCTGGGACCACTTAAAGAATTGGCCACAAAACTTTGAGTAAAACGTACTCCGTCAGCTGCAATACGGTCGAGATTCGGAGTTTCCATATAGCGAGTGTCATAACAGCTCATCATTTGAGCCGTATGGTCGTCTGTCATGATATAAACAATGTTCAGAGGTTGCTGTTCCGCAGGTTTTTGCTTGCCTGCACAAGAAGCTAGGGAAGCTATAGCAGCTACTCCCGCTAAAGGAAAAAATAAGTTTGATTGCAGTTTTTCCATAAATACTATTTTGTATAAGATTGCAGTAGCAAAGATAGAGGATAACCATCTATTCAGACTTCCACAAATCACCAATTAATGTCCAATATTCTACAAATCTTTTTATTTCATCAAAAAATACAGGAAATCACTATTTACTTGCTATACTTATAAGTAACAAAAAGGGGGATTTTCCCCCTTTTAATTGAAAGGCATTCATGTCATTAAAAAATCTGATGACAAAATAAACCTTTTACTCTCCCGCTTCGGGAACCGGTTTGATCTTATCCGCTAGTGCACTCCAACCCGTTTTATATGCTTCCACTTTATCTATTGCTACAAAGATAGATTCCAAAGCATCACAGCCCTCGAAAGCCGTAGCATTATATCCTAGGGTAGTTGCTGATAAAATAGTCAAGCTTTTTAAAGCAACACAATTCTTGAATGCCCGATCGAAAATATTAATAGTCCCCTTTGGAAGAATAATTGTTTCAATGGATGTATTCTTATCCTTTTCCGGCAAAGCTGGAAGATTTATATAGAATGCGTTAGCTGGAATAGCAGCACTATATACCAATTCCGATAAATCAATATTTACCACACCACTTGCTGTCTTTAGAGGTGTAGCGATGTGATCTCTAAGACTTGGAGCTCCTCCAGAACACGTTCCTGTCACCTTAACACTCAATACCCCCTCCGGTATTGTGATTGCCGCACCTGTATATTCTATAGTAGTCCACTGGATACCTGGATCTGTAGCTGCCTTAAACGTCACTGTTTTAATTACTGTTTGAGTTTCTCCATCCGAAAGCAAGAAAGCGACTGTAGCTTCTCCGGCTGCCGGATAAACAACTTTCAATTTTGTGTTATTTCCCGAACCTGTCACTTGTATTGTCCAGTTTGAAGGATTGGTATCCAACATTCTCATAATACAGCCTTCCGGAAGCACTATCGGATAAGTTTCTTCTCCTGCAGTCTCTTTACTATATTCCGCTGCTAAATAGCCATTCCAGTTGATATATTTAGGAAGTTCTACCGTTGCACCTCCGTTCAATGTAATTGTAACAATATTACCCGATTGAGTAACGCCCGTCACAGGATGGGCAACCGGATATGACGGTATCGTCACCGAGTTATCACCAATAGTTAATTTGGTAGAACCGTCCTGATTTGTTTCCATTTTGATAGCATCTCCACTATTTACGTAAATAGTTTTACCATCTACCTGCAAGGGCTCACCGCCCAATGTCCAATACCATTTACCATCATCGCCTTTATCCACGCCAATACTTTCTTCATTTGTTCCACTCACCTCACCATCTTTGTTGTAAAACAACGTAATAGGAGATGCATGAAGAAATGAAATTTTATAGCCTTCCGTTCCATCTTCTTTTGTCACCTTCTCTACATCGGTAATATAATCTGTAGCAGTAAGAATTCCCTGCAAGGAATTCAGTTGCTCAACCACTGTCTTCTGCCATTTCTCCAAAGCGGAAATTCTCTCTTCCTGTCCGTTGACTGCATCCCACAAATCTCCGTCATCATAGCTACAACTGCCTAATAAAGTTGCCGCAAATACTACACATAAAATTGATTTCAGTTTCATATTATTATCTTATTAAAAAGGTTTATTTATTCAGTTTATTAATAAAGGATCAGATCTTTCCGATATGGCATATCATGATCGGTATAGGTATCGTCGATATAGAAACGAACCCAGTCTATCTCCATACGGGGAATCAGCGCATTCGGATTATTTTTCAACATATTCCTTGCTGTCAGATAACTCATTTCCATTGATGGATAATCCGGAGCCTGTTTACCTAGGAACATCATCGTCAGAATGTAATAAAGTCCCTCGGTATTTACTTTATCTGTAAACGGCCATCTGGCACCATTAGCCAACGCTTGTGCTTCAGTTATAGTTATTGTAGTCTTACCATTGACTCCCATACGCACGGTTTGATTATCCACCCATTCCATCCAATAAATCTGGAACTGATCTATTGTTCCCGCAATGTCGGTTACGGCAACAGTCGGATTATAATGCCGACTTCCCCCTGTTCCAGGAGCTGTGTTTCCGATATGGAAAGTTTGTTCCGCCGATCTTCTATAGCTTAAATTTCCATGTTTGGTGTTATTTTCCATCACGTCTATTTCTCCAAAATCCGGCCAGACATTCCACTGCGAGTCGCCTCCTACCTGCTCATTACCTTGGAGCCAGATACCCGGTAACATTCCGCTATTTTCTGCACCACGAATACGTGCACGCGTCTCAATACGCATTCCCGGATAAATACGGATATTAGAGGATGCCCAAGTAGGACTATTTACATTTCCTCGCATAAACTTACAGGAATAAAAAGCAGAAGTTCCAAAATCTTTAGTACCATTATTTCCTGGAGTACGCTCTTTCAGTGAAATCATTCTCAAATAACCTTCGTCTGTAACCCATGCATATTTAGCATTATCCACAGAACCTGCAGTTTCTACTGCCGCTGTATTCTGGTCAGCAAAACCTAAAGGATATTCATTACTTACATATGTTTTATCATTACTTTCTTTCGTCGTTAAACACGAAGATATTTTATGAAATTCATATGCACGAAAGAATTTCCACTTTCCTTCCGGAAGCACTTTTCCACTATTCGGATGAGGATCTCCCTCATTCATTACCTGATAATTAGTCTGTCCCCAAGCTTTTATAGCCGCTTCATTTTTCGGTGAAACAAACAACTGGTCTGCATCTTCATATAACCAGCGTTCATCTCTTACCTCACTGCCCATATTTTTATGAATATCAGTCTTCTTTATAGTCAGCTTCGTAGCCTGTAAAGGATAGCGGCTAAGAACAGGAACTGTAGCAAGATCAAGAGTCAGCTCTTCATCCTCGGTAGTATTCACATCTTTTATCATAGTAACCGGCGCACTTTCTACCGAGTTCGCTCCAGCAGGAATAGTCAATTCTAAAGGAAGATTTTCATAACGTTCTCCTTCTCCGGCCTTAGGAGTAATAGTAATGGTAAGTTCATCTTTCAATGTAGTGTTGACGGAAGCTACCAATACAAAAGTCTGTCCCTCCTTCACCGTATTATCGGCATTATTCTTCAACGAAACTTTAGAGTAGTGGTAGTCACTGACAGTCACAATTTGCAAAGCACCTGCCATTCTATATCCACGTGCAAATGCAGATATTTCGATGGAACGTTCTCTATTCAGTCCTTCTTTCTTTACAGGAACCCGGACGGTTTTAGTCATCTCTCCCTGCCTCATGGTAACCACCGATGGAAAATCATCAAATACCAACTGATCGACTGCTCCCTTATCAGTAGTGGCACTCAATCTGATATTCAGATCTTCATTCATCGCTTTTTTTCCTTCTTCTGTACCTGTCACGTCAAAAGTGATTTCCAGCACCTCTCCCATTACCAAATCCGTACTGTTCAGTGTCATCTTTAAAGGTACAGGTTCTGCCAACGGGCTTACATTATCATCGTCAGAACATCCTGACATACTCACTGCCAGTAATATAAGCAGCATCCACAAATATGTCCATTCTAAAATCTTTTTCATACAGTATATCTTTAATTATAAAGTCTATGATTATTATTTCCACCCCGGATTCTGCTTCATCTGCTTATTCAGTTCCAGTTCATTTGGAGGAATAGGTAACAGATAGTCTCTCTTAGGATTGAATTGATAACCACCCGGTATCAACTCCTGCAAAGGATCCATCCATCCGTTGCCATCTACCAATACTTTGGCTAATGCTTCATGTTTATCTTCCGCAAATGATTTGTATAAAACACCATCATGTCCCAAATATGCTCCTTTGCCACGTTTGCCAACAATTACCTTATCAGCAGCCCAACGCATCAGATCATCCAGACGATATCCCTGCAGTGCCAGTTCCACACGACGCTCACGACGAATCTCTTGCATAACGGGAGTCAATGTATAACCATAATCTGTAAAGTTAGGATCTCTGGCAGGTGTCACATAAGTTACTCCGGCACGTGCACGCAGAGGTTTCAATGTTTTACTTAACACTTCATCATCACATTTGCCCAATTCCTCGGCAGCTTCGGCATAGCTCAATAATGCATCAGCATAACGCATGAGTACCAGTCCGGTTTCACAGTCCCCTGAAACGTATGTCGTATCTACTCCGAGACGAATGTGATACCCTGTTACATTTTTAGCATTACCATCACCTGCCAGGAAAGGAGGATTGATTGTTTTATCACCGGTAGAAGCATCTGCCACTTTCATCGGACGAGAACCTTTAGCAGTAGATTTAAACTTATAGCCACTGCTCATGATAGTTTCTGTGAGGCGCAAATCCCGGCTTTTAAAGGTTTCATTAAAATCTTTAAACTTGCTATTATTCGGATCAACAGGCGTTCCATCAGCATTCAAATAGGTATTTACCAAGTCTCCGGCTATACCGGCAGGTCCATCCTGATCGACAACTCCTCCACCCACTAATCCGGTCAAGGCATGAAACACACCGTCAGTAACCGAATATTTTCTCCAGAACAATACTTCTGAAATGTTGGAATAATCATTTTGATTAAACAGACGTCCGTAAGCATCTCCCGGATTGACTACACCGCCATCTGTTTCTTTCGTATTTAATTTTATACCTTGCTCGAAAAGCATATCTCCCCATCTCAACACTTCTCCAAAGAAATAAGCCGATTGGTCAGTGGCAGCCGCAAATTCATCATTCTTGTGGTATTTCTCCCACGAACCTTCGTATAGCGCAACCTGCATGGCAAGCAACATAGCCGCTTCCTTACAAATACGCAAACCGCTGTATTTGCTTCTATTGAACAATAGTTTCTCTGCTTTGTCCAGATCTTCCAAGATAAATTTAGCAACTTCACCACGATCTTTCTGCGGGATCTGCAAACCGGCTATCGTGGCATGTTCATCCCAGAAAGCATCCATAATAGGAATATTACCGAACTTCTTCAACTGAACAAAGTGCCAGTAAGCCCGCAGGAAGTAAGCTTCGCCTTTCAATGATTTTACTTCTTCTGTTTCCATGTCTTCCGGTACTAGGTAATAGTGAAAGAAATAATTCACATTACGCAGATTTTTATAACCGTTTTCCCAGTCTTCACTGCTGGAAAACAAGGTTTCCTCACCATTCAGACGCTTATTGTAAATTTCGGAAAGAATATTATCACTGTTCTTTTCTTCTCCACGCACTCCCATTCCGAATTTCGCTAATGAAGGAAGCGCTGTATAAAGACCATTGATATATCCACGCACTTGGGCTTCACCGGACAAGAACGATTCGTTGTTCGGTACGGTAAGCGGCTCACGATCCAGAAAGTCGGCACAAGAAGATACACATATTCCAAGACCCGCCATCAATACTATATATAAATAAAATCGTTTCATACTTCTCTGTTATTTATTAAAAAGTAAAATCAAGACCAAATACAAAGTTTCTGTTCATCGGATATACTTTACCGTTACCGTTCTCATTGGCAGCGGAGGTAAGTCCCGGTGCTGTAGCATTGCTACCACCCGCCCAAGTATTTACCTGATTCAAGGTTTCAGGATCAAAAGCCTTAGGCAACTTAGTAATAGTAAACAGGTTGTCACACGTAAAATATACTCTCAAATTTTCCAGTCTCATAGTTTTCAAGAGCTTCTTGTCGAATGTATAAGACACGGTCAGGTTCTTCATACGCATATAAGCGGCATTGACCATATAGCGTGTTGTATTGTAACCAATATTTGTATTATAATCTACTGTTTTGGGATCTGTCAGACGAGGAAGATATCCACGGGGATTCGACGGACTAAAATAGTCGAGATGCTCTTTAAAGAAGTTCTTTCCACCAAAAAGATAAGTACTTCCCGCTAATGCAAAATCACGTTTCGCCACTCCCTGGAACAAAGTAGAGACAGAGAATCCTTTATATCCCAAGTTCAAATTTATACCAAATGAATATTTAGGTGTAGCATTTCCGATTACCTTCAGATCGCCATGATCCTCCAATGTTCCTTTTCCCGGATCTACTTTACCATCACGATTAGTATCCAGATATTTCAAATCACCCACTTGCCAAAGGTTGTCATTCTTAAAGAAAGAAAGATCTTTACTATTCAGATATGAATCAATCTCCTGATTGGTCATAAACAAGTCATCTGCTACGAATCCCCAGATCTCACCTATATCCATTCCTTCATAATAACCTTTGTTGCGATCCAAACCGGTATGGTTGTTATAAATAATACCTTCAGGATTGTTATACTTCGTAATCACAGCCTTGTAATTGAATAAATTGAATCCTATTCCATAACTAAAACCACATTTCAACTTATCCTGCCAGTTGACAGAGAGTTCCCAACCCCGGTTACGAAGAGTAGCATTATTTATTTTTGCACGATCATCGGGAATGATACCGCTGACAGCCGGAATAGCTTCAGCAGGACCAATCATGTCTTTGGTCGTACGTTGATAAACATCAAACGTTACAGACAAACGGTCTTTCAATAACATAAGATCCAAACCGAAGTTGGCGGTGTCTACTTTCTCCCATGTAATGTACGGGCTGATCATTTTCGGAGTTAATGAGATTGTTCCTTTACCTATTACATCACCTCCTCCCGGAAGTAACCATGCATTCACGTTATTCGGGTCAAGACTCATCACTCCCAGATAATCATATAATCCTGCACCATTCTGATTTCCCAGACGTCCATAAGAAACACGTACTTTGAATTGTGATACCGGCATATTCAAATCGGCAAAGTATTTAGTACGGGCAATGTCATAACCGGCAGAAAAAGACGGGAAGAATCCCCAACGATGTCCCGGCGCAAAGCGGGAAGAGCCGTCATAACGTCCGCTAAGTTCCAAGAAATATGTATTCTGATAGTTCCAGTTGATTCGGGTATAAAATCCCATCGTAGCCCAGTGAGTGCGAGCCTCTCCGGCATATACGGTTCCATCGGCATTGTCAAATGAATAAGTATCTTCGCTCAACATTCCATCTTTATACATATATTCACTGGAATTTTTTTGCAATTCCATTTGATAACCTGCCATGATTTTAAAATCATGATCCCCCCATTGATTCATGTAGGTACTGGACAAACTGGGAGACAGATAGTAATTGAAAGCACTACCGCGTGTCAGTGAACCGAAACGTGTATTTTGCCATCTCATACCCGGATATTGATATCCCTGACGGTTGCCGGAAGTCTCTATAACTTGCCCGTTAGGCAATGCATGATTGCTTTTTTTCAATTTGAAACTATTATTTTCCACATCCAAACGGGCTTTCATTTCTCCCATGATATCCCATCCTTGCAGCGGAGTAATAATAGCCGAGAAAGATAATGCATCCGAAACACGGTTCTGATTATAATTGGACTTTTTCAAGTATAATAATTCATTCCAAGTTGGAGTAGAATACTCCGCCTGTTCAATGGGTAATTGAGTCACACGGGTTGGAGCCGTATTGGCTATCGTACCATAAAAAATAGTCTGATTAGCCATCGGACGATTGATTATGTTTATCGTTGCATTATTATTAAAGTGGAATTTCAACCAATCGGTTGCTGTAACCGAAAATTTAGTATTGATATTATACTTTTTCAGATCATCCTGAACCTGATCCATCAAACCTTCCTGATAAGTATATCCTAAACCAATGTAATAAGTAGATTTTTCTCCACCACCCTGTACACTCAAATTATGAGAATGACGTATCGCACGGTCTTTGAAATAATAATCAAACCAATCTGTATTACCATACTGAACATTATCGGCTGCTGCCCAACCGTCACCCGCTTGATTAGGACCGATGCCGGGAAATTCTGCCGAATAAGGATTAGCCATAAAGCCTTTTATCTTTTCGATGGTTGCATTTGAGATCTGAGCTGTACGTCCCATATTCACATCCCGCTGATTGCAATAGTTGGCATACTCTAATGAGTTCATCATTTGCGGCATATTAATAGGAGAACTGAAACCAACCGTTCCGCGATAGGTAACACGTGTCTTTTCCTTCCGTCCGCTTTTAGTGGTAACCAATACTACTCCATAAGCAGCACGGGCACCGTACACAGCTGATGCGGAAGCATCTTTCAAAACACTGATACTTTCGATATCGGCAGGATTAACATTCTGCATACTTTGTTCCACACCGTCTACCAATACATAAGGTTCGCCACCATTGATAGAACCAACTCCACGAATATTAAATTTAATTTCAGCACCAGTCTCACCACCTACACCGTCCGCTGCAGCATCTGACGCAAAGTTCAAACCAGCGACATTACCTTGCAACGCGCTAGTCACGTCGGTTACCGGACGATTGACAATCGCATCGGACTTAACTGTAGCTACGGCAGCCGTAATTGTATTACGTTTCTGCTTCCCCATACCTACCACTACCACTTCATCAAGTACTTTTGAGTCTTCTTTGAGCACGAAACGATTACCCTCCAGTTTCGTTACTTTTACTTCAAGAGGAGAAAAACCTACATAAGAAATAGTTAATGTGGCTCCAACTTTACCTTTTACAGAGAAATTTCCATCAATATCGGTTATGGCACCTTCTTGCCCTCCTTTTACCATGACTGTAGCACCAATAACAGTTTCACCCTTATCATCTACTACTTGTCCTTTAATCATTTGTTGCTGTGCAAATACTCCCGACGGAAATAACAGGAGTAGCATCAGAAGAACAACAAAGCAGCTTTGTTTTTTCATAAGCTTCTTTCTTTTCATAATATTACATTTAACAATAAAGACTTTATTTATTAGCTAACAAAAATAAATCTCAAAGACTCTTAGTTTAAAAGAGTTATTAAAACTACGCATTCAACAACTCTTATCGGCTACAAAAATATGAAGGCTATGAAAATAAGATGTTCCAAAATCGCTATTTTATATCCAATTTTGTCTGAAATCATCCATTTCATCGATAAATTATAGCGTTATAGACATCATTAAACACTTTCCAAGTCAAATAAGGAAAGCTATAATTATGATAAGACCTAACTTTTCTTTTGAGCTGAATACATGTTCTATTTTTCATATTCAGGAAGATGAAACGGTAACAGAAAAAAGTACCCTAACATAAAAAAGCATTAAGAAACTACATATATATGCATATTAGAAGAGAAATACTACATTTATTTTCGGATAATATGTATTCTTCCCAAAGAAATTGATAAACTTCCTCGGTGAGCAACAAACCGTTCCTCGGTGAGCAATACCTCCTTACTCACCGAGGAACCGCCCCAAAGTCACCGACCTAGGTATAAAAGTTTTCTGAAAAGACTATTTGCAAGCTAGTTCATCTTTAAATAAACAACTGAAACAAAAAGCAGAATATTCTCTATATAGGAAAATAAGAAGCATATAAACATAAAAAATGAACCTACAAGAAACACTTTCAAAGGCTATACAGCAAAACAGCATACAATCTCACACTCTATAAATGAAAATGAAGCGCATTTTTCAGCAAGCCATTGACCATTGACCTAAATATTAAAAGCAGGATGAATGGAATATACATTTTTTCAGATCAGCACATTTTTAATCCGATCCTTTCAGCAACCATACTCTTTCAACGTCTGCATCAACTTCGCTCCATTGATCGGCTTCACCAGATAATCATCGCAACCGGCTTTCAAAGCAGCCACCCGGTCGGCATCAAAAGCATGAGCGGTCAGGGCGATAATTGGTATTTCCGTATTGAACTTCCGGATCTCGGAAGTTGCAGTACGCCCATCCATAACAGGCATCTTCATATCCATCAATATCAGATCCACCGGTTGAGTCCGGACGATCTCAACCGCCTTCAGCCCATTCGGAGCATGTAACAACTGAAATTTATTTTTCAATATAGAAGATACTAAAAAAAAGTTACTCTGAATATCTTCTACTACAAGCACTCTTTTAGAAGACTTCATCTCTTCGGAAGCATGAGGTTCTTCTTTTTCCACTTCCCTCCCAAGGCGCTGACGGGAAATATACAGTCCGCTGTCGACCGATTCGAACTGGCACGGCAGAACCGCCCAGAACAGGGATCCTTTATCAAATTCCGACTCAAAACCTATCTCTCCTTTGAAAGCCTCAACTATGGCTTTACAAATAGATAATCCCAATCCGGTCCCCTGCGCAAACTCATCCAGTTTTTCAAAACGCTGGAACACCTTGTCTTTTTTATCTTCCGGTATGCCGATGCCTGTATCACGAACATAAAGATGAATACTCCCGTTTATCTTTTCATATCCCATTTCAATCATTCCTTCGCAGGTATATTTGATGGCATTAGTTACAAAATTGGTGAGAATCTGTGCCAACCGGTTCTTATCCAGACGAACGATACAAGATTCATAAGGATTCATAGCAACCAAACGAACCTGTGGATTCACTACACGACGATGCATTGCAGCAGCCAATTCATTGAAATAAACAGCCAGATCAAAATCCTCGTATTTCAATTCTACCGAGCCGGCTTCTATTTTCGAAAGATCCAGTATGTCATTAATCAGTTTCAGAAGCAATTCATTATTGGCATTGATAATCTGAATGAACTCTTCTTTTTCTTCTTTATCTTCCGTCACCATCAGCAAGTCGGAAAAACCAACGATAGCATTTAGAGGAGTACGGATTTCGTGACTCATATTTGCTAGAAAAGCAGACTTCAACCTATCGGATTGTTCAGCCCGGCTCCTCGCCTTTTCAAGTTCACCAATCATGTGCTGCCGCTCGGTCACATCATCCACGCGAATTACCACACCATCAACATCTCCCTGTTCATTAAATATAGGAGTAGCAAATACTTCAATGACGTGCTTGTTATCCAGATTAAACAAAATAGACTCTACCTGACCGGATTGGCGGGCACGTTGCATCACACAATTCTCACAAGGAGCGTTGCGATTATGGGCTGTCAAATAGCAAGGTTCTCCTTTCTTATAAGCCTCATACGAAAGGCTTTTACTACAAAGCGAGATATTCTCCCATTGTACGATATAGTCGTTTGCAATATACGCCAAGCCTGAATTAATATTGTTCAGCACCAATTCATTCTGACGAATCAAATGAATCATCCTTTGTTCGCTCTCAAGGAGTTCTTTTTTCGAGCGCACAGCTTCTTCATAGAGATTATCATATTTGTTTTGCCATAAGATACGCTCGGTGACATCCTGAGTTATCACCATATAATTCGTAATTTCAGACTTTTCATTATGAACGAAAGAAACAGTGATCTCAAAGAATCGAGTACCGGACAAACAAGTAGGGAAAAGATGACGTAAGGCATCAAAATCATATTTTGCAACGAAACGCACAGTCTCCCCTTTTCTAATTTGTTCTCTGATTTCATCAGAGAAACTCGTATAGTTGAATAGATTATAACCCAAAATATCTTTTTTGTCTTTTATCCCCATTGATCTCAACCGCGAATAATTGACATCTATCATAATGCCATCCTTATCATACAACTCGAGTCCTACAGACAAATCATTAAAAATGTCATGTAATAAATTATCAGCTATCCCATTTATCCGAATCTGTTCCATGTAGCAAGATTTGTATAGTATTGCAATTTCGTTTGTTCAGCCGGGCAAAGTTAAACAAATATTTTGCTACATATTAGAAAAGGGACCTTTTGGTCCCTTTCTGTATCTTTATTTGGTGCTTTGGTATAGAAAACTTTCAGCTTTAGCCAATGTCTCCGGTTTACCGATGTCAATCAGTTGTAAATTCTCTGCAAGATAACCGGAATAGTTTATTTGCCGACAAGTGGCAAGATAGAAATCCATAATAGAAAACTTCCCTTCCCAACGAGGCGTATCCATAAATTGGAAAATGGCAGGTGAAAGGACATGGATACCGCTGAATGCATATTCCTGATAGCATAATTCATCATATTGGAATCCCTCCGGCTTCACCTGTCCCGTATCCTTGTTAGTCCAGCCACAAAGTTTCTTCTTTTCATCAAAAAGCAGATAACGAGAGGTTTTACGTCGGCTTGCCAGTAAAGTTGCCACACCGCCACTCTGTAAATGATAGTCATATAATTCCTTCAGATTCACATCTGAAAGAATGTCTACATTATGTATCAGGAAAGGTTCATCCGAATTTTCAAAGAAAGAACGGGCTTTCTTGACTCCTCCACCAGTATCGAGCAACAAGTCACGTTCGTCGGAAATATGTATGGTAAGCCCGAAATTCTCATTGACTTTCAGGAAGTCAAGTATTTGATCGCCAAAATGGTGGATGTTAATCACAATTTCCGTGAATCCGGCAGCTTTCAGTTTTAAAATCACATGTTCCAACATCGGATGTCCGGCTATGGGAACCATAGCCTTAGGCATGGTATCGGTAAGCGGTTTCAACCGGCTACCCAAACCGGCAGCAAATATCATTGCTTTCATTTTATTCGTAACTTCCTCCTTTATAGTTAATCTCTTTAGATGGTTGCCTCAAACGTACGTTCTATATTCTGTTCCCGGTGCACCAGTTCGACTTTCACACCAAATTTCTGATTCAGGTGTTCTGCCAGATGCTGGGCTGAATAAACAGAACGGTGTTGCCCTCCGGTACAACCGAAACAAACGGACAAATTGCTGAATCCACGTTCCATATAGCGTTTTACGGAGGCGTCTACCAAAGCATAGGCATGATCGAGGAAACGGAGTATTTCACCATCTTCTTCGAGGAAAGTGATTACAGGTTCATCCAGTCCGGTGAAAGGTTTGTAACGCTCATACTTACCGGGATTGTTGACGGCCCGACAGTCGAATACATAGCCTCCTCCATTGCCGGTAGAGTCATCAGGAATTCCTTTCTTATAGGCAAAGCTCATCACTTTGACAGTAAGCTGCCGCTTTTTCAGGTCGTCCGTAAATTGTTTCAGTCCGGTAAGTTCCCGCAAAACCCTGCAGAGATACGGATATTCCGGGTATTCTTCTTTCAACAATTCACGCAGGTTTTCGATAGCATAGGGAACGCTTTGAATAAAATGAGGTTTCTTTTCGAAGTATCCGCGGAAGCCATAAGCCCCCAGCACTTGCAACGTACGGAAAAGAACAAAGTGACGAAGTTGGCTATAAAAATAGGATTCGTCAATCGGTTGGTATTTGCGAAGAGCGTCTATATATTCTTGCAGCAGTTCTTTACGGAGGCTATCCGGATATTTCGCTTTCGCTTGCCACAGGAAAGAGGCTATGTCATAATAGAACGGACCTTTACGTCCTCCCTGAAAGTCGATAAACCACGGCTCCCCGTCTTTTATCATCACATTACGACTCTGAAAATCACGATACATAAAAGTAGCGGAAGAACTACGTAGCAGAACATCGCTCATCTTCTGAAAATCATCTTCCAGTTTGTCTTCCTGAAATTCCATTCCGGTAGCTTTCAGAAAACAATATTTGAAGTAATTCAAATCCCAAAGGATAGAACGCTGATTGAACTCCGGTTGGGGATAGCAACGGGAAAAGTCGAACCCGTCAGCACCGGCAAACTGAATAGCGGGAAGTAAACGGATCGTCTTGCGGAGCAGTTCTTTTTCTTCCTCGGAAAATACACTGGTGGCCCGGCCTTTCTCAATGGCATGAAACAATAAAGTATCACCTAAATCTTCTTGCAGATAACAAGTTTTATCTTCCGATGCAATGTAAACTTCGGGAACCGGCAGGCCGTTTTTACGGAAATGTCCTGCCATATAAAGAAAAGCTTCATTCTCATCAATAGAGGTTCCATATACTCCAACCAGTGTTTGTATGCCCGTCAGACGGAAATAACGGCGATTGGAACCGGAAGACGGTAATTCTGCGATGTTTTCAGCGGGAACACCTGTATATGACTGATAAAGTTTCTGTAGTTCTTCGGTAATCATAGTCGTATATTTTCGGGCAAAGATAGAGAATCCAGCTAAATAAAGAAAAGAATTTTCATTCAAACACCATTCTCTGACTCAAAGGAATAATAAAATAAGTTTGCTTTCTTAACAAATATTCATTTGAATATATTATCTTTGTTTCAGTTTAACTGACCTAATACCATGAGAAAAAGAACCTTTATTCTGCTATGTATAGCGTTCATTATACAGTTTGTCGGTGTTCCCTCCCTTCAAGCCGGACATTATTATTACAAGCAAATCTCCCTGAAAGACGGGTTACCTTCTACCGTACGATGCATCCTGACCGATGAACAAGGTTTTGTATGGATTGGAACCCGTTCCGGACTAGGACGGTACGACGGCCACGAACTTAAAAAGTATACTCATCAAGCAGACAACCCTCATTCCATCCCCCACAACCAAATCAATCAGATAACAGAAGATAAACTGAATAACATCTGGATTCTGACAGAAAAAGGAGTGGCATGTTATCAACGGCAAAGTGATGATTTCTTCATACCTACGGACGAGAAAGGAAATAATATAGTAGCCTACTCGACTTGTTTAATGAAAGACGGAGTTTTATTCGGCTCGCAAAACAAAGTCTATTTCTATAGTTATCAGCATTCTTCTCTTCACCTTTTACAGACGTTTAATCGAGAGCCCAATTTCAATATCACGTTACTAAGTTTATGGAATGAGCACACTCTTCTTTGCTGCAGCCGATGGCAGGGATTACTTCTTCTGGATTTAAATACGGGTAAACACACACCTCCTCCTTTTGACTGCGGAAAGGAAATCATGAATATGCTTATTGATTCACAAAACCGGATATGGATAGCCCCCTACAACGAAGGCATAAGCTGTTTTTCCCATGACGGAAGACCATTGGCTTCGTATACCACACACAACTCGGATTTAAGCAATAATGTCGTCTTAAGTCTTGCTGAACGGGAAGGGAAGATATGGATCGGAACGGATGGAGGAGGCATCAATATTCTTGAACCTGAAACGGGAAATTTCTCTTTATTGGAGCATGTACCGGGAAGAGATAACTACTCACTGCCCGCTAACTCCATTCTCTGTCTTTATAATGACCGGAACAATAATATATGGGCAGGAAGTATTCGCAACGGTCTTATCAGCATCCGGGAGGTTTCCATGAAAACTTATACGGATGTATTGCCGGGCAATGACCGCGGATTAAGTAACAATACCGTACTAAGCCTCTATCAGGAATCTGATAGTCGCATTTGGATAGGCACGGACGGTGGAGGTATTAACCTTTTTAATCCCCTTACAGAAAAGTTCACCCACTTTCCTTCCACATGGGAAGATAAAGTAGCCTCTATCTGCCCTTTTACCTCCGGTAATCTATTGCTTTCTATTTTCTCACAGGGCGTATTTGTTTTCAACCCGTCAACGGGAAAGAAGACTCCTTTTATTATTATTGATCCCGAAACTTCCAAACGTCTCGGAAGCCGGGGAAAAACAGTAAACCTATTCCTCAATTCCCCCCATAGTGTACTGCTATTGGGAGACCATATCTACCAATACAACTTGAAAGAACAAACATTCAGTATTGCTACCGAACAACAAGGAGCAGACATTATCGGTACCATTTTGCCTATAGCAAATAGTCAGAATAACACATATCTGAACGACAGCAAACATATCTTCTGTCTGGACAACCGTACCAACCGCCTCGAAATAATATTTCAATGCAGTAAAGACACATTGATTAATTCTGTCTCACGAGATGAATATGGAAATTTCTGGATAGGAAACAATTACGGACTAATACATTATAACCCTGTCACTCAAGAACAAACTCCGATACCAACCTCCCTCTTTGAAGAAGTCACTCTGATAGTATGCGACCAGCAAGGAAAAGTCTGGATAGGAACTGACAATATGCTTTTCGCCTGGTTAATCAAAGAAAGAAAATTTGTTCTATTCGGTGAATCCGACGGTGTCATTCAGAATGAGTACCTATCCAAGCCCCGTTTATTAAGTTCACAGGGGAATATCTATATGGGAGGTGTGAAAGGATTACTGCATATTAACAGCAACTTGCCCTTAATCACTTCCGAATTCCCGCAATTACAACTCTCGGATGTGGTTATCAACGGAGAATCCGTTAATGATAAGCTAAGTAGTAACCCTATAGGAATTTCTGCTCCCTGGAACAGTAATATAACCATTCGGATCATGTCGAAAGAAAAAGATATCTTCCGGCAGAAAGTATACAGATATCAGATAGAAGGACTGAACGATCAGCAAATCGAATCATATAATCCCGAATTGGCCATACGCTCACTTCCTCCGGGAAGTTACAAGATCATGGCTTCCTGCACAGCGAAAGATGGTAGTTGGATTCCCAGTCAAGAGGTACTGGAACTGACGATTCTCCCTCCCTGGTATCGGACATGGTGGTTCATCATTAGTTGTGCAGTGTTCATTACTGCTGCTGTCATCGAAACTTTCCGAAGAACGTTAAAACGCAAAGAGGAAAAGCTGAAATGGGCAATGAAGGAACATGAGCAACAGGTGTACGAAGAAAAAGTGCGCTTCCTTATTAATATCAGTCACGAACTGCGTACCCCATTGACTCTCATACATGCGCCACTTAGCCGAATATTGAAATCGCTTTCTGCCGAAGATACACAATATCTACCTATAAAAGCGATATATCGCCAGTCACAGCGAATGAAGAATCTTATCAATATGGTACTTGATGTGCGTAAGATGGAGGTTGGAGAAAGCAAATTGCAGATACAACCATACGCTCTCAATCAATGGATTGAACATGTATCACAAGATTTCACCAGCGAAGGCGAAGCAAAGAACGTATGTATCCGTTATCAGCTTGACCCGCATATCGACACTGTTAGTTTCGATAAAGACAAGTGTGAGATTATTCTAAGCAATCTGCTTATCAACGCCTTAAAACACAGTCCGCAAGATGCAGAAATAATCATTACTTCGGAGTTGCTTTCAGAGGAAAACAGGGTCCGTGTCTCCATCATAGATCAGGGAAACGGTCTCAAACAAGTAAATACGCAGAAACTCTTCACCCGTTTCTATCAGGGTACAGGAGAACAGAGCGGGACAGGAATCGGATTATCCTATTCCAGGATTCTGGTCGAATTACACGGAGGTTCCATCGGTGCCCTAGACAATCAGGAAGCCGGTGCAACATTCTTCTTTGAACTCCCACTTCGCCAACAATCAGAAGAGATTATCTGCCAACCGAAAGCCTATCTGAACGAATTGATGAGCGATGACAGTAAAGAACAATTGCCGGAGGAGAGTAATTTCGATACGAGTTTTTACAGTATATTAGTGGTGGATGATAATCCGGACCTGACGGATTTCCTAAAAAAGTCACTGGGAGAATATTTCAAACGGATAATCATTGCTTCGGACGGTGTGGAAGCCCTCCAACTGACCAGAAGCCATACTCCGGATATTATCGTCAGTGACGTGATGATGCCGAGAATGAATGGATATGAACTTTGTAAAAACATCAAGGAAGACATTACCATCAGTCACATTCCTATTGTACTGCTGACAGCAAGAGATGATAAACAAAGCCAGTTAAGTGGTTATAAGAATGGAGCAGACGCCTATCTTACAAAGCCTTTTGAGATAGAAATGTTAATGGAAATCATTCGTAACCGGTTAAGAAACCGCGAATCTATCAAAAAGAGATATTTAAATGCAGGATTGGTTCCTGCACCGGAAGAAAGCACATTCAGCCAGGCAGATGAAACCTTCCTGTTGAAACTGAATAAAATTATTCAGGAGAATCTGGATAACAGCAATCTGGATGTCACTCTTATTTGCAAAGAAATAGGAATGAGCCGGGCTTCCCTTTACAATAAGCTGAAAGCTCTAACCGATATGGGAGCCAATGATTACATCAATAAATTCCGGATGGAGAAAGCGATCACATTCATCACTCATACGGATATGTCTTTTACGGAAATTGCCGAGAAGATCGGATTTACTACTTCACGCTATTTCAGTACGGCTTTCAAACAATACACAGGAGAAACGCCGACTCAATACAAAGAAAAACAGAAACAAAAAAGGAAAGAAGGAAAATAAAAAAGGTGAACATCATGCGGACAAAAAATATCCACGATGATGTTCACCACCCATTTTATCATTGCATCTCACTTACATTCAGCCATTCACTTTCTTATAATCCTCCAGAAACTTCTTCAATCCTGAATCAGTTAACGGATGATTGAGCAATCCTTTGATAGCACTCAACGGACAAGTAGCCACGTCAGCTCCTACTTCCACACATTCGATAATATGTTTTGTATTGCGAATAGAAGCAGCCAACACCTGTGTTTTATAATCATACGTACGATACATACGTACGATATCTCCCACCAGCTTCACCCCATCTTCACAAATATCGTCCAGACGGCCGACAAAAGGTGAAACATAGGTAGCTCCGGCTTTAGCAGCCAGCAATGCCTGTCCTACAGAAAACACTAACGTACAATTGGTACGGATTCCTTTCTGCGTGAAATGTTTGATAGCTTTGATTCCATCAGCAATACAAGGAACCTTTACTACGATATGCGGATTGAGTGCGGCAAGTTCCTCGCCCTCACGAATCATCCCTTCATAATCGGTTGCTATCACCTCGGCACTTACATCTCCCTCAACGATCTTACATATCTTGACGTAATGTTCACGCTGATTCTGCGTTCCTTTAATGCCTTCTTTCGCCATCAACGAAGGGTTGGTAGTCACACCGTCAAGTACTCCGAGGTCATAAGCCTCCTGAATCTGCTCCAGATTAGCTGTGTCAATAAAAAACTTCATACTCTTAATTTTTAATGGTTAACGATCTAATAGTCAAAGATAAGAATTTATTTCTATTCATCCCTGATTAAGCGATCGTAATTGACGGATCAAGATATACATCCTGAATGGCATTCAATAATTCTACTCCTTCGTTCATTGGCTTCTGGAATGCTTTACGCCCGCTAATCAATCCCATACCTCCGGCACGTTTGTTGACTACGGCTGTAATGACAGCATCACGTAAATCGGAAGAACCATGAGATTCTCCACCCGAATTAATCAAGCCTACACGTCCCATATAGCCGTTGGCTACCTGGTAACGGCAAAGGTCAATCGGATGTTCGGAAGCCAGTTCGGTATACATACGTTCGTCGATCTTTCCGAAACCAATGGCTTTGAAGCCACCATTATTAGTAGGAAGTTTCTGTTTCACAATGTCAGCTTTGATAGTCACTCCCAAGCGGTCGGCCTGACCTGTCAGGTCGGCGGCAGCATGGTAATCGACTGCACCTTTCTTAAAATCATTGTTACGCAGGTAACACCAGAGGATGGTTGCCATACCCAATTCGTGAGCATATTCAAAAGCTTCGGCAATCTCTACCAGTTGACGGCGACTCTGTTCCGAGCCAAAATAAATAGTAGCTCCTACGGCCACCGCTCCCATATTCCAGGCTTCTTTGACAGTGCCAAACAACACCTGGTCGAAGCTATTCGGATAAGAGAGCAGTTCATTGTGGTTCAATTTCACAATGAAGGGTATCTTATGCGCATATTTACGTGCTACGGATCCAAGAATTCCAAACGTGGAAGCTACTCCGTTACAACCGCCTTCAATAGCCAGTTTCACAATATTTTCAGGATCGAAATAGATCGGATTGGGAGCAAATGATGCTCCGGCAGTATGTTCGATGTCCTGATCGACAGGAAGTATAGACACATAACCGGTATTTGCCAACCGTCCATGTCCCAACAGAGATTGCAGGTTGTTTAATACTCTTATGTTTCGATCCGAATCAATCCAGATTTTATCTATCGTATCGGGAGACGGAACATGAATTAATGATTTATCGATGGTTTCACAGGTATGTTCCAAATAATAACAGGCCTGATCTCTTAATAATTCAACTACTTTACTCATAACTTTACTTTTTAATATGTAACTATTTTATTTTTTCTTTCCCTGATTGGCAACTGCCTCCATTAGTTTTTTAATCTCTTCCGGATTTCCCAGGAAGTAGTCGTTGGATACATTCAGGTTTTCATCAAACTCAAATACGTAAGGCACAGCCGTAGGTAGATTCAGTTTGACAATATCTTCATCGGAGATGTTTTTTAGATGCTTGATGATGCCTCTCAAACTATTGCCATGAGCGACCACCAACAGCGTATGAGCTGTTTTCAGACTAGGAAATATATCACTTTCCCAATAAGGCATAATACGTTCAATGGTATCTTTCAACGATTCCGTGCGAGGTAATTCTGCATCGGGCACTTCATGATAACGGTAATCAAAATGCGGATTTCTCAAATCTTTTTCCGAAAGTGGATTGGGGGCTATATCATAACTACGGCGCCAGATGAGCACTTGTTCTTCACCATACTTCCCGGCAGTCTCGGCTTTATTCAATCCCTGTAAGTCACCATAATGTTTCTCGTTCAGACGCCAGTTCTTTTCGACAGGAATCCAGTCGAGATTCATTTTATCGAGTACGCAATTCAACGTTTTCACTGCACGTTTTAAATAAGAGGTGTATGCTTTATCAAAATTAAAGCCATACTCTTTCAATGTTTCTCCGGCTTTTTCGGCTTCGGCAACCCCTTTTTCTGTCAGGTCTACGTCGGTCCAACCGGTGAAACGATTCTCTTTGTTCCATGCACTTTCTCCATGACGGAGCAATACTATCTTTTTCATTGCTAAAAGTCTCCTTTCTTCTTTTTATATATACAACAGATTGTTTCTTCACAAAGTTCACTAGAAAACAAATAGTTATCAATACCCAGAAATTATGATTCTTTCAGCTAAGAAGTAAGGTGCAGTAATTAGGCATATAAAAAAACTTACTCTCCTCTAACTCAAAACTTGCATGTATTGATCGCTTATGAATCAAAACAAGTTTATCGTCAGAGAAGAGTAAGCCTGTTAGAGAGAGAGTTTATATATACAAGAAAATCTGTTCTGTTTTTCTATTGTTCGTTTTCCTCAAAGTTATTTATCGGAAGCCTGCGTATCAGCATCTTTTCCATAATATCCTTCTTTTATTTTTTGAACGTTGCGCAGTAATGCCGCATAATGCCGGTAATTGAGATCTCCCTCCTTAGAAGCATCAAGTTGCTCTTTTACCGACTCTTCAATCTTATCTAAATGCTGTTCTACAAAAAGCTGAATATCAGAACGGCTGATTGCCAGATTTGCATTGGCACCATCTTTGCTACTAGGTTTAATCATGCCTTCGACAAACCCCAGATAAGTCCGGTGCAACTGACGGCGGAAATTATTCTCCAGTTCATTGGGATCATTCAACGGTTTCCATATTGCAGTAAATACATCGTTCAAATAATCATCGAGTGCATACGATTCCGAAGAACACAATGAGGTTGAGTAAATATTATACAACATTCCCGGTGCAAGTAGCAAAGCTACAACAGAGCTTTGGCGGTCACGAATCTCATCCACCGGCTTGACTCCGGTACGACTCACCACTTCATCAGGATAGAGCCAGAGCGGAGCTACAAACAAATTGCGTCCCAACCATTCAACAGCTTCTTTCTGCAAACTGCGTGGCAGATAATCATGCACTTTGAGATCCGGCAAATTATTGGTATAGCGTCCTCCTATGTTCTTCTGCACTTGCAGGGTATACTTCAGATGTTGGGCACGAACCGAATTATAAATGGTGGTTAAGTCAGTGTACTCTCCGTCAGGCTGTGCTGTCCAGGTCAGTATGTTTTCCATCACTCTTTTCAGGTTCTTTATACCGTATTCATTGGCTTTCATATTATTGTCGCCCAAGTCCTCACTCTGGCTACGGGGATCAAATCCCTTTCCTTCATCACCAACAAACCACAAGCGATGATCTCCCCGCAGTTTTTTGGTTACTTCGGCACGTAATACGTCTTTTTCTTTATAAGGATCCTTAAATTCCGGACGATAGCGATATCCCCATTGGATAGCCCATTTGTCATAAACACCGATACGAGGGAACAATCCTTTTTCGGAAATCCGATCTTCCGGTTGGGCTACATAATTGAACCGCGCATAATCCATGATCGATACCGTATGACCATTGGCTTCTACCCAAGCTTTATCACGCAGTTTCTCTACCGGAGTAGCCGAACTGGCTGCCATATTGTGCCGTAAGCCGATACTATGCCCCACTTCATGTGAAGAGACAAACTGAATCAGACTGCCCATTAATTTGTCGTCAAAAGTCATCGTGCGCGCGTGCTTATCCAGTGGCCCGCACTGCACCATATACCACTTTTTGAGTAAGTTCATTACGTTGTGATACCAACAAATATGGCTTTCCATAATTTCTCCACTACGCGGATCGACAATACGCGGACCGTAAGCATTCTCCGTTTCGGAGGGTAGATAACGTATCACACTATAACGCGCATCGTCCAAACTCATATTGGGATCGTTCGGCCATTCTTTAGCTATTATAGCGTTCTTGAATCCGGCAGCTTCAAATGCTGTATTCCAGTCTTCGACACCTGCTTTAAGATAAGGTATCCACTTCTTCGGTGTTGCCGGATCAATGTAGTAGATAATGGGATTTTTCGGTTCGGAGAGTTGTCCCCGGCGGTAACGTTCCGGATCTTTCGGTTCCAACCGATAGCGCTGAATGATGGCTCCACGATCGGTAGTCTGCTGGTCGTCCGAAAATTCGGTCAACGAGTTTTGGAAAAATCCCACCCGGTCATCGGCAAACCGTGGCTGCATCGGTTCTTTGGGTAACATCACGATGCTTGTATTCAGTTTCACAGTCACCGAACCAGTCTGTGCAGCCGGTAGTCTACCGGCACTAATACTATAAGTACGCAAAGTCACTGCCTCCACGTTGATAGGATAGGTTTTTATCGTATCCATAAATGTGCGGTCCTGGGCTAAAGTACCGATGCCAAGAATAGAACGGTCGCTTGAGGTAAAGCCACACAATTTATTATCACCTAAAAAGAGTTTTGATACATCAATGAGTTGTGCCTGAGTCTCCGGATTTCTACCGATTACATCAAATTTATAGATTACAGGATCTACAGTCGATTGTTTCAATGCCTCGGCAATGTTATCACCCGGACGGGCAAACTGTGATTGCACATATTCGCGTAAAAAGAGAGTCTTATCATCATGCTGTTCCCAATAAACAACACTCCGGTTCACCTCTTCTCCGCTAAGCATTTTGAAACCCTGTGGCACTGCTTTAAACCGGGTCACAGCCAACAACAACCGTCCTAAAAGAGTATCCGGCACTTCAAAATACCAGTTATCTTTGATGTGGCGTACCGTAAACATACCCTCACATTCACTTCCACCCTCTTTCAACAGTTTTTCATAAGCCGTTACTTTCTTAACAGTGTCTTTCTTGACCGTATCTTCCTGTGCTACCAGTTTCTTCTTTCCACTTTCCAGAAGAGATATACCACTGGTACGAGCTCCCACACCTTGCAAGGACAGGAACGCCAACACAGCCATCACCAAAATCTTTCGCATAGTTTTCTCTTTATTTTTTTATTCGTTAGTGTTCATTGTCAGGTTCGGATTTTTTTCGCGGGCAGCCAACGGAAATGGAATGATATACAACCGTGAATCCGGCTTCAACGTATATGTCTTTTTCTCGACATCCGTAGATACCAGCGGGAAAGTACGGGTGATTGTCTTTGCGTAATCAGCTTCCGTATTGTATCGTTTCAAGTCCCAGAAGCGACTAAATCCGGAGATTAACTCCTTACGGCGCTCATCAATGACTGCCTGCACCATCGCACGTTCGGTAGCAGGTTCCGGCAATACAGCTTCGGCTCCCTTGATTCGTTTTTCACGCAACTGATTCAATGTTTGGACAGCTCCCGGTATATCTTTCAGCCGTGCTTTCGCTTCTGCCAGAATCAGGTAAACTTCGGCAGTACGCATTCCCACAGACATAGGCTGAAACTTAGAATAAGTAATCGAAGTATTCCACAAAGCAGCTCCTGAACCTTCGTCAAAGTAGTATATACTGTTGTCACTCGTTTTAAAGAATTGGTTCAAACGTTCATCATTCTGCCCGAAAAGTTGTACCATCTCCGGGCTAAGCATACCATAACAAAAGGCCAAAACTTCAGTAGGACCACCCATATAAGCATAATTCAGCACTTCCGGGTTACCGCCTTTGGCATAAGTAGTAACCTTAGTCGGACCTCCTTTAGCTCCCAAATCAATATAATCAATCAGGGTATTATTCAACTTCAATGATTCTTCGGCAGCTTCTTTCGCTTTTTTCCAATCCCGATGGAACAGATAAACACGAGCAGCCAACGCATATCCAAAAGCTTTTGACGGATGATATACATTCACCGGCTCTTCCTGTAAATAAGGAAGCGCTTCTTCTATATCCTTAATAATAAAATCGTATACTTGAGCAACCGTAGATTTGGTTGGAGTAGCCTCCAAATCATATTTATCAATGATAGCAACTCCACCGTCAGTGGCTGCAGTTTCTGGATTATATGCTTTCGCAAATGTATTTATCAGAATAAAGTGATCCCAGGCACGCATGATCTTTGCTTCCGCTTTTGCCAATTCCTTAACATCTTTATCACCCAGACTAGCATCAACCAATGAAATTACGATATTTGACCGTAGGATATATGTATAACAATTTTCATATAAATTGTTATCACTTAGCTCTTTTCGGTTAGCTGCCTCATTAAAAGTCATGTTAATACCATCCCATGAAATAAATTCATTACCTATGATATTCGATTCTTTCGACCAGACATTATCGCTCAACAAGGCAAAAGCTGCCGGATGGTAGGCCCGGTTGGGCAGGGCTATCAATTCATAATAAGTATCAGTAGAATCCACCGTTTTCTTGCCTGTAGGAGTAATATCCACATAATCTTCACAGGCTGCAAAACCCAATATGAGAATAACTGGCAATATATAAAGTAATTTACGCATATCTTATATCTTTTAAATGGTTAGAAACTTGTTGATAATCCGATGGAGTAAGTCTTAGGAGAAGCGATGCCACGTGTACCGTCATTCATTCCATAGCTTTCCGGATCAATATCACTTCCTGCCTTACACCAGGTAAACAGATTATTTACCTGCACTTTCACTTTCAGAGAAGAGAGGCGGAGGTGCTGGCAAACCGTAAACGGCAAGTTATACCCTACACTCAAACTACGCAATTTCACATAACCTGCATCTTTCACATTGATGTCACCAAATTGCCACCAATCCTGGAAAGTTGTTGCATAAGTTTTTACCTGTGCCGGTATATCGAGGTACATACGTACCTGTGCATTCGAATCATCCGCAGTCCAACGGTTGGCAATTCCTTTCAAGGTTTGAGTACCTAACTGGTCATCCATTTTTAATACACTGTTACGCAGTTTATTACCACCAGCATACACAAAGAATGCATTCAAATCAAAATTCTTATAGTTGAATCTTAACCCTACTGACCCGCTGAATTTCGGAGTCAGCGAACCAAGGTTCACCAAGTCATCAGTACCTTTGAGCGAAGAACCAGAAGTGATACTGGCTACCGTACCATCTTCATTGAATTTCACCAGATCATTTCCATCTTTGTCCACTGCTACCGGATATCCATTCTCCATACGATCTATACGGTAAGCCCATAACGTATTATAACTAGTACCTTCCATAAAATAGTTCAGCGGACTCTTTATAAAGAGGCTCGCATTGTCGGATTCACTATGATCCACCTTCAACATTTTGTTCTTATTATGGTCAAAGTTAAAATCTACAGCGAAGTTCCAATCTTTCTTACGTATGATATTGGCTGAAAGGGAAAGCTCTACACCACGATTACGCATCTCACCATTATTTACTACACGTGAGCCAGCTCCTAAAGTCGGATCCATATATCGGCGTACCAACAAATCAGATGAGTGACGATTATAATACTCCAGAGTACCACTTATCAGATTCTTGAAAAGACGGAAATCTAATCCTATATTGTAAGTAGCCGTTTTCTCCCAGCGAAGCTTCGGATTCGGCAGATCATCATCCTCGTAAGTCAGATAAGTCGTTTTGATGGGATTGCTCTGTGTTTTTTTCTTTACAACAAAATAGGTAGTCGAAGCTTGATCTACATTACCGTTAATACCGTACGTCATACGTAGTTTAAGGTAATCCAGCCAGGAAATCTCTTTCATGAATGATTCTTCCGACAGAATCCAAGACGCACCGACTGACCACAAAGGATGGCGCTGATTACGTATATCGAGCCCGAACAAATCGGCTTGATCCCAACGAATACTTCCGGAAAGATTATAACGTGACAGATAAGAGTATCCTGCATTTGCATAAAAAGACGCATAACGATGGCGTGACTCGTGCAAAGTAGCAGACAGCCCCGATAAAGTAATCGTTCTGTCAGAAAGAGCACTGGTTCCTACACCGTCACGATAGGCTTGCCAATTCATAAAATCAGAAGTTAATGTCTGCGGATCGTAGCCATACAACAATTGGCGGGCAGGTGTCGGAATCTTATTTTCACGAAATTCCAGACCGGCAATGGCAGTTACTGCATGGTCCTTCCAAGTTTTATCAAAGTCTATTTGGTTTCGTACCGTGTAACGCTTACTTTCAACTTCTGTCTGAGAAAAACGTCCCCCTTGCGGCAATTGTGCTTTTCCATTTGTATCAACCATACTGTTATGTAGCATACGCATTGCATAAGTATTTTCCGACTCAAATAGTTCACTCTTACCTTTATTCCATTCATATTGATACATGAAGTTGTATTTGAACATTTTCAGGAAACGAGCCTGTAAACTTACAAACGGACGAATACTAACATCATGTGACTTTGTTATGCTTTCCTCCAATGCATCAAGTACATTGAAACCAAACGTTCTATAAGGTGAGACACCTTCAGCTTTTCTTACAACACTCCCATTATAGGAAGGATATGCACCTACATTCACATAAGGAGAAGTATAATGGTTACCGTCGGCATCCAATATCCGCTCATATCGTTGTTGCAGGGTATAGCTGGTATAGCTGCTATTCGGAGTATGACTACGTCCCATACGTACGTCCACTCCGGCATTCAGATTCAACCAGTTTGTGACCGCATAATTCGATTTATAGTACAAAGAAATTTTATTGCTTTTACCACTAATAACGCGCTGACTATCCTTTTCATAATTGAAAGAAAGGAAATGATTGCTATTTCCGGCTTTCTGTGATACAGTTACATTATAGCGCTGGGTTATAGCCGTACGCCAAGCATTATCACGATATTCCTTATAATAATCATTATTACGCCATTGTCCCAACGTAGCATTTACTTCACTACTGGTAATATCTCCATTGGCCTGATCCAGATAGAGTTGGAACAAGGGATTATAATAATTGTACTGAAAAGAAGATAAAAAATTCGCCGCACTTCCTTTTTCCGCCACATTAGCATCAAAAACAGCTGTTTGATAATCAATAATATCACTTGTTGAAGCTAAGTTCAAGCTCTTGAAACTTGGTTTGGTAGTAATAAACCAGTCTGCATTAATACTCACGTGCGCACCTTCTTTCTGAGCTTGTTTCGTGGTCACTACAATAACACCATTGGCTGCCAAAGCACCATAAATACTAGCAGCGGCAGCATCTTTCAAGACTGTGATACTTTCCACATTATAAGGATTTATCTCGCTCAAGCTTAAATTGGTTGGCATATCGTCCACAACGATCAGCGGATTTGTTCCTACGTCATCCGAGAACGTACCTACTCCACGAAGAATAGGACTCATATCACCCGTATTCGGATTAATATTCATACGCAAACCTGCTATCTGCCCTTCCAAAGATGAGGCCAGGTCACTGTGCATCTGTCTGTTCAGTTGTTCGGAATCAACGAAACCGAAAGCTGCAGTAGAACGTTCACGGCTAATACGCTGATAGCCCGTCACCACAACATCCCCCAACTGTTGCTTGTCCTCATGCATTATCACCCGGACATTGTTACGGTCTTTAACAGAAACCTTTTCCGACTGCATACCGACGAAAGACACTTCTAATGTATGTACATCCACCGGAACTTTACAAGTAAAGTTTCCCTCTGCATCTGCAATAGCACCAAAAGGACTATTGAGCACTTTGATATTTGCTCCCGGCAAAGGATTACCACCCTCATCCACTACCTGTCCCCCAACATTTCTGAACTTACCTGAAGCAGTTGTCGAAGTAGCTTTCACTTTACGGACAGTGATGAAATTTTGTTTCACATCATACTCAAAAGGCTTTCCTTCCAGAATCTTCTGAAGTGCTGCAAAAGGAGCCATCTGATATATACTCACAGTTACACGATAGGGTGCAACGTCTTCACTGGGAAAATTCACCTTATAACCAGATACATTGCTGAACTGTTTCAAGGCCGAACCGAGCGGTTCGTTTTTCATCTCTAAAGAAATCTGCCTGTTTTCTGCATTCTGCGCCCATCCTTGCAAGGTTGTTGCTGTAAACACCAGCAATAGAAAGGCAGTTTTCATCCACACAAGCTTTCTTTTAATTCTTTTTTCTAATAATGTAATTTGTTGCTTTTTCATAAGAGTTGTATTTGTATAGTTAAATCTGCTTGATTGTAATGGTCCCGTCCTGATAGTCCACCTGCACTTTCTCCAACTTATTCAGCAGTTCCAATGCTTCATCCAAATGGGTATTTTTATTAGCCCAGAAGTTCAATCTGATATGGTACAGTTCGCACCGCTCAAAATCGATATTCACATTATACCATCTTCCCAAAGCACCCATGATTTCTTCCAACGGCACATCCTCAAAGTAGAACATTCCCTCTGTCCAGGCTGTATATGTAGCGATATTCACTTCTGATACTTTTTCCTCTCCGGTTTCCGTATAGGTCAAATCCTGTCCCGGACGTAATGTTACCGACTTATTGTTAGCTGTGTTTGTGACCTGCACCTTACCATTCACCAAAGTTACATGACGATCTTCAACACTATAGGAACGCACGTTGAATTTAGTTCCCAGCACCATGGTATTCATGCCATTAGCACATACAATAAACGGATGTTCGGCATCTTTTGCCACTTCAAAGCAAGCCTCCCCTTCTAGTTCCACACGTCGTTCTTTTCCATTAAATGCCACAGGGTAGCGCAAACGACTTTCAGCATTGAGCCATACCTTAGTCCCATCAGCCAGTACCAGCAGAAAATCTTTTCCACGTGGTGTAGTCAAAGTCTGACAGCATACAGTGTCTG
The DNA here is from genome assembly GCF_015558905.1 of Bacteroides sp. D55t1_190419_B8. Taxonomy (NCBI): domain Bacteria; kingdom Pseudomonadati; phylum Bacteroidota; class Bacteroidia; order Bacteroidales; family Bacteroidaceae; genus Bacteroides; species Bacteroides sp. D55t1_190419_B8. The sequence goes on from NZ_JADMOU010000010.1 coordinate 93,458, forward strand.
CCGAGACAGTTTTCCAGTCTTTCACATCCATCACACTGTCTGTCAATAACTGCTGTTCACTACGACCATCCATTTGTAGGACCACATGTTCATCATTGTTGTTCGCAGCAAAAAAACGTATCGGCTGTTCTGCAGGTAAAGAAGTGGAAGGAAGCAAAGAAGGAATCAGAAAAGCCAGTATCAAGACAGCTGCAGCAGAAGAAGCAATTGCCAAGATACGCATTTTCTTTCTGTACTTGCGTTTCCGTTGCAGATTCTCACGTATCACAGCTTCCTTACAAGCCATTAATTCCAAGAAAAGTTCTTTATTATCAGGTATATTTATCCACTGAAGGAATTCATCAGTTTCCCTTAATTGTGGATGTTGTATGGCACGAAGTGCATAATCTAAATTTTTATCTGAATGGTCTATCATAGTGTCAATAGTTTCATTAAACACGTAGAGGTTACTGAAACTGATGACACCCCGATAGGATTTTTTTTAAAAAAAGATGGTTAATTGTTTTCGGAGTATCTTTAAAGCTCTGGCAATGTGCGTTCTAACGGTATTATTACTAATACGTAACTTTTCACTGATTTCCGCACATTTCTTTTCATTTAAGAAAAACTCTTCCACTACGGTTCGCATTTGTGGAGCCATCTGGCGAATACTCTCCTGCATCCGGTTTATCTTATCTTCATACTCACGGTATTCTTTCACAGTCCAGCCACTGTAAAGTTCTTCCAGATACCTTTCCGCATTTTTATACACCACGTTCTGATGACGTATTTGGTCAATACAACGATTTCGCACCATGACGAAGAATAACGGCAGCAGATCCTCTTCCGTTGTCAACCGTTCGCTGCTCTCAAGCACCGAACAAAAGACATCGTTCACCACATCTTTTGCACTTTCCTCATCATTCAGCAGATTATATGCATGAATATAGAGTTTTTGCCAATGTTTCCTGTATATAACAGTTATAGCATTTTGACTATCATTCATGTATTTCCTGTTACTTTTTGCATTTTATAGAGCGCAAAGATAACCAATTAGAGCAAAAAAACATTCTATTTATTAAAAAAGATTATAATTCATATAAATGCATTTGTTGTTATAGACATATTCTATTCCCATCGTCTGGCTCTTAATATTTTGACACCTTGTTTCTCCCCAGAAAGATACGATTCACAACTATATCCGACCGTTCCCATTCATCTGGATGTTGATTTAATCTTCGCTTTATCTTTACGCTTACAGAATGCTTCGATTATTTTTTTTACACGAAGATAATTTATTGATATTCTGTTCATATATGCCCGTTTTCTTTGTAGTACAGACTTTCCTTATGATACAATCATACTATCTTTTACTTTTTTTAAGGTGGAATTCAACAAAAATGATTATTTTTACGAGCAAATTATTGTCTAACTCTTGATAATACAGACATATCTTGAAAATAAACGAACAAAACGAAAGTGAATTCCTACAAAAGCTTATGAACAAAGCGAATATAGGATGGTGGGAAGCTGACTTAAAAGCAAAGACTTACAAGTGTTCGGAACTTATCTCCCAACTACTCGGAATAGGAGAAGACGGGCTCATCAGTTTCGAAGATTTCAACAAGCGTATTCTAAAAGAAGACCAGGGATACGCCACTTTTCCGTCTTTTGACAAATTGCAACAGACTGTAGAAGAAATATACTTGTTTGATACTCCCAAAGGCCATGTATGGATTCGCAGCAAGGCATGCTTTCAGGAAACAGACGAAAACGGTAACACCAAAGTATATGGAATTGCCGAAACACAAGAGGGAATTCATATAGCCTCTGCACATCAGGCTCTACAAAATAGCGAGCGGATCCTGCATAATATTTATAAGAATCTTCCGGTCGGCATCGAATTATATGATAAGGACGGTCAAATGGTCGACCTGAATAAAAAAGATATGGAAATGTTCCGTATTTCCAATAAAGAAGATATTCTGGGAGTCAACATTTTCGAGAATCCTATATTGCCGGAGGAAATAAAACAAAAGATTAGAGACAATGAGAACGCAGATTTTACATTCCGGTATGACTTTTCCAAAATCAACAAATATTATCAGCCTGACAGTACAACCGGTTTCATTGACTTAACAACGAAAGTCACCACTCTATACGATCACAACCACGCACCTATCAACTACCTCTTAATAAATGTAGACAAGACCGAAGATACAATTGCCTATAATAAGATTCAGGAATTCGAGAGTTTTTTCGATCTGGTGGGAGATTATGCAAAAGTAGGTTACGCACACTTCGATGCTTTGAGTCGGGACGGGTATGCTTTGAGAAGCTGGTACATGAATGTAGGTGAAGAAGAGGGTACCCCATTGCCGGAAATCATCGGTATTCATTCCCATTTCCATCCGGAAGATCGGGCTGTGATGATCGACTTCCTGGATAAAGTGATAAAAGGAGAAAGTTCCAAGCTATCCCGCGATGTCCGCATCCGCAGAGCAGATGGAAATTACACTTGGACACGGGTTAACGTATTAGTCAGGAATTATCAGCCGCAGGATAATATCATCGAAATGCTGTGTATTAACTTTGATATTACCGAACTGAAAGAGACAGAGCGGATGCTGATTGGCGCCAAAGAGAAAGCTGAAGAAGCCGACCGGCTAAAATCTGCTTTTCTTGCGAATATGAGTCATGAGATACGTACTCCACTCAATGCGATAGTAGGCTTTTCCAGTCTGCTTGAGGAAGCGGAGGATGCAGAAGAAAAACATCTGTATATAACAATTATTGAAGAGAATAACAAACTCTTGTTACAACTGATCTCGGATATTCTTGACTTGTCAAAGATTGAGGCCGGGACTTTCGACATTATCCCGGAACAAGTGGATGCACAACAACTTTGCAACGAACTGCTACAGGCTATGCAGGTAAAGGCTACTGAACAAGTAGAGATTCTTTTAGCACCGGAACTTCCCGAACTTACTTTTACCAGCGACAAAAACAGGTTGTATCAGGTATTGCTGAACTTTATAACGAATGCTCTGAAATTTACTTCCAAGGGTAGTATTGTCATTGATTACCAAATCAACGGAAATGAAGTCAGATTCTCGGTTCAGGATACGGGAATGGGCATCGAACCGGAAAAACAGGAAGCTATCTTCACCCGATTCGTGAAATTGAATAATTTCATTGCCGGCACAGGATTGGGACTTTCCATCTGTCAGAGTATCGTCACACAGCTGGGTGGCAAAATCGGAGTGGAATCGAAACCGGGAGAAGGGTCCTGTTTCTGGTTTACGCATCCGCTCAACTAAAACCTGATTTCAAAGAAAAATAAATATCAGAAAATAATGTTTACCGGTTTCTCTTTAAGAAAATACGGTCTGTTATAGTGTTGGGAAGTTCCGATTCATAATGTGTCACCATAATCATCGTCTTATCTTTGCGTCGGCAGAAAGCCTCGATCACTTTCTTTACCCGGCGACGATTATAGGTATCCAAGCCATGAAGCGGTTCATCCAGAATCAGCAGTTCCGGGTCTTTGACGAAAGCTCTTGCCAGCAAGGCCAAACGTTGTTCTCCACTGGATAGTTGCAGGAATGGTTTATCTTTCAAATTTGCAATGCCGAATATATCCATCCACCACTCACAGATAGCCATCTGTTCCGGTTGAGGACGTTTATACAGACCGATACTGTCATGCAAACCACTGGCTACAATCTCAATAGCGGGCAGATTTTTAAGATAAGCACGGTGCATCTCCGGACTTACGTAACCGATATGTTTCTTGATTTCCCAAATACTTTCTCCCGTCCCTCTTTTCCGTCCGAAGAGACTGATGTCACAGGCATACGATTGCGGATTGTCTGCACAGACAAGGCTCAACAGAGTCGATTTCCCGGCACCGTTCTCACCACTCAACGCCCACTTCTCACCACGACGGACTGTCCAGTCCAGTTCTTTCAGAATAGTTCGGTCGCCATAACGGATACTGACCTTATTCAGTTTCACTACTTCCTCCGAATCGTAATTGTTGCCATCAGATGGCAAATCTATAATCCGGTGCTGCAAATCATCAAAAGAGGTAACCACATCTCTACTACGGAAAGCTTCGAGATAGGCTTCACGTTCCATTTTAGGAAAGACCTCCATTTTGTCCACAGGAATGACATGAGTAATGAATGACGGTATATCATCGAGCATGGAAAGCACCAGAATAATTTGTACGGACGACATTTTCGTCAGACGTTCGAGCAAAGAGAATAACAGTTCACGCGTAGGAGCATCCAGTCCGATAAACGGATTATCCATAATCAACACGCGGGGAGCAGTCAACAGGGTTTTGGTTAGCTGGAATTTACGTAATTCACCGCTGGAAAGGAGAATGATTTTCTTGTCGAGCAACGGTTCGATACGGAAGAGTTCAAACAGTTCGCATTGCAGTTGCTCGTCCTTGATTTCTCCCAACATCTCACGAACATCGGGAGCCTCATCCTGATCGTGAGCATTCCAACGCTGCTGATAGTAGTAATTGGCATCGGCAGCTCCATAAGTATCGCGGAAAGCAATGTATTTCACATTATCATAAAGAGTCTGGGTGGCAGAGGGGGAAAAATCATATTGCGCGGTTCCATCACGCAATGGATATTTTCCGATCAGGGTATCTATAAAAAGACTTTTACCACCACCATTGGGACCTACAATGGCTATGTGCTCATTCGCTCCGATAGTTGCCGTGATGGGTTTGGCTAAACGCACAAGCGGGTTGCGTGCTACGCCCCCCGCCATGCAGAATGTATTTTGGTTCATATTCTTTTATTCTGTTTTATTATTGCCCGCAAAGGTAACAATTTTATCATAAAAGACGCCAGATTGCAAACATATTCTTATTCGTTCCGTATAGGGAATATCTTTATTTACTTACTAAACCCATAAGGTGGACATTCAAAATTGGTAATATCCAATTTGTATTCCATCATATCTTTCAACTCGTGTATGGGACGTTCCAATTCGTAAGGTATCGGTTGTCTGCTGAATTGCTGAAAGTAAAGCAAACAAGCATCCCGCCACCAGACAGCATCCCGTGCCTGAATCTTCAGGCGGTGTTGTACATCACGAAAACGTTCGGAATCAATATACGGTTCCATCCTGTCCCACACTTTTTGAAAGTTCCTCACTTCGTTTACACCACGATCATACGCGTAGCACAGTTCTGCCCAAAGTGTACGTCCGCTCTTCATCTGATGATTCCAAGGGACATGGTGAAACCAAAGGAGTAGGTTCTCCGGACAAGTATTCACATTGTCCAGTTGCTCGCATAATGGAGAATGGTATTGTCCGGTAGCATTACTTCCTGTACTGCTGCGGTCGAAACCTATTCCCATGTTGTCGGCACGGTGGTAATAAGGAGGTAGCCAATCCGGGCGGGCATCGGGAATATCACACCAGGGTTCCGGTCCGTAATGATGTCCCCATGCAAAGATATGATGCAAGCCGAGAGGCATCATGTAGTCTACTACTGCTTCTCTCGATTTCTGAAGCACTTGGGAGTTGAGAAAGGAGAGTTGAGCGTCGATTTGCTCTTTTTGAATGCCTTCTCCTGCCGGAGTACTGGTTTGCACACCGGTAACGGGAAGAAAAGTTTGTTTCAACCATTCTTCTCCTATCTGTTCGGAAGAGAGCGAATGTTTCCATGCCAATCGTCCGAAAGCATACCAGTTGGCTTGAGCAAAAGGATGTCCACACCAATTAGTATCATCACCGATGTTTGCCACTCCGGAAATAGCCGTGAGCGGATGAGAGAATAAAGAACCATCTGTCACACGGGCAATAGTAGAGCCTTTGCCTTGTAGATAAGTATCACTGTCTAAACACTCTTTCCACATAGGAGCAAGGAATGCAAGATGATTGGAAAAACCAAGATACTCTTGTGTGATTTGAAATTCGGGCATAACTGCCGTCTTTTTCATGGCTCCGAACAGCGGGCTGAATGGTTCACGGGGCTGGAAATCTATCGGTCCGTTTTTGATCTGCACAATAACATTATCCCGGAACTTTCCATCCAAAGGTTCAAATTCAAGATAGGCTTGTTTAGCACGGTCGCTGTCGGTAGGAGAATAAACGAAAGCACGCCACATCACAATGCCATGATAGGGCCTCAACACATCGGCAAGCATATTGGCTCCTTCGGCATGAGTGCGTCCGTAATCACATGGACCGGGCTGCCCTTCGGAATTCGCTTTCACCAGAAAACCTCCGAAATCGGGAATCAGAGAATAAATCTCTTTGGCTTTCTGCTTCCACCAGTTTATCACTTCTTTATTCAACGGATCGGAAGTGGACAAACCACCTAAAGCTGCGGGAGAAGAGAAATTGATAGAAAGATATATTTTCAAGCCATAAGGGCGGAAAACGTCGGCCAAGACTTTGACTTTCTGCAAATAATCATTAGATAGTATCTTAGGACTTGCATTGACATTGTTTATTACAGTGGCATTAATGCCGATAGAAGCATTGGCACGAGCGTAGACTTCATAACGGGGAGAGACAACAGACGGAAGTTCGTCCCATTTCCAAAGTGAATGTCCGGCATATCCGCGTTCGATTGTACCATCCAAGTTATCCCAATGATTCAGGATACGAATTCGATAATCAGGTCGTTCGGAGATATCGAGGGATTGCAAAGCTGATTCCGGTAGTTGTCCGGTAGCTTGCAGACGGAGTAAATGATACGTTCCATAAAGTACTCCTTGTTCACCGGAAGAAGCTATCGTTATTTGACTGCCACCTTTGGAGGTCTGAATCGTATATCCCTCATTTCCAAGTGCACGAAGTTCTTTATTGTTCCGGACCTCCAAAGTAACCGGGATTCCTCCCTGCCAGAAGTTCTGTAATTCGGAAACCGCAATACGTAATGTAGGTGATTGTTTCTTGCTGGTAATTTCCGCTTTCGCTCCCGATGCATAACGAAGCCACAAGGCAGTTCCATCTTCTGCCCAAATAGAAGAAAAGCAAAAAAACAAAGTGAATGTCAATGCAAATATATTTCTCATAGTACAAAGTATGTTATCACAATTAATTTACAGTATGATAGCATAAGTAAATTAAGCATTCATAGTTAATAATAACCGCCTCTACCTGAAAAATCCCTATTACCTAATATTCTGGTAAAAGTAGGTATGTTTTTCAAATAGAGGCGGTTGTTTTAATGTATCCTATTATTCATCTTTTCCCTCGATAGTAATGATTCGCCCGTCTGCATCATACTGAAGTTCACAGACTTTTAGGCTACGGAGCCAAGTCTTTCCCTCTGATGGCACACAATCGTGATGAAACAGATACCACTTACCTTTAAACTCTACAATAGCATGGTGAGTAGTCCATCCTACCACCGGAGTCAGAATGACTCCCTGATAAGTAAACGGACCATAAGGGTTATCACTTGTTGCATAGCAGAGCAAATGAGTGTCTCCTGTAGAATAGGAAAAATAGTATTTACCATTATATTTATGCATCCACGAAGCTTCGAAGAAACGGCGTTCCGTATCCCCTGCTGTCAATGGCTTACCGTCTTCATCCAGAATTACCACTGCACGGGGTTCTTCGGCAAACTCCATCATATCTTCACTCAAACGAGCGACACGCGACGGGATTGCTTCCTCCTCTCCTTCCGGCAAAATAGCAGATTCCAAGGCTTTATTATTACGGTAACGTTGAAGTTGTCCACCCCACAATCCACCGAAATACATATAATAGTTACCATCTCCGTCATCCCATACAGCCGGATCGATGCTGTAACTTCCCTTCATCGGATTAGCTTCCGGTATAAAAGGACCATAAGGTTTATCACTCACAGCTACCCCGATACGAAATATATCATTCTGATCTTTCAATGGAAAATACATATAATACTTACCATCTTTACAAACCACATCACAATCCCAAAGTTGACGGCCCGCCCAAGGAATATCCTCTGTGGAAAGCACCACTCCATGATCTTTTATTTCACCGTTCATCACATCATCCATAGAATACACGTGATAATCTTTCATATTGAAATGATCGCCATTATCATTCTCGGCAATACCACTTTCCCAATCATGAGAGGGATAAATATACAGTTTGCCATCAAATACATGTACGGCAGGATCAGCCATATAATCACCGGGAACTAAATATCTTTTTTCTGTTTTCATACTATTTCTGTTTTTTCTGTTAGAAACTTATTTTGTTTTTTCAGCCTCTTTGATAATCAGGTCGACTACCGGCTTCGGTTGATAATTACGATCAAAAAGTAACGGATAATCCGTGCGGCCTCTCATCGGCCAGTCATTACGCCAAGAGTTCTGATCGGCTACTCCCCAAAGAGTAACCCTGGTGATGAGGTTATGATGTTTCAGGAACAGACGGAAAAAGTCATTCATTCTTTCAGTCCATGCTTTCGATACCTCTTCCGGCAATCCATCCGGATAAGGATTTATCTCTTTTTTATATTCAAAGGAAGCGGAAACTTCTGCACCTACATTGGGATTCGGTGATGGTATCACCGTCAAATCCAGTTCTGTTATCATTATCTTCACTCCTGTTCCGGCAAAGGCCAGCATACTCTTCTCAAATTCACTGATTTTCGGGTAGTCCATGCCAATGTGTCCTTGCATACCTATGGCATCAATACGGATTCCACGTTTTTTCAAATCGTTCACCATCTTCACGACAGCTTCTCTTCTGCCCGGTTGGGCCATTGAGTAGTCATTGTAGTAAAGTTCGGCATCCGGATCGGCCTCGTGTGCATACTGGAAAGCCAATGGAATATATTCTTCCCCCAGAATCTCATAAAACTTTGTCTTGCGATATGCTCCATTATCTTCAATCGCTTCATTTACTACATCCCAGCCTTTGATGCGGCCTTTATAGCGTTTCACGATAGTCATGATATGATCTTTCATCCGCTTCTTCAGGACTTCCGGAGAAACATTGTTCCCGTCCTTATCTACGCAAAACCAAGGAGCCAATTGTGAATGCCAAATCAGGCAGTGACCAATGATAGCCATTTGATTGCTCTCACCAAAACTGACAAATTCATCTGCCTGCGCAAAATTATACTTATTTTCTTTCGGATGAATGACAGAAGACTTCATGCAGTTTTCCGCCACGATGGAATTAAAATTCTTCTTTACAACTTCAACAGCTGCGACATCCTTACCGGAACTTTGATGTGTGTTCACTGACACGCCAATCAAAAACTTGTTTTTCAAAGCCTTTTTCAGCGAATTTCCATCTTTCGCAAAAACTTCTCCATAAGAAAAAGAAAACATCACTGTCAATAACAACAGAATTATTCGTTTGAGTTTCATACGTTATATTTTTGAGTAATAAACATTCTACTATCTTATCTATTCGCCTTTTTTACAGCGCGATTCTATCTCCTCATTTATATTGTCAATCACATTATCTTCCAATTCATATTTAGAAATAATGAACATAGCGACCAAAAGCAACAACGCCGGAATAACGGCTACGAGCCACAGTATTCCCTGTTCGGCAAAAGGCGATTGTGACACTTCATTTGTCTGGTCGAACCCGACAAAAGCCATAACAAGTCCCGGTACAACTCCTCCAAGAGCCATTCCCGCTTTATAGAAAATACCAGTCAAAGCATTGACTATACCCGAAATACGTTTACCATGAGTATATTCGCCATACGAAATTACTTCGGGAACCAAAGCCCACATATACCCTGTCGCAATAATGACTCCCGTCGATTTTATGAACTGCGCCACAAAGACCAACCATATCTGCGTTTTGAGTACCGGAACCACAGAAATAATATACAGCAATGCCATACCCAATATAGCGACTGAAAGGAATACATAAAACATTTGCTTTTTTCCAATGGCACGTTTAATGGCAGGTACCATCGGCATGAAAATGAATGCGGGTATCGAGCCCAAGGCCATGAAATAGGGTAACATCTCCGGTGCACGTACATTATAAATCATATAATATGAACCGGCAGAATTACCAATCGCCATCATTGCAAAAGCAGTAATGAAAAAGAACGCCAAAATACGCAAAGGTTTATTTCTACAAAATTCTACCCACAAGTCGGACACTTTTACTTTAGATGTCTCCTCCTGATCCATAACCACACGCTCCTTCGTCTGGCTAAAGCAGAACACCAATAACGCCAATCCGATAACAGCATAAATAGTCATCGTAATAAACCATGCGTTAGCAGATGCAGTAGTATTGATTTTACCATCGGGAGACAACACCTTCACCAGTATCGGAATACCGTATGCCACGGCCAAACCGCCCAAATTGGCAAGAAACATACGCACTGACGTCAACACCGTGATTTCATTCGTATCGCGGGTAAGTGACGCATTCAGTGCTCCATAAGGCACATTAATCAATGTATAACACATGGATAATCCAACGTAAGTGAAATAGGCATAGAATAGTGAGCCCGAAAAACCATTCCAAAAACAAAGAATAGCAAAACCTGTCAGCGGAATTCCTCCCCAAATAAGGTATGAACGGTATTTGCCTAGTTTAGGATTGTGCTTATCGACAAAAGCACCTACCAGAGGATCCCAAAGCACATCCACTATCCTGACAATAAGAAACATCACGGCTGCCACCTCCGGTTTAAGTCCATATACATTGGTATAAAAAATCAGCAGATACATACATACGGTCTGGTAAATAAGGTTTTGCGCCAAATCACCGGAACCGAATCCTATACGTTGAAGCCAAGAGAGTTTATAGAAACCTTTCGCTTCATTGGTCTTTATTGTATTCTCCATAAAATAGATAAATTGGTCATTTTCAGTTTTTCGTATTCATTTCTATCAAGATAGCTGCTGCCACTCGTTGCCCTAGCGTCTTTTTATCCAATGGATGAATATCATTCCATTCTCCTAAATCACTATTTTTAATCAGAGTAACATTTTTATTTGTATCGGCTACTTCCGTCTGCGCTTTCCGGAATTCCGCCCAGGCAGTGCGTCCTCCTTTATCTGTGGGTGAAAGGAAATCCGCCAGCTCAATGATATAGAAAGGCATATCCGACTTATTCCATCGTTGTCTCCAATCGCTAATCATAGCCGTCAACAAGTCTTTATACTCATTTCTGCGTGAGACATTCGATTCTCCCTGATACCAGATAACACCAGATACCGTATAGTTCAGCAAAGGAGCAATCATGGCATTATACAGTCCTGTGGGTTTATAATGAAAAGCCGTTTGTCCCGGAGCAGCGGGCATAGGAGCACCGAGATGATATTTCCAACTCCCCTCCAGATTGATCTCCGATTCTCCTTTTTCCGGCTGACCTTTTCCGAAAAGAATTTTATAAGGCTTCTCCTTTACAAATTGAGGACGACCGCCATAACTGAAAAGGCGTATGGTTATTGTATTTTTTCCGGCTTTCAGCAATCCGGCAGGAATGGTATAGATACGGGGAGGATACTGATAAGAGACAGTCCCCACAAATGTGCCATTTACATAAACAGAATCCGCATCCACAATGCATCCCAAGCGAAGAGTCGCTTTCTCTCCCGCCTGTTGTGCAGACACCTGAAAGTCTTTACGAAACCAGTGGGAACCATTGATGGTATTTAGTCCGTTTGTTGCCCAGCTGGAAGCAAACAAATCTGTTTCTTTCCAATTGCTATCATCATAATCGGCAGCATACCAAGGGGTAGCCTCATGCATCCCTTTATCTCCCTGAAACAACGCCACATTCCAGGCATGACTTTTCTTCCTCTCCTCTTTTTTCATCGACTCCATCAAATCGTCTGACTCATAGATACGCTTTTCATTCAAATAAAATGGAAAAGGCTTCAAACCTTCCTCACTGATCCACGCTTCTATCGGTGAACCTCCGACACTGGAATTTATGATTCCTACCGGAACTTTAGTCTTTTGATAGATCTCTTTAGCGAAGAAATAGACCAAAGCAGAGAAAGGCATCACATTTTCAGGAGTCATCGCTTGCCAGGAAATTCCCGGAATGTCTGTCTGCGGAGCATGAAAATTATAAAGCAGAGGTGTTTTTATATAGTGCACCATCGGATAGTTGCTGTCCGTAGATATTTCATCGCGAAAACGATCTGTAACCCGCGAAACAGGCAATTCCATATTCGACTGTCCCGAACATACCCAAACATCACCAATAAGAACATCCTTTAATTCGATATCATTAATGGTCATAGTATAAGGTCCGCCAGCTTTCAATACAGGCAAAGTCACTTTCCAGTTACCGTGTGCATCGGCAACAGTCTTATATTTCTTTTTCAGGAAAGTTATATCAACGGTTTCATCAGGATCAGCCGTTCCCCAGATATTGACAGGTTCCCCACGCTGAAGTACCATTCCGTCGGAAACAAGAGTCGGAAGTTTAACCTTTGCTCCGCCCAACAAGGCGAAGCAAAGGAACACAACTACTAACCCTACCTTATAAAACCAATACTTATTCATTCTGTCTTTTCTTTTATATGTCTTTATTTCATGATAATTTAGCAAGAGAAGAAATCCATCGGGATTCCACTTTGCAAACTTAGGAAGTTTCTTCCCACTTACCCAGAAATTCTGATTCAAATCATTACTCGCTTGTTACATCATCGTTTACGTATGTTACAAAAACTTGTTGCAATGTTACATTCAAGCTGAAACCACCGATAAACAAGAGGAAAGGGAAAGTTTTAGAACGAGCGGATTACAGTAGTTATTGTTATTCATTCGATCCACTCCAAGATAATAACAACTACTGTAACCCTCACTCTCCCCTTCTTTAATCGTTATAAAATCATTTATTCCAAATCTCCGGTAAAGTCTCCGCTGACATCTTTACCAGCCAAACCATCGGCCACTCCCTTATAAGCATGTTTACGTGCATAATTAGCATCCCAAAGGTTCGGAGCGTCATTCGGTATCCAATTCACATGTTCTTTTTCATTGTCCGATACTCCCCAGATGGTAATACCATATTGTTTATCCACCGGAATATACTTCTTGTACATATCAATGACATACTGATACATTTCTGCCTGTTGTGCCAGATTTTCAGTAGTAGGCGACGAGGTGTTAACCTTAATATCCAACTCGGATACTTTAATCAACTTGCCGGTAGCACCCAGTTTCTGGAACATTTGAGCAATATTGTCTTTATTGGAATCAATAGCAATATGCATTTGTGTACCGATACCATCCACTGTGGCCCCTTTGCTTTCGATGTATTCCACATATTTAATCAGACCATCACACTTATTGAGGTTATATTCCAGATTATAATCATTGATGAATAGTTTGTCATCCGGATTTCCATACTGACGGGCAAGTTTGAAAGCTTCTACTGCATAGTCTTTCGGAGTCAGGAAATAATCTTGCCAGTAGAATTCATCAGAAGCCAGATCAGTTTTGCCTTTACCAGTCTTAATGTCTGATGTTTTTGCATCATCCATCGGTTCATTGACTACGTCCCATGCATGAACATAAGGTTTGCAATGGGTAACCATCTTTGAAATCCAGTCTTCCATAGCATCTCTGATAATCTCGGCTTTTTCTTCGTCGGTCTTCTCAATGATAGTAGGACCGGAAGCACGAGTGACAGCACGTGTCTCCACCACTTTCTCCGACAATACGATATTATCTATATAATAATCACCCGCACTAACTCCGAAATTGATACAGAATCGATTCATATCCTCTTTAGACACTGTAAACTCTTTCTTAAATTCTGTCCAAGTCGTGCTCACATTTCCATCTACATAGCATTCACCTGCATAACTCGTTGAGTTCTGAATTTGAATTTGGAAAGTAGTTGAGACACTTGCTTTAATCATAGCAAAGAACTCATAGGTCTTGCCGACTTCCAAAGGAGTATCAAAGCCATATCCGGCCTGTGCCTTATATGCATTGCCCGCCCCTCCGTCAACAGAACTAGTCAGCTTCATCGAATATGAACTTCCATATCCTTCACCTTCTTCCGAAATCGCGGCCTTTCCACTACTCCAAGCTCCCCAAGGAGTAATAGCCTTACTTTCAAAATCTCCGTTAGAAATCAGATTAACCACAGTAGGCTCCGCATCTTTGTCTGTCACAACAATATTATCTACATAATAAGTCACATCCGGCAAATAACCAAATTCAAATGCAATCTGAAATGTAGTACTAACAAAATCATTCACTGTGATCTTCACCTGCTGCCATTGAGACGTTGTCTCAAAAGCTTCCGTCCAACTGCCACCTGTAGCATACCAGTCTTTATATGGATAATTATTCTCTAATCCAACAAAAGTCAGTCGGGCTTTGCCTGGTTCATCCGAACGGACAAAAAATGAAATTTCATAATTATGCCCACTTACTGCTGAAATGCCAGGAGTATATAATTGCACAGAATGAGATGCCGTTACAGAAGATCCTACTGCAAATTTCAATGCTTTGGAAGTAGCTGTCAACCCTTCTCCTTCCACAATGGACATCGCATCACTTCCATTTTTACGATCCCAGCCATCAAAGGTTCCATCTTCAATGCCCGAGAGATCCAACAAATTACTGCCCGCCGGTCCCGGAATAACTTCCGGTGCAATCAGACTATTCAGATAACTCGCATTCTGATTAGTGTGCCAAATCAGACAGTGCCCATAAATGCTGATACCCGCTTCTGTGGTCTTTGTAAACAACTGATCGACCTTATCAAATTTCAAATTCCCTTTAGAATCGACCATAGGACCGTGCTTCATGGCATATCCTATCGTCAGATCATTAAAATTCTCATTCACAATGGTATTCGTTGTCTCGTCACCAAGATATTCATCCATCCCCACTCCGATACCCAACTTAAAGTTGGGATCGGATAAATATTCTTTCAACGGCTTGTAACGGGAAATCTTTTCAGCCAACTGTAAAGGCAGCTCGGAAGAAGTAACCGCTCCATGTGTAGGGTCTTTATACCACTCCATCTTATTATCGTCACACGATGTCAATATCAGCACCGACAAGGCAACAAACGGAAGCATATTTCTGTATTTCATAATCTTTTCAATTTAAAGTCATTATTATTCTGCACCCTCTTCTTCATCCGGGAAATCGGTATATTCCGGCTTCGTCAAAGGTACGACACGCCAGTTATCAATATAAATCTTCACGGAAGTTGTTTTGGATAGAAACTCTGTTTCTTTATCCGAGCTCGCACCTGTGATCTTATCCAATGTAATATCAGAGTTCTCAAAATAGAAACCGAAGTTGGCATAAGAAGCAGATGCACGGGTAGCGGCCACATCGGCAAAAGTGGTCCAAGCTCCGCTGGATGCTTTCGATTTGTAGAATTCACTGAACGGAACAGTTACAGTCTGCCAACCGGTTGTCTGGAAAGGAACGATCTTTCCGCCTACAAGCCACGGTACGTAATTATAACAGTCTCTCTCCCATTCTCCACCATTGAATCCGTTCTGACCACAAATCTTCAGGAATCCGGATTCAGACCAAGGTTCGGGCACATAAATTTCAAACTGAATAGCACATTCGGCAACAGGAGTTTCAGCAGGGACACCCAGCGTCAACCAGTCAGGATCAGTGCCATTACCAGCTGTCCAAACTTCAGCACAACGATTCTTCGCTGCTGCCACCGGCAACTGTCTTTCTAATGGCAAACGACAGTAAGCACCTTGCGACACATTACCTTCACCAATCGAAGCAGATTCCAGTTCGGTTGTTTGAATCATACTTTCAGAATCGCCCCATGCTCCTTGTGCACCCACTCCATCGAAGTTCAACAACAAGCCTTTCTTATAATTGAAATAAGCAGGAGAATAAGCACCACCATTCGAACCTTCTACGAAAATAGAACCGCCTTCTTCAGAAACTCCGGCAGGCATATCCACCATAAAATATTCACCGTCAAGATCAGAAGTAATACCATCTGTCACCACCACATTTCCGGGGAAAACGACTTTTGCTATTTCCGTCAATCCACTTCCATAAACAATGATAGGTTCACCTACATTCGGCATACAGTTGGAGATTCTCGTTATAGACGGTGCAGCAGCACGAATCTGGAAATCATAAACGTATTCACCGCCATCTTTTACCAAACGAATTGTATTACGTACATTCTCGTCAGCTTCTGTAGTCGGAACTTTACTGTTCACACTAACCAGAAAAGATTTATTCGAAACAAATACCGGATTAAAATAACAGTTATATCCATTAATATACACTTTCTTCAATCCGTTGAATCCTTCACCTTCAATTCGGATCAGTTGTCCCAAACGGGCAAAATCGACCAAACGGTCAGGAACATTCGACTTCGCGTCTTCCAGGTAGATCCCGGTTATGTTCATCACAGAACTTCCGCCATTATCGTCATCGTCGTCACACGAAACAAATGAACAAGAGCAGATGAGCAGGCTCACCAATAAGCCAAATGCTTTCATACTATTTTTATATATCAAGCTTTTCATTCGTATTCTCGTTTTTAGTTAAACAAATCGGTTATTCTGTCTTCCTTAAATGCATAAGGCACAGGATCCGCTTTCAACAAAGGATTTTGCACTGTCTCCGATTCCGGATAAGGAAGAAGAAATATACTGGAATCGATATCACCTATGGCACGTTTTGTTTCATCCGAATCTTCATCTCTCTTCAAAGTTTGTGTATCCGCATCCCATACTACAGGGATAGCAGTACCCCTATCCTGTCCGGTGATATAATTGAGTACTTCCTGTTGTTTATAATAAGCTCTACGTACCAAGTCATACCAATACTGTCCTTCCAGACAAAGTTCCAGTCTACGCTCACGACGAATATCTTCGTAAGTAATCGAATTTTGGGGTTCCAAACCGGCACGCTTGCGCACTTTGTTAAAGTATTCCATTGCATCGGCATCATCTGTTGAAGGATTATTTCCCAATATAGCTTCTGCATAAATCAGATATACTTCTGCCAGACGCAACATGTAAGTATTGATAGGAGTACTTCCGGAAGTGATCTTCGCATTATCTTTGCTAGAACCACAAACATATTTCTTACAATAAATTCCGGAAACAGTACCCGATGCTTTCTTCTCACAAGTATATCCTCCGTTTGCTTTCTGTATTTCAGGATAATGATCGCCATAAGCCATCCAAGTCGGCTGACGTCGTTTATCTCCTTTTTCATACTCCCAAATCACGTCCGGTTGTGCAAAAACATAACCGCCCCATGCACGGTCATTACCAGTAATAGCTGACTCACAAGCGAAATAATCCTGTATCGTATTACATTCTCCATACGTACCATTACTAACCCATTGCAAAGCAAACAGTGTTTCCGAGTTGTTATTATTATCAATCATAAACAAATCGGCATAGTCAGTCATCAGTTCAAAATTTCTGTTTTCTATCACTTTTAAAGCCGCTTTCTTTGCCAAATCCAGATAGTCCTGATTACGGGTCGCACTATTAGGGTTACTACTATAACCGGCATACGTCAGATAAACACGCGACAACATACCAAAGGCACTGTATTTATTGACACGTCCGGCAGCAGAAGAAACCTCCGGCAAATATTTTGCCGCAAATTCCAAGTCACGCATCGCAAATTCATAGACATCACTTACCGGGCTGGTATTGACAATTGGATTAGCTACCAATTCATCCGTATCTTCATTAATAATAACATTTCCCCATAACATCGCCAGATAGGAATAAGCAACTCCACGCATGAACCGTGCTTCAGCAATATATGGGTTCTTCACTTCTTCGCTATTGGATGAGTTACCTTTGATCCCGTTAATAATCTTATTAGTTTGCTGTACTATATTGTATAATGAGCCCCAAGCCGAAACTAACGGCCCCGTCAATCCGGTTTCGGTCAAATCGGCAAAAGGATAGATATAATTGGAGGTTGTCGCACAAAGGTTGAATCCGCGTCCATCACCCAGTCCATAATAGAACTTATCGTTAAAGTCGAACCACACCTTATTATACAAAGGAGCTGTTGCTGCCCGGAAATCATCTTCCGTTTGATAAAAGTTATCTCCTGCGATATTGGAGTTATCTTCAGAATCGAGGAAGTCACTGCATCCTGCAAACGCCAAAGCTACAGCCAACATGAAAGAGTATATATATTTACTTGTTTTCATATTTAGTCACTTTAAATGATTAAAAGGTTAAATTCAGACCGAATGTATAAATTCGCGGAGAAGGATAACGATAGTTATCAAAGCCTGTAAGCAAAGCGTCCTGATTGGCAGAACCTATTTCCGGGTCCATCCCTTTGTATTTTGTGAATGTATATACATTCTGCAGGTTACAATAAAGTTTCAGATTCTGAATACCAATCGGTGCCAACCATTTACGCGGGAACGTATAGCCGAAAGAGATAGACTGAATACGCAGGAAAGAACCATCTTCCACAAAGCGGTCACTGAAACGATAATTGGAATCATCTGTCCCTTTGGCAATAGCCATACGGCAAGCATAAGGGTCACCGCCTACAATCTGTATATTCCGATAATCATCCGGACCATTCGGATCAATCAAAGCCAGTTGTGCATAATCCAACGCCGATTTCAGGATATTATTATTGCCCCGTGGATTTTCAAGTTCACGACGCCCCCAGTTTACAACTTCATTTCCCACCGATCCGGTCAGGTTAATGCTCAAGTCGAAGCCTTTATAAGAGAAAGAGTTACCGAAGCCGAAAGTAAAGTCCGGTTCAGGATTACCGATATAAGTACGGTCCTGTTCATTGATAACACCGTCTTTGTTTACATCTTCAAAAATATAATCACCAATCCAGACACTATTCTTGGAAATCGACATACCTTCAGGCAATGCTACCGGCTTAATTGCTCCGGAAGCATCTTTATAGTAAAAGTCAGTAGCCTTTTCAAAGCGGCCAATCACTTTATAACCATAAAACTGTCCGATAGGGTTTCCTACTGATGTACGCGTCAGTACGGTTATTGTTTCGCCTGTCTGATTACTCTTATCTATCAGGCTGGTTGCCGTATCCAGCGATTTTACTTTATTACGGTTCATAGAGAATACCACGTTACTTCTCCATTGGAATCCGCCTTTATCAATATTCACTGTATTTAAAGTCAACTCAAGTCCTTTATTCTCCAAAGAACCCACATTCTTCCAGGGTGCGGAAGTAGAGCCCTGACCTGAAGTTCCCACGTAAGCAGGAAGAGGCACTTGCAACAACAAATCATTTGTTTTCTTATAATAAATATCGGCAATCAATTCAATCCTGTTCTGGAAAAGATTAATATCAAGTCCCAGATTACTTGAATAAGTAGACTCCCATTTCAATTCGGGATTCGGAGTATTGCCAGCCAGCAATCCTGTTCCCCAAACGGTAGCAACAGATGAATAAATGGCTTTATATGCATTATTAGGCACATTCTGATTACCTACAACGCCCCATCCTAAACGCAATTTCAGATTATTAATAATATTGTTGTCTTTCAAAAAAGATTCATTGGAAACCTTCCAAGCCAAAGCAGCCGACGGGAACCATCCCCAACGATTATCTTTGTAGAATTTGGAAGAACCGTCGCGACGAAGAGTAAATGTCAATAGATATTTGTCATCGTATGAATAGAACAGACGGCCGAAATAAGATAAAATCGAACTTTCTCCACTATTACCATTATTCTTGGCTGTTGCGGCATCTCCCAATGTCAGGTCGGTTGCGGCATTGGACAAATATCCCATACGGCTTCCCATCAGATATTCCCATTTGCTCTCCTGCATTTCCTGACCAATCATTGCATTCACATTGTGCACTCCAAAAGTTTTCATGTAATTCACGATATTTCTCCAACTCCAGAACTTATTATATGATTTGGAGAAAGTCCCCTGACGGTCCGTATTTTCAATCGCACCAAAAGTATATGAGGGATCAAATTTATAAGTATTAGCTACCCCATAATCGAAAGACAATTCCGTTTTAAACGTCAGTCCGTCAATGATAGTAGCTTCAGCATAGGTGTTTGCCCGAATACCCATTTTCTCGTTGCGGTTATCCTTAATCATGGCAAGACCCACCGGATTCGTTTGTACCCATTCGTCCGTATCCGGTCCGTCAAATGTGCCTTCAGCATTACGAACAGCCACACTCGGACTCTGCAATAAAGCAGTTCTAATCAACGACTCGTCAGATACAGTCAATTTCTGACGGGAATTACTAAACGCAAAGTTAATACCCATTTTTAAATAGCTCTTCACCTGGGCATCAAAACTACCTCGTAAGTTCAGACGCCTGAACCCTGAACCAACAGCAATACCATCCTGATTGAGGTAGCCTGCTCCCAAAGCATAGTTACTTTTATCAGTACCTCCGGTCACAGAAAGATTATGACTGGTCATCATAGCTTTAGAGAACATCTCATCCTGCCAGTCTGTACCCTCACCTAGTAAATCCGGACGAACAAAGTTATTATCCTTGTTCACTATTCCCCAATCATTTCCCGAATAGTCTTTTCCTGAACGAACATTCTTATGCTCCGCATATTCCCGCAGATTCAGCATATCCAGTTTTTTAGGCATTTCCTGCCATCCTATATATCCGTCATAAGTTATTTGCGCCTCACCCTTCTGTCCACGTTTGGTAGTAATCATAATCACACCGTTTGCAGCTCGCGCACCATAAATAGCAGTGGCGGAAGCATCCTTTAATACGTCCATAGAGACGATGTCCGAAGGATTGATAGATGCCAGTGCATTATCACTTCCCGAACCTGTGGAACCGTCGATGATAATACCGTCAATGACAAAGATAGGTTCATTGGAGGCATTCAAAGAGTTGATACCACGAATACGGATGGAAGAACTACCACCGGGCATACCGCTATTAGCCTGTACCTGCACACCAGCAGCACGTCCTTGCAGTACCTGGTCAACGGAAGTCACTACAGATTTCTTAATGGCTTCATCGTTGACCGATACAACAGAACCGGTCAGGTCACTACGTTTCATCTGACCATATCCAACTACTACTACTTCGTCTAATACTTTTGCATCTTCTTTGAGGGTAATATCAAACTGCTTTTTCCCGGCTACAGGAATCGTTTGTGTCTGATATCCGATAAAAGAAATCTTCAAGCTACCTTTGGCTGATACATTCAACTTAAAATTACCATCCAAATCGGTAACTATACCATTGGTAGTGCCAGCTTCTACTACACTGGCTCCGATAATCGGTTCGCCCGATGCATCTTTGACCACTCCCGTCACGGAAACAGTCTGTGCCAATACCCATACAGGGAAGAGGCAGAAAAGAATGATAAGACCTAACGGTCGAAAATAATGATTTGTGCTTTCCATAAAATCATTTTTTTAATTAATAATGATAGTGGTTAATCCAAGTTATAGGTTTTTCTCTTCTTATTTATAATAAGGAATAGAGTAAGGAATTCATGTTTCCATAAGCAGTTATTATTTTAAGGTGTCCGACAATTCATTTTTTTGGTTAATGCAAATTTATGGATAATATATCAAGCATAGGTGGAGATTTTGTTTCAAGCAATTGACAGGCGGTTACATACACTTGCATGTACGTTACAAGCTATTGCACACCCGTTACATACCCCTCCCAGAAGCATCCCTAAAGGGTTTGCACGTAACATCAGTAAAAGGAAAAGTAACAAAGCTAATGCTATTTTAATTTAATATAGTATCTTTGTCTATATAAAAAGCACCAATAAACCCTGCTTATATTAATGAGTATGAAAGCACAAATCCTATTCCTTTTTTCCATATACTGTTTCCTGATAGGAAGCACTCCTGTTATGAAAGCACAGACCGGCAAATTCTATTCAACAGACAAAGAACTTTCCAACAGTCTGATCAATGCCGTATATCAGGACCGGAAAGGATTTATCTGGATAGCTACCGAAAACGGACTTAATAAATTCGACGGGACACGTTTCTCGATCTATCGACATAATGCTACGGATAGCACCAGCTTGAAAAACAACTATGTACGGACATTATTCGAAGACAGTCGCGGTAATTTCTGGATCGGATGCATCAATGGCTTACAACGATATGACCGCGCCACAGATAACTTTCACGAATTATTCATCTCTCGGAAAGACGGACGAAAAAATCCTCATATCACTTCCATTATTGAACGCCGGAACGGAGATCTTTGGATAGCAACTTCCGGACAAGGCGCCATATCCCTAAAAAAGAACAGCAATCCCGCCTCCTTCCATATCGAAACCGAACTGACAGACCGGATAGGTAGTAACTACCTGAATGTCATTTTCGAAGATTCCCGGCAAAATTTATGGATTGCTACAGAAGAAAAAGGACTGTACCGTTATTCTCCGGAAAGTAAAGAGCTTAAAAGCTATAAAGCACCTTATCATATAGCAGGCGATGACGTTTCTGCCATTTGTGAGGATGCACACGGACAAATTTTCGTAGGAACCTTGACAAAAGGTCTTTTCAGACTATCATCCCGACAGGAAGGAAACTTCGAACCTGTCCTCTACCAAAACCGGATGAATTTGAATATCCGGACTCTCATCATTGATACCCGTGGAAAACTTATCATAGGAACAGACGGTGAAGGAGTAAAAGAATATCAGCCTCAACAAGATATTATTGTGGACAGTGAGATTAATGCGGGTCCCTTTGACTTCTCCAAATCCAAGGTTCACTCGTTAATCGAAGATAAAGATCACAATTTATGGCTGGGCATTTTTCAGAAAGGTTTGATACTAGTGCCCGGCATTTCAAACAAGTTCGACTACTATGGCTACAAATCAATACACAACAACACTATTGGTTCCAGCTGTGTTATGGCTATTCATACAGATGAACAAGCTACAATCTGGATAGGTACGGATAACGACGGATTATATGCCATAAACGATCAGGGAAAACAATTACGCCATTACACCCATCAGGCAGGTAATCCCCAATCTGTCCCCGGCACTATCCTATGTCTCTATGAAGATTCCAATCAGGAACTTTGGCTAGGATCTTACTTCGATGGTCTGGCACGGATGAACAAACAAACCGGAACATGTCAAGATGCCACCTCTCTTTTACAAGGAAATCTTAACGCAGGCAAGCCCAAAGTTTCCTGCATCATTGAAGACAAAAACAAGAATCTCTGGGTGGGTACTTATGGTTCGGGCTTATACAAAATCAATTTACCAACTCAACATGTCACCTATTACGAATCTACCCGCAACGAAAACGATGACTGGAGCATCAACCGTCTTCCGAACGATTGGATCAGCTACCTACTGGAAGATAAAGAGGGAATGATATGGATCGGCACTTATAAAGGTCTGGCCGTACTCAATCCTCAAACGGACAATTTTATCAATTATAAAAAGCAAAACAATCTCCTCCCCGGGTATGTCGTTTACAGTTTATTGGAAAGTAGTAATGGAGAGATCTGGGCTGGTACTTCCGAAGGACTGGTCTGCCTGAATAAAGACAGACTAACACCGGTACTTTTCACTACTGCCGATGGACTCCCCAGTGATATTATTTGCGGCCTGGCTGAAGACGAGAAAAAAAATATATGGATCAGTACCCATCAGGGAATCTCCAAACTGAATCCTCCGGAAAAGAAGTTTATCAACTATTATGCAGGCGACGGTCTGCAAGGAAATGAGTTTACACGCACTGCTGTATTTAAAGATAAACGCGGCAAGATATTTTTTGGAGGTACCAATGGAGTAACAGCTTTCTACCCCCAGGATATCACCGAAATCAAAAAAGAAATGAATGTATTGATTACCGGCTTTCACGTTGCTAACCGCCCTGTGAAAAAAGGGGATAAATCCGGCAACAATGTCATCACTGATACTGCTGTCATGGATACCGAGCAATTTACACTGGCATATAATGAAAATACATTCAGCATTGATTTTTCTGTTTTGGAATTCAGCAATCCCGACCGGATTAGTTATCAATATAAGATAAAAGAATTAGGCGATGAATGGATCAGTACGCAACCGGGAACAAACCGGGTGACTTATAGCAGTCTGAAACCGGGGAAATACACTTTCTCCGTACAGGCACGCGACCATAATAATTTCTCTAATATCCGCACAGTTACTATTGCCATCACTCCACCCTGGTACCAGACCTGGTGGGCAAAAGTAATCTGGGGATGCCTCGGAGCATTACTAATCTATGCTCTTACCATGTACATTCTGTCACGTATCCGCCACCGGCAAGAAGTGATGCGACAAAAACACATGGAACAGATTAACGAAGCCAAATTACAATTCTTCATTAATATCTCACATGAAATACGTACCCCGATGACTCTTATCATCAGCCCGTTAGAGAAACTGTTAGCCGAACATTCCGAGAAACAACCGGTTTATCTCATGATTTACCGGAATGCCCAACGTATTCTACGCCTAATCAATCAACTGATGGACATACGAAAACTGGACAAAGGACAAATGCATCTGAAATTCCGGGAAACAGATATCGTAGGATTTATCAATGACTTGATGCAAACATTCAATTATCAAGCGCAAAAAAAGAACATCACATTTACTTTCGAAAAAGAACTGGAAGGTGCTGATTCTCTGAAAGTATGGATTGATCTAAATAACTTTGACAAAGTATTGATGAATGTCCTTTCCAATGCTTTCAAATATACACATGAGGGAGGAAATATCGAAGTGTTATTGAAAACCGGTCACAACGATGCCTACCGGGGTGCTTTGAAAGATTATTTCGAAATAGATATCACCGATAACGGGATCGGTATTGACAAAAACAAAATAGAACAAATATTCGAGCGTTTCTATCAGATTGACAACGACATGACACAATCTAATTTCGGTACAGGAATCGGACTGCATCTTTCACGGTCGTTAGTGGAACTGCACCACGGCATCATCAAAGCAGAAAACCGCGAAGACGGACAAGGAACCCGTTTCGTCATCCGCCTACCGTTAGGTAGTAATCACTTGAAAGCAGAGGAACTGGAAAATCCTGAAGAAACCGGAAGCGAACCAACCATCTCCCAACTTCCCAAAGATTCGATCTATGAAACGGAAGAAGAAAACAAAACCAATGAGTACAGGAAACCCAAAGCAAAAACACGTTATCGCGTCTTAATTGTAGAAGATGATGAAGAAATACGCCGCTACATACGTAGCGAACTGGATAGTGATTTCCGTATCTATGAATGTACAAATGGACGGGAAGGACTGGAAACCATTTTGAAGGAGAAACCCGATCTCGTCATCAGTGATGTTATGATGCCCGAAATGGATGGGATCACTCTCTGCCGGAAAATAAAACAGAATATCAATATCAATCATATACCGATTATATTATTAACCGCCAAATCGAAAGCCGAAGACCAAATCGAAGGGCTTGAAATTGGAGCAGATGCTTATATCGTAAAACCATTCAACACTGAATTATTACGAACTACTATCAGTAATCTGATAGCCAATCGGGAAAGACTGCGCGGCAAACTGGTAGGTGAACAACAAGTAGAAGAAAAAATAACAAAGATAGAAATGAAGTCCAATGATGAGATCTTAATGAGTAAAGTAATGAGAACCATCAATGACCATCTCGCCGATCCTGCCCTTAATGTAGAGATGCTGGCAGCCAACGTTGGAATGAGCCGCGTACATATGCACCGCAAATTAAAGGAGTTGACTAATCAGTCAGCACGAGATTTCATTCGTTCTATCAGACTGAAACAAGCTGCCAATCTGCTACGTGAGAAGAATCTAAGCGTTTCGGAAGTTGCATACGCTACAGGCTTCTCCAACCTCTCTCATTTTTCCAATACATTCAGAGACTTTTACGGAATTTCACCGAGTGAATATAAAGAACAACAGATGTAACAAACAGAATAAGACTTGTTACAAACAAGAATCCGAATTAGAAAAGAAGCCGTTATCTTTGCCGTGTATCACAAATGTTCCATTTCATTCATTAATAAAGTAGAGCCATGACGACACAAAAGATTTTCTTTTCTCTAATTATTATCCTGTTTACCATAGCTACCGGATTTAATATAACCGGATGCCAATCCATTCCCCAAACAAATGAAGCCATTTTCGACTTCTTCGAATATCAGGGAGAAGATGTTATTTTCGAAACACCGATTGATTCGATCTATGAATACCGGAATCCGATTGTCTGTGGTTTTTACCCGGATCCCAGTATCTGCCGGAAAGGAGAAGACTATTACATGATACATTCCTCTTTCTCTTACTATCCGGGAATCCCAATCCTACACAGCCGTGACCTCGTACATTGGGAACAAATAGGACACGTACTCGACCGTCCCTCACAATTAAAACTCGACAACATCCGCCTAAGCGGAGGTATTTATGCACCAGCCATCAGCTATAATCCTGCTAATGACACTTTTTATGTGGTTACCACCTGCGTAGATGGCATCGGCAATTTTGTTGTAAAAACGAAAGACCCGCAACAAGGTTGGAGCGACCCGATCCTTCTTCCTGAAGTTGGCGGAATCGATCCTTCCCTCTTCTTCGACGAAGATGGAAAAGCATATCTCGTTCATAATGACGCACCAATAGGAATACCGGAATATGACGGGCATCGTGCCATCTGGATTCACAACTATGATCCGGGCACCGACCAGACATTCGGGAAAAAACAAGTCATCGTAGATGGAGGCGTAGACAAAAGCAAACACCCTATCTGGATAGAAGGACCCCATCTCTATAAAATCAAAGGAAAATATTATCTGATGGCTGCTGAAGGTGGCACATCCGTCAATCATTCAGAGGTTATTTTCACCTCCGACCATGTGAAAGGTCCCTACCGACCCGTATCCGACAGCCCGATCTTAACGCAACGCGATCTCCCCGAAGACCGTGCCAATCCAATCACCTGCACAGGACATGCCGATCTTATTGAAACACCGGACGGACAATGGTTTGCCATATTCCTGGCTTGCCGCCCTTATGAAGGTGACTTATACCATACCGGACGTGAAACATTCCTGCTTCCGGTTACATGGAAAAAGGGAACACCTGTCATTATGGAAAAAGGGAAAGCAATTCCTACTGTTGTACGTCCCGAAAATTGGAAAGCTGATGTTGCCGGAATTACGCCACAAACATTTACAGGTAACTTTAGATGGAGAGATGACTTCAATACCGATGAGAAATTAGCTTTGGAATGGCTGTTCATCCGGACACCGCGAGAGAACTGGTGGAGTATTCACGAAGGCAAACTTCATCTGACTCCTGCCGCTTCTGATATTTATACTGTGGGTGCTCCCGCCTTTATTGGTCATCGTCAGCAACATACCAATTTCACTGTTACTACGGAAATGAGTTTCACTCCGCTCAATGAACAAACATTTGCCGGACTTGTCTGCTATCAGAATGAAAAATTCAATCTCATTTTTGGCAAAACAATCCGGGAAGGAAAACAAGTGATTACTGTAGTCCGTACTGACAATGGCAAACAGACAACTGAAGGTACATTTACACTAGAGGATAAACGAACCGACCTCCCTCTTTACCTTCGTATCACTGGACGCGGTGGAAAATACAGCTTCACCCTATCTTTCGACAAGAAGAAATGGCAAGAAGTAGTCAACGATTTAGATGCCACCATCTTAAGCACCCATAAAGCAGGTGGGTTTACAGGAACTATTATCGGTATGTATACCGGAAAATGATTCTTAATCTTCAAACAAAAGTTACTTGTACATAATCAATGCAGACTGTCCGGGAATAATTACTTCCGGTCCGGTCTGCGTACCTAATCCACGCACATCTATCACGCCATCTTTGCATACCACTGTATATTTACCAACAGGCACTTCCAAACGCGCAGGAGTCATACGGGAATTAAAAGCTACGATAATATCTTCCCAACTATCCCCGTTCGCATGATCCTTCAGGCGGAATGCAATCAGGTTTTGTCCCTCCACCGGAAGAAACTCCAGATGCTTCCGAACCTTTTCCGCATCTCCCATACGGAAAGCGGGATGGGACTTACGCAGATCTATGAGTCGCTTATAATACATGAAAACATCTCCGTTCGTCGTTTTACGTCGCCAATCGATAGCATTGACTGCATCCGGACTCTTATAACTATTGTCCACTCCTTGTTTATCGCGCATCACTTCTTCTCCTGCATAGATAAAAGGAATACCTTGCGAAGTGAAGACTACCGTCTGCGCAAGCTTATCAAGTCGAACCAGTTGCTCGGGAGTAGCTCCCGGCATACTTGCTTTCAAGCGATCAACAAGGCACAAACCGTCATGGCAGGAAACGTAGCTAATCATCTGGGTAGGCTGCTCCGCCCACGGTTTCTGACTATAATTAACAGAATCACACCGTACTTGCGGATGCTCAATAGCACCCACAATACCGAATTTAACACTCATTTCTGCTCCCGGAACTCCGGCGAGGAAAGCCCCTTTCTCCTTTTTCCACACAGGTCCGCAAAGCCCGTCACGCAATTCATCCGAGAATACGGCAATTCCCGGCATGTGGGAAACATTCCCTTTCATTGCCAACGAATCTGCCGGATATTGGGGAGTGTCGGCTGCCCAACCTTCTCCATAAATACAAATGGTAGGATCAACCTTGTTCGCCGCTTTCCGGATCTCATTCATGGTTTCAATATCATGCACCCCCATCAAGTCAAAACGGAAACCGTCAATATGATATTCTTTTATCCAGTAAAGAACGGACTCTATCATGAACTTGCGCATCATAGGGCGTTCGCTTGCCGTCTCATTACCGCATCCGGAACCATTTGCCAATGTCCCGTCTTCTTTCTGACGATAAAAATAACCGGGAACAGTACGTTCAAAGTTACTTTCAACGGTATTAAAAGTATGATTGTAAACCATATCCATTATCACACGAACACCAGCTCTATGTAATGCTTGTACCATCTGTTTGAACTCTTTCACACGAGTGGCAGGTTGATAAGGATCAGTTGAATAAGAGCCATCCGGCACATTATAATTCGCCGGATCATATCCCCAGTTATAGTGGTTTTCTTCCAGTTTTGTTTCGTCGATAGAAGCATAGTCAGAGGAAGGAAGAAGATGTACATGTGTCACACCCAGTTCTATCAAGTGATCGATACCGGTCAGTAACCGATCCGAATTCATGGTCCCGTGTTCAGTCAATGCGAGGTATTTACCTTTATTCTTAATTCCCGAAGTAGAATCAACCGAGAAGTCACGATGATGCATTTCATAGATAATCATATCAGCAGGAGATTTCAGAGAAGGACGCCTGTCACTCTCCCATCCCTCGGGATTTGTAGTCTTCCAGTCAATAATGGCGGCACGTTTCCCATTCACTCCGACAGCATGGGCGTTGATTCCCGGCGTGTCTCCCTGCCATTTATCGTTAATTTTTACATTGAAAGTATAGAATTTACCAAGCAGGTTCTTGTCTACTGAAGTTGTCCAGGTTTCATCTTCTGTGGGTTCCATCTTTACTGTTTCATAAGCATGTCCGCCTTCACCGGCATCATATAGCATCAGGCGTACTTCTTCTGCAGTTGGTGACCAAAGATAGAATTTGGTTGCCAACGGCGTATATTCCATTTCCATAAGACTTCCCGTACGAACCGGATACAGCTCAAAAGAAGCATATTCCTTTTTCGCAGGGGAGCAGCTCATTACTGTTGTCACTGTAGTCACCCCTAATATTGCTAAATAATTACTTCCCATCTTCATTTAAACCTCCCCTAGATATTTCCTTTATATCTATCCCTATAATCAGTCGCTTTACTTCACCTTATCCGGATTCTTCGCTATAAAATCCTTCCAGCTATTATAACCTTTTTCCATTGCCGGGCGTCCCATTTGCAGGAAATGACAATAGGCTGCCGCCAATCCGTCTGTTGCATCCATAAAAGTAGGCATATCCTCTTTGGGAAAGCGCAACATCCGCTGCAACATATCCGCTACCTGTTCTTTTGATGCCTGCCCGTTTCCGGTGATAGCCATCTTTATCTTCAAAGGAGCATATTCCGTAATCGGAATGTCCCGGCTCAACGCCACTGCCATCGCTACCCCCTGTGCACGGCCCAACTTCAACATCGATTGTACATTTTTACCGAAGAAAGGCGCTTCAATAGCCAGCTCATCAGGCAGATAACTTTCAATAATACTCAATACCCGTTCATGGATATGGCGAAGTTTCAGATAGTGGTTGGCAAATTTACGCAAGTCGATAATCCCCATCGCAATCATTTCAGGCTTGGTTCCTTTCACTCTTAGAACACCGTATCCCATGATTGTCGTACCGGGGTCAATCCCCAGGATTATCTTTTCTTTTACCGGTTGAATCACTCTATCACCTCCATCAGGGTCGGAAACCCGATCACTTTATCTTTAAATATTTTTGCCAGTTCATCATTCAAACGTACTCCCTGTTCCAAATGCCAACGATGCAGCAACCCGCTGCT
The DNA here is from genome assembly GCF_015558905.1 of Bacteroides sp. D55t1_190419_B8. Classification (NCBI taxonomy): domain Bacteria; kingdom Pseudomonadati; phylum Bacteroidota; class Bacteroidia; order Bacteroidales; family Bacteroidaceae; genus Bacteroides; species Bacteroides sp. D55t1_190419_B8. The sequence continues at coordinate 123,874 of NZ_JADMOU010000010.1, forward strand.
TTCCACCTCCCATTGCAAAGAATACGCACTTCCTTCTTCCCGATGACTCAATATCCGGCAAATGCGCGGTGCTTTTAAAGCACCGTGTTTCTGTACTTCAGGGATATAGCTTTCTTTTATCCAAATCATGAAATTGTCGTGAACGTCATCGTCCACTTGAAAAGTTGTATTATAAATCAGCATATCTTAATTTCATACTATTATTTACCGCAAACATAGCAATTATTTCAGAATAATGCATTATATTTGCGGCAACAAAAAAGATTCGTTTACAAACGTTATCATATAAGATAGAAAAGGGGCGTTAGCTCATCTGGCTAGAGCGCGACACTGGCAGTGTCGAGGTGATCGGTTCGAGTCCGATACGCTCCACAAACATCGCAGAAGGGTTCTAAAACAGAACTCTTTTTTCTTTTTTATAACTATTCCATCCCTCTATTCCCTTCAAAAGAAAAACTCATAGAAAAAAACGCCTAAATCTCCCATGTTTCCGGCCTTACAGCTGCATTTCCGACTGAACATCTACACTTTCAAAAAGATATCGAATACCTACAAATAGGTATTTCAATGACGTTTTATCATAAAAACATAAACAAGAAGTATTATATCTTAAGATTTTTATGTTATTTTGCATTGCGTAATTCTATTATAAAAATGAATCATTTAACGGATAAAGAATTAGTAAGTCTATTCAGCACGGATAAGGAGAAGGCTTTCAACCTTTTCTTTCAGCGTTACTATATCCGTTTATGTATGTATGCAGTACAGATTACAGATGACTTTTCCGAATCCGAAGATATCGTTCAAAGTTTTTTTATTTCATTCTGGGAAAAAAAGCTCTATAAAACCATTACTGACAATCTGAAAGGATATGCCTATCTCTGTATTCGCAATGCATCACTGAAATTCATTGAAAAACGAGAAAAGATAGACTCCAGCGATATTCTTCTAAACGAAGAAGAATACCTATATATATGTGAAAGCCTTGAAGAGAATGAACGTGAACAAAAAGAAAAGGAGTTGGAAAAAGCTTTAGCAGCATTGCCCGAACAAGAAAAGAAAGCACTCTATGGTGTCGTTATTGAAAACAAAAGCTATAAAGCAGTAGCTAGCGAACTGCATATCAGCGTCAATACATTAAAGACTTATCTTGCCAGAGCGATGAAGAAACTGCGTAAAAACGAGAAATTACTTCTAGTATCTTTATTCTTGATAAACCTATCATAAATCTTCCAAGAAAAAAAGTCTCTCGTTTTTGACACCCATTTTACACAATTCCGGATCATATAATAAAACGAGAGAAAAGATGAATCAAGAAGATCATAATAAAACGGAGAAAAATCTGATTACTTTGCTCAACTGGTACCGGTTGAAACGGGTAAATGAATTTGCGGCACAATGCGATGAAGCACAAGCATGGGAATCAATCCAGCAACGCATCCGCCACCGTAAACGGATACGAATGTACACCTATTGGAGCAGCACTGCCGCTGCCTGCCTGTTAATAGCAGCTTTCAGTTTTTACACACTCACAGAATATGACCAATCTCTATTTGCACACAGAGGGGAACAGAAAGCAACCCTGTTTGTAAATAACGGAGAATCTTACGACCTGCTGTCGCAAGATAAATCTATATTTAATGCAAACGGCATGCAAGTTGCTCAAAATACAGAAAAAGAATTAAGATACGACACTCAAACGAGTATACAAAAGAATGCAGGAAAGCATATTTTAAATGTACCCAGAGGAGGAGAATATAAACTCGTGCTTTCAGACGGTACACGTGTACACGCCAATGCCGAAAGCCGCCTTACTTATCCCGTTTCTTTTACCGGTAATAAAAGAGAAGTCTACCTCACAGGAGAAGCTCTCTTTGAAGTTGCCAAAGATACGCTCCATCCTTTCATTGTACATACCCCGTACGGTATAGTAGAAGTAGTAGGAACACGGTTTAATGTCAATACTTACGAGAAGAATCAAACTACCGTAACCTTGGAAGAAGGAGCCGTAAAAGTATACTGCGAGGAAAAGAAAGGGACAGAACAAAAATCTCTTTCACCCGGTGAGCAAGCTGTCATACAATCAAAAACAATTAATACACAAACAGTTCAGGTACAGGAATATACTTCCTGGGCAAACGGTATATACGAATATACCGATACGTCACTGGAAACTATTGTACAACAACTTTCGCGCTGGTATAACGTCAACATAACCTTTACCGACCCGCAATTGCGTGAACGAAAGTTTGCAGGAGTCATCTTCCGCGACCAACCATTACAAAAAGCAGTAGATATATTATCCAAAGTTTCTAATGTACACTTCAGACAGAAGGGAAATGTTATTGAGATAACAGAGAACCGTCCCCAATATTAAACAGGAAAAAGCGTTGTTCAAATATGAAAAAATATCTTTTAATCCGGATGATGCAAACAGTAGCCATTATCCTGTTTGCCGCCAATGTATCGGCACAAAACCAAAATGTGGTCATATCAGTACGGAATATCCCGGTACGTACTGCACTGACCCAGATTCGGCAAGCTGCCAATGTACATTTTGTCTATGAAGAGAAGAATATTAATGGCCAACAGACTGTAACACTCAATTATCCGCAAGGGACATCATTGAGCACTTTACTCAACAACCTTTGCAAGCAAATAGGACTGACGTACGAAATCAATGAATCCGTTATTCTACTCTATCCTGCTCAAAAGCAAACCACCACTCATGACATCCATATCCTGTTATTGGAAAGGGGAAACAAACAGCCGCTACCAATGGCAACCTGCGTTCTTAATCCGCTAGGAGCTTATGCCGCAACCGACATGGAGGGAAAGGCTGTACTAAAAAATGTCCCCACAGGAAAATACATATTAAATATTTCGTATGTAGGCTTCGAGACTGTGCAACGGGAAATCAACGTTGAACAAAACCTGGATCTGACGATCCGCATGTCTCCCACTTCGCTAGCTTTGAAAGAGGTAGTAGTGGTAGCAAAACAAAATGCGGCCGGAGAATCTACCAGCTCCATTATAGGCAGACAAGCGATAGACCATTTACAGGCTATGAGCCTTGATGATGTGATGCAACTCATACCGGGGCACTTAATGAAAAATACAGATCTGACATCCCGTTCCAATGTACAGCTCCGTACTCTTGTTAACAATAACACCAATGCCTTCGGTTCGAGTATCATAATGGACGGAGTTCCCATGTCCAACAATGGTACACTATCGCAAGGAGGATTTTCAAGTACCGCATTTGTCGGAACAGACTTACGCCAAATTAGTGCGGACGATATTGAATCCGTAGAAATAATCCGTGGTATTCCTTCTGCCGAATACGGTGATTTAACCTCCGGACTTGTAGTTGTTCATTCCAAAATCGGACAAACTCCCTGGCAGATCAAGGGAAAGATAAATCCCGGAACAATGAATTACTCGCTCGGTAAAGGATTGCGTTTAAACAAAGATGCCGGTATCCTGAATTTCAATCTCGACTATGCACAAGCATGGGGAGATCCACGCCAGAAAACAAAGTCATTCGACCGTTACACCTTTAGCTTGGGATACAGCAAAGATTTTTCACGTATCTGGCATACAGACACAAAGGTACGTTACATGATGGGCAAAGACTGGAATGGAAAAGACCCGGATGCCATCGACGACGGCACTTTTCAAAAGAATCGCAACCAGCTGTTCTCACTAAGCCATAATGGCAAACTATCAATTAATAAACCATTCTCACGTACTGTTAATTACACATTAGGTGTCAGCTATACTCAAACAGAGATGGAAAAGAGCGCCATTGTTGCCAATTCGTCCGGGTTGCTACCGATACTTACTGCCACAGAAACAGGGTATTATAATGTGCCTTTCGAGCAAAGCTCATATCAGGCAAGCGGAGGTTCCCTTAGCCGTCCCGGAAATGTATATGCCAAAGTCAGCAACACGTTCTTCGTAAAATCAAAGAAAACATATCAGAACTTCAAAATGGGAGTGGAATACCACTACGACTGGAATAATGCCCGCGGATATTATAATGATGACGACCGTTACCCATTGCAACCCAACAGTAACGGACGTCCCCGTCCTTTCTCCGATATTCCGAGCATCCATCAGATGGCCGCTTACATAGAAGATAACTTCCGTTGGGATATATCAGAAAACAGATTTCTGAAAATACAGTTAGGCGGACGTTTCACCACCTTACAGCCGTGGGCGGATGAAGCAACCTTTTCTTTCTCTCCCCGTGTAAATGCTTCGTTCTCCGTCAACAAATGGCTGAATATCCGTGGAGGATTCGGACTCAACTCAAAAACTCCCGGTTTAGATTATCTCTATCCCGACAAAAAGTACATCGACCGTGTAGCTGCCAATTATATGCCTCAAGACGACAAAGTCGGACAAATATTGATGTACCACACCCAAGTGTACCACGTGCAACGAACTAAAGGATTGAAGAATGCGACCAATCGCAAATGGGAGGCAGGGTTCGACATAAAGTTATCGGACAAGCATAAATTAAGCCTCATCGGTTATCATGATAAAACCGCTAACGGATTCGGATCGGCCACAGAATATTTTACGTATACAGCCAACTATTATTCTGCGGAAAAAGGACTGATTATCACTCCTGGACAAGCTACAAAAATAGATTGGGATAATCCAGAACGCACGGACCTTGTACTCAGTACGACCGGTAAAATAGGAAACACGAATGTCTCTATCAATAAAGGGATAGAAATGGACTTTGACTTCGGCGAGATTCCGGCACTGCACACTTCATTCTATCTGTCAGGAGCATATATGGAATCCAAGACCTACTCTACAGACATCAACAGTAGCAATCCTACCGATCTACCTACTGAATATCAGGTAACCAATACCATTCCATTCAAAATTGTATATCCATCCGGGCTAAACTATAGCACTTACCGCCGCTTTACGAACACTCTGCGGATTGTGACCAATATCCCGGCACTGCGTATGGTAGCTTCGTTCTCAACACAAGCCATCTGGTACAATTATTCCAAGAGCAACAATCCTCCGATGGACCCTATCGGATGGATAGACACAGACCTCTCTTATCATGAAATAACAGCAGATATGCTGGCAGATGAGAACTACAAAATAAAAGGAGTATCATTGAAAAGCCAACGCAAGAATCCTAAAGACAATGTGCCAAGCAAAGCCCCTATTACATGGTTAATGGCGGGACGCCTCACCAAGGAGCTGGGCAATATAGGCGGCATTTCATTCTATGCCAACAACATACTCTTTTACGAACCTTTTCTCAAAAACTCTACCTCCAACACGCTAGTACAGCGTAATACAGGTAATTTCAGTTTTGGTGTCGAATTATTCTTTAATTTATAAATCACAATATGAATAGAACAATTTCTTTTATTACAAAAATGATGTTTGCGGCTGTCACAGTTATCATGGCTGCATGTTCCTCTGACGACAATGCCACACAAGCATTGACCGTACAAGTGAAAGTATCCATGCCCGAAGGATTCAAGTCCGACATTCTATATACAGGGCACACTGTTACAATGGGTAAATACACCGCCATTACAAACGAAAAAGGTATAGCCACTTTCGAAGGAGTGATTCCCGATTTGTATGACATCTCTACTTCCTGCGAAATCACTGCAGAAGAATATGAAGAAATGACAGGCAACGATCCGCAAAATGAAAATTATGTGATTTCCGGCAGTCTATTGAAATATACTGTCGGTTCGTCAGCAACCATCGAACTTCAAACAAGTATTTCTGCCAAACAATCAATTGTTATCAGCAAAGTTTACTATGCAGGAACCAAAGACAACAATAATAAAAATTATCTGGCAGGTAAGTACATTGAGTTCTTTAATAACTCGGACCAAACCGTTGATATAGCCGGACTTTATTTCGGACTGGTAGAGTCGGAAAGTACTCCTGCATATACGCTTGGCTCCACACCGGAATATATTTACCTAAAGCAGATTTACCGTTTCCCATCTAATGTAGTCGCAGAAGTTGCACCGGGAGCCTCGATAATCGTTGCCAATAGCGCCATCGACCACACAGGAAATAATGAAGTAGATTTATCCAAAGCCGACTTTGAGGCTAAAGATACGCAGGGGAAAACAACCAACAATCCTGCAACCCCGGCTGTGGAACTGATATATACAACATTTCCCACAATCAGTAATATGAACCTGGTACAAGGTGGCCCCTGTTCTGTTGTATTATTCAGTACAGATGAAGATGTGACCTCATGGGAAACTGTATACGTTGACGGCAAGGATAAAGGAAGCAAGTTTGTCAAAACCCCTGTAAAATACATAATGGATGGTGTAGAATGTTTGAAAAACAAAAGTACGGGAGTAGATAAAAACACTAAACGTCTTTACAACTATATTGATGCAGGCTATCAATACACGGAGGCTACCACCGGATATACCGGAGAAGTAGTTTACCGCAAAACAGCCAAGACAGAAAACGGGCGCACCATTCTTGCTGATACCAATAACAGCAGTAACGATTTTGCCGTATCAAGTGAAATCAAACCGAAGGAATACAAATAATAGAAAACAAAAGAGACTGTGCCCCAAGAACATATAACCTTCCGGTACAGTCTCTTCAACTACTTCACGAAATAATTAAACCAATTCAGAAATGATGATGAACCATCGATATATACTCTTTACCGGTCTGATGGTAACTGCACTGTACATACATGCCCAAGATATCGAATTACAGACAAAAGAAAAATACGAGTACGCCGATGCTACCCAGTTATGGAGACGTACCCTGAATCCTGCCGGGCTCTCTTTGGATACGCTGACCAACCGGGGAATCAGTTATTTCGAATTCTCTCATCAGCAAGGCACACACTATCGGGTTCAGGACGGTGATGAGCAAAACAAATTATTGTTCACTTCAGAACGATACCAAAAAATTGGGAAATTTCTCTACGGATACGGGCGTTTTACCTTTGACATGGGACGGCAATTCAACCGTTCATGGAGCGACGTATTGCGTAGCCACCACTCCAATCCTTACTTTTCAGGAAGCTCCATCAAAGGAAAGTACGACTTCCAGAACTTCGACCTCTCGGCAGCGTTAGCCACTCTGCCTATCAAAAACTTCACTTTCGGCGCACGACTGGATTATAAAGTAGGAGATCTTTCCCGACTAAAAGACCCCCGTTCACGCACCAATCTGGCAGACTATCAACTGACTCCTGCCGTCACCTACACGTGGAACAAACACTCGCTGGGTCTTAGCGGTTATTACCATCGCAGAAAAGAAAAAATCCCCAACATCACCACCGTACAAACCGATCCGAACCTCAAATACTACACCTTTACCGGAATGGAAAATGCTGATGGTACCACTGGTGGTTACTCCGGTTTTGAACGTGAATTCGTCAACCATGAATTTGGCGGTGAATTGTCTTATCAATATAAGAACGAACGGATTCAAACGCTTACCACCCTTTCATACGCCAAAGGCAACGAAGACGTATGGGGAGACATCAAATATTCACCGGGAAAATATCACACTACCACCTACAACCTGCTTTCTATGAACCGGATCAAATCCGGACGCACAGAACACATCATCGACATTTCCATTAACTATCAGACAGGAAAAGCCGACGAATACCGTCAGGAAAAAATAATAGAAAAAGATCCGGTAACAGGTATCGAATCCTCCTACTGGAACACACTTCTCACGTATGACGAACGTTACACCGTCGATTTACTCAATGCCAATCTGCACTACCGCCTGTTGTGGAGTAATCATCACACCGGAGAAGCCACAGCCTACGCAGGCGCACGCGCCTATTTCCAATCGGTAGAAGATCAATACAATCTTCCGTCTTCATCACTTACAGTCCGCCAGGCAACTATCTGCATGGAAAGCGGATATTCATTCCTGCGCAAAAACAACCGTTCATTATGGATAGAAGCAGAAGCCGGATATCACATCTCGCTATCATCGGACCTGTCACTCAACGATCCGTCCACAGAATACGCCCAAAGTGTGCTTTTACCCGACATAACCTATTATGGAGCATCGTATGCGCACGGAAAATTGCAAATACAATATCAAATGCCTGTAACTATAAAAAAACACACCAACGTGTGGTTCGTCAAAGCCACAGGAGCATATCTGAAGACCGACAAGAAAACCGATTCCAAAATGTTCGGAATAAGTCTCGGACTGTACCATTAACCTTCCTCACCCCACAAAAAACAACCAGATAATTTACACCAATCATGATGAGAATTGCCAATAACAAACTTCGGTTGCTACTCCTGCTGCTCTTTCCCACCCTCCTTTGGGGTAACTCTGCCCCCATGTTTCACATCCGGCAAAACGCCAAAGGATGTTTGGTAGAAATACCCAAACGATTGATAAACCGGGATTTCCTGTTAGCAGCCCGTGTGATGACCGTCAGTTCTCCCAATAATAAAGTCAAACTTTATGCAGGCCAGCGACTTTATGATCCGGTATGGATACGTTTCAAATATGACAAAGAACAGTTATATCTGTTACGTCCCGACTCCAAAAACTTATGTGAGGACACAACTCATCTTTCATATCCGGCTTATGCGCGCAATGCCATCACTCCCATAGCGGAATCCTGGAAAATAGAACAGGAGACAGACAGCTCGATTGTTGTAAACTGGAGCAAATTTCTTAGTGAGCCCATAGAAAGTGTAGACCCTTTTGGAGGGAAAACGTCACCAGGACGTTCCCTGCCCCAACTCAATAAAATACTTCAGGTAGACGTCCACGAAAAGAACCTGGAAGTCAGCGTACAGTATGGTTTTGAAGGAACCACCCAGCCTTTCCTCACTACGATACGGAAATCGCTGTTACTACTGCCTGAGCAACCCATGCAACCACGTATACACGATGCCCGGGTAGGATATGACAATATCCCTAAACGGAAATTCGACTTCGATACTTCCTCAATCGCAGCGGAAAACTACATCACCCGCTTCCGGATTGTCCCCTCTCCTAAAGATGTACGCAGTTATTTGCAAGGCAAACAAGTGAAGCCTCAACAACCCATCGTTTTTTATATAGACGATGCCTTCCCTCCTCTTTGGAAAAAAGCCATACGCAAAGGAATACTGGATTGGAACAAAGCATTCGAAGAGATTGGTTTTAAAGAAGTTATGCAAGCAAAGACATACGCCGAAGCCGGACCGGAGTTCGATCCGAACGATATACGTTTCAACTGTTTCCGATATGTAGTCAGCGATTTCCCGAACGCAATGGGGAAACACTGGGTAGACCCGCGTTCAGGAGAAATTCTGCAAGCAGATGTGTTGTTTCACAGTAATGTCATAGCCCTGCTACGCAAATGGTATTTCCTGCAAACATCAGCCTACCATCCTGCGGCACGCACGAAAACACTACCGGATGACATAACGGCACAATTAATCCGTTACGCCGCCGCCCATGAGATAGGCCACTGCCTCGGACTGGAACATAATTTCAAAGCCTCGTATGCCTATAATACAGAAGACCTGCGCCGTCCGGAATTTACAGAACGTTACGGCACCACCCCGTCCATCATGGATTATGCCCGGTTCAATTATGTCGCCCAACCGGGAGACGGCGTCCGTTACGTATTACCTCCCCTGTTGGGAGTGTACGACCGATACGCCATCCGTATCGGATACGCCTATCTCTCCCGCGAGAACACCCGAACTGTAGCCGGATGGATAGATGAAAAACAAAACGACCCCATGTATCATTGCGGACGCATAGCACCGAGCACCATCCCCACTGATCCTACCGTTCAAACCTCCGATCTCGGCAACGACCCTGTCGCATCGGCAACCTACGGAATCCGCAACCTTCAACAAATATTGACGCAATTGCCGGAATGGAACAAAAAACGTCTGACAGATAACCCGTTTGAGGAGATGCCCGCCACCTATACCGATTTGCAGCAAGCCTATTTCGACCATCTGGAACGTGTGATTCCTTTTATTGGTTTCTCCGATGAAGTATCCGGAAAAGCTGTCGAATTTCTTTGGAAAGAACTGCTTGGCGGATACGACTTCCTACGGACGGATGCCGTATGCAAATATGCCGGCAACCCAACCGAAGCCATCATAAAAGCACAAAAGACAATTATTGAAAAGATGTTTGGCAGAATCATTGCCGAACGAATCTCTTCGAACGAAACACCAGCAGGATTTACCTACGCCCATTATCTGGAAGTCTCTGCCAACTATCTTTTTACGGACAAGACACCGGACATATTCACACGACATTTGCAGGAAAGCTATCTCCAGACCTTGCAATCATTGCTAACAGAAGCACGTACCTCCTCTTTCAGTGTACTCTTCTCCCCGACGGTCAGCGAGCATCTTACCCGCATCCGCGAACAGTTAACAACTAATCCTTCTACCTGGAATAATTATTTAAAAAACAAAATACAATGAAGCTAACTACCATTATTTCCGCCTTCTACCTCCTCTGCCTGTTGTGCATACAACCCGTGCATGCCGATGGAGGCTTCTGGCTACCTACTCAAATACAAGGAAAAGTACATCAGGCAATGAAAAAACAGGGATTGCGTCTTAGTGAAAAAGACATTTACGACATCAACCAGTCGTGCTTGTCGAATGCTATCCTTTCATTAAGTTATGACAACAGTACATTTTCTCCCTCTGCCAGTGCCTCTTTCATCTCCGGTGAAGGACTGGTATTGACCAACTTCCACTGTGTCGCACGTTATCTCGAACATATCTCCGATGCAAACCACGATTACGTGAAGCATGGCTGCTGGGCTACCCAACGCAGCGAAGAGACTTATCTTCCGAATTTACAGGTCAATCAATTAATCACTATCAAAGACGTAACGACGGAAATCACACAAGATACCGGGAATCTTACCGATCAGGCACTTACCCAAAAGATCAACGAGAACGGGAATAAAATTGTCAAATCCCAAGCCAAAGGTCGCGGTGTAGAAGGAAAAATCTACTCCTTATTTGGTGGCAGACAATACATCCTAGCTGTCTTCCGCAGCTTCAAGGATGTGCGTATCGTAGCCGCTCCCCCCATCTCGATAGGGAAATTCGGAGGCGACACAGACAACTGGCAATGGCCCCGTTACTCCGCCGATTTCGCCATCTTGCGCGTTTATGCCAACGATAAAAACCAACCGGCAGCCTACAACAAGCAGAACCGCCCCTATCAACCCGACGCTCATTTGTCTATCTCTACCAAAGGAGTGAAACCCGATGATTTTGTGATGGTTGCCGGATATCCTGCACAAACAAGGCAATATGTCCCTTCGTTCGCCCTTGAGAAAATTGTATTCAAAGACACGCAAGCAGAAGCAGATATTGCCAAAATCAAGCTCGACTTCTACACACAACGTAAAGAAACGGCTGCCGACTCGCTTTATTCCTACTATAACATTAAGGCCGGAAGCGCTGCTAATGTCTATCTAAAATCAATTGGTGAGATCAGTGGTGTGAAAGAATCCGGCATCATTGCCCGGAAACAGCAGGAGGAACAGGCGATGACAGAATGGATTCTGTCTGATGACACCCGTACGCAACGCTACGGGGCAACATTGCTCGATGATATGAAAGCAAACTACGAACGTCTTACCCAACTGAACTTCACAGACCAGATGTTTCGCGAAGTCGCACTTTACGGTACCAACGTCATCCCTTTTGCCGGAAAATTTGAAAAACTGGTGCAAATGGAACAAAGAAAAGGCAAAAATGTAAAGACTGCCATGAAAGGAGAAATCCGCAAACTGAAACCGCTTACCGTAGCATTCTATCGTGATTTCAGACCTGAAGACGACAAATATATCATGAAAAAGATGTTGGCTTATTATCTGGATCACGTAGATTCTATTTTCTACTCCACAGCATTGAAAAAGGTAGAAAAGCATTACCCTCAACATCTTTCTGCCTATATAGACAGCCTGTACGATCATTCCCCCTTGCGTAATCAGGAAAGTATGCTCGCACTTCTGGACAGTGTACCGACACAAGGAACAGCTGCACTGTCACAAGATGGGCTGTATCAGTTGTCACTCGGTTTCTATCTGGTGTATGTAGAAAAAATAAACCGTTTGAAACAAGCGTATCAGAATAAAAACATGAAACTCTACTCCTTGTATCTGCAAGCATACGCTGAAAAGAACAAGGGGACACAAATTGCATTTGACGCTAACCGCACCCTGCGTTATTCTACGGGAAAAGTAAAGGCAGCCGTTCCCAGCGAAGGAGTCATCTATACTCCATTTACAACTGTTGACGGAATGCTCAGCCGTCATCGCCTTTATGCCGGAAACAAGGACTTCAATCTGCCGGCACGTTTCGTCAAACTCATCGAACAACGCCAACCCAGTAACTACTTTAACCAGAAAGTGACACCCACCTGTTGTTTCCTGACAGATGCACATACCACTTCGGGTAGTTCGGGCAGTCCGGTATTGAATGCCAAAGGAGAAGTGGTGGGTATCAACTTCGACCGTATCTGGCAGGGACTTAGTTCCGATTACGAAACTGCAGGCAATGAGAAAAGCCGTAACATCGCAGTAGATATCCGCTATGTATTATGGACTTTGGAGCAATACTCACATTCCCAATACATATTAAACGAATTGGACATTCACTAACTTAGTAAATTCTATATAAAAATGTTATCTCCCAAAACACTAAAATACTTACGTTTAACGCACCGTTATGTATCTTTCATTTGTGCAGGCATCCTGTTTGTCTATCTCCTTTCCGGCTTCCTGCTCAACCACCGGAAAGAATTTACATTCATGAATCAGAAAAAGGAACGCACAGTGGACTATATATTCCAGCTCCCTGCCAATAAAGACGATTTTACAGAAGCCGATGCACGAAAGATTATCTCCGATCTCTCATGCAATCCCGACCTGTATAACCGTTTCAGCCTCAGTAAAAACAAACTGACCATCTTTGGCAAAGAGCAATTGGTAATCAAGTTGGATGCAACCAGCCAGCAGGCATTTATCAAAGAAATGCATCGTCCCGCTTTCCTAACCGCATTGAATAAGTTACATCGCAATCCGGGTTCTTTATGGACAATAACCTCCGATGCATTCCTCTTACTCATGTTTATTTTGCTCATCACCGGGTTACTGATTGTTCCCGGGAAAAAGGGATTGTGGGGCATTGGCGGAATTCTAACGATAATAGGAATTTTAATACCTATATTGATTTACTGGATGATAGTATAATTTCTTATTTTTATTTATCCGTATGCATCTTTCTGTACTATCTTTCCGTATCGCAGAAAACAAAAAAGGACCTTTATTCAAGGTCCTTTTTAATCACTTCGTCCATTTCTTTTATACGTTTCTCACGGTCTTTAATGGGACCGTCTTTCTTGTCATTCTTAAATGCGTCATCGGCACGGTCGGCAACCTCGCCACTCCATTCCTCAAACTGGTTCTTAGCCGGACGACCATTCGGTTCGATATTTTCTTCGGCTATCGAATCATGCCTGTTAATCATATCATCCATAATTTCTCGTTTTAAAAGTTTATGGCTATAAGACAATACAAACGAAGAAAAGTTTTCTATTTTAATGATTTTTGAAGAAATCAGTCATGTTATTATACTATCAAAGAAACACTCCAGCCCAATCTGTGTCATTCATCCAGATACCTATATAAATTACAGTTACCGGCAACGTCCAGCACATTCAGCTCTTTCAAGCGTTTTTCCACTTTCTTTTGTGAAACCAGCCCGAAATTCCGTAACATATCACGCAATTTCCTAAACCCATATTGAGAAGTGATTTGTAGCAGTTCCCGGAGCGTTTTTATATCAGCTTCAGAAATGATCCGCTGCGACCGAATATCAAATTTCAATTCTGTGATAGGAGTATCGAGCAAAGCCTTTGCCGCTTTTATATCTTCGGGAATAAAAATTTCCGGATTCGTCTCTTCTGCTTCCCTCATGAGCATATCATTATCAAAGCCATTCTGGCGGGATTTCATTTCATACGCCCTTATTGTTGCTCTAAGGCGGATATTTTCTTCCTTATAAGTCCTAAGGAATCCCGCTTGAGATTTTATTTCCTGTACAAGTCCCTCAAATACTTTCTGCGCTTGACGATATTTCATGTGTTTCCGGACACTAAAATCCTTGATGTTTCCTTGCAAGACGGTATAGAGAAACAGTTGCCGTCTTTCATCATTTCTTATCATTCCGGCAAGCTCTTTTATTATTAACCGAATCAATGGGGTCAACTCTTTCAGCGATTGAAGCAGAAAAAGTTCCTCTTCATTTTCCTTCATCTTCTCATCCATCCGGCGTTTGTGTTCTTCTTCGGAAAGACTGAACCGGATATTTCGTTCAAGACAATCCGTCAGACTGTTTTCATCAAGCATCAGATAATCACCGATTTCTGAATAAATAATCTCCTGTCTTTTACACCAAGTAATAATACGTCTGGTAGATACCTGATACTTGGTTGCTGCTTCTTCAATACCAATCCATTGTTTTGTTGTCATACCTCGTTTTGTTTTTAGATGTATACGTCGCAACCAAATATAAAAAAGGTGCGAACGATACATATATTTCCCAACAGCGGTACTAGCAAAACCGACAGATGAAAATACAGTATGCCCGCACCAAAACTTATATATCGATAAGGATATAAGCTTGGCACGGACATTTGATTTATCATCTGTTTGAAAATTGCTAGTTTCCTGTTAGATAAATTAAATGTCCTATAAATACAAGTCCGGCTGTCAAAGGTCCGGTCCTTGATTGCAAATATACTTCTTTTTTCTGAAAAGAAAGATAATAAATGACAAGCTTTTTAGTTACAATGGAATTTTATATAAGATAAATAAGTAAACAACTACATGGGGGAATAGTTTCATCGGCGAGAAACTAAAGTTCCATCAGTGTGAAACTATAGTTTCACCTAAGAGAAACTAATAGTTCCAAGCAGGAGAAACTACAGTTTCAAGGCGATGAAACTGTAGTTTCGCACCGCAAAACCAATAGTTTCAAGGCTTGAAACTATCGGTTACAAGGCAGATCCCGCCCCGTATGTACAGGGGTAATAAATAAAATAGCTTATCTGCCTGTGGTTAATACTATTCAGGCAATGAAACTTCATCTGTGATTTTTACTTGATTTGGGTATGCATCTCTACCATACCGCCTTTGCAGTGCGTTTATCTCTTCTTTGCTTTGCAGTGACAGCATTATTGCCGTCACAGTGCTGTCACCATGCTGCTGTCACGCCATTAACTTTTCATAATCAAACAGTTAAGTTACAATCTGTGACAGATGACAGCAAATTTATTTTTTTTATTTATTGGAGAGAGTATAAGTTCAACTTATAAATGCAATATCTCTTTTTTTATTAATCGGACTTTGGATGCAAAGTTGCTTATTTATTCCGATAGAGTTGCGGACGGAAAGGAACATAAAGAGTGTAATTACTATCCGCCGGCTTTCCTCCCACCAATGCAGGTGACCATTTCGGCATCCCTTTGACAATGCGGAGAGCCTCCTCTGCAAATTCCGGATGAGTGGAACGTAGAATATGAGGACGAAGGATAACCCCTTCCTTATCAATAGTAAACTCACATAAAGCATAACCCGAAACATTCTTCTCCAAAAGCCCTGACGGATAAACCATTTCACTGGCAATATATTCTTCCGGAGTCATCGCAGAGAAATGAGCAGGTTCCTCCACCTGTCTTCCGGAAAGTGTCTTTGAACGGGGACCCACCGGATAAATTCCGATATACATCGGCCGCTTATAAGCATCCGGCTCTTCCTTGGTACGCTGTTGCAATGCTTTTAATAAAGCAGCAGCCTCCACTGCCAACGTCTGTTCCGAAATATTTTCCCCCCGGGATAACATATAAGCCGACTGACAAACCAACACGAGACGTTCCATCAACGTTCCCTTTTCCGGCGACCATTTACGTCCCATCTGCTCTTTACCTTTGGCATTCGTAGAAGAGAAAAAATAAACAATTCCATCCAAACCAGCCGTAGAACCGTCCAAATCCTGTACCTGCTCTGTCACCAAACGAAAGATAGCCCCTAAAGACTGATATAGGGAAGCACTAATGACAACCGATTTAGTATCCACCGTCACCGTTCCCTTCTCCGCCTGCCAATAAGTACGCGATAATGTGTTCGAAACCAGCGTATAACGTCCGTTCCTCTTCTCTACCGACATTGCATACTCCGGCGAAAAGGAAGGGATAGCTGCAAAACGCGCATAAGGCTGTTTCTGGAAGCCTGTATTAAGTAAAGAAAACACACTACGATAATATTCGCCTAACTCGCCTGTATAAGTGGAAAAAGGCTTCACCGGCTCCAAATAGTCAATTTGGGCCGCAAGGCGAAAAGAAAAGGTTAAAAGCAGAAGACAGAAAACAATCTTTTTCATAAGTTGCCGGATTTTCGGTACATATCGGCAACAAAGATACAAATTATTTCGATGGTTCGTGATAAAATTATATCTTTGCACGGTTTTTACTAAGAAACTGAATAACAATACATCAAAAATATGATAGCTAAGATTGAACAACTTCTGAAAGAGGTGGAAGCCTTACACGCCTCCAATGCCGAAGAACTCGAAGCTCTCCGCATCAAATACCTAAGTAAGAAGGGAGCCATTAACGACTTAATGGCAGATTTCCGTAACGTAGCTGCCGAACAGAAAAAAGAAGTCGGCATGAGACTGAATGAACTGAAAACAAAAGCGCAGGACAAAATCAACGCGCTGAAAGAAATGTTTGAAAGTCAGGACAACGATTGTGACGGACTGGATTTGACACGTTCGGCTTATCCTGTGGAACTCGGCACACGCCACCCGCTCACCATTGTAAAGAACGAAATCATTGATATCTTTGCCCGTCTGGGATTCAGCATTGCCGAAGGTCCGGAAATTGAAGATGACTGGCACGTGTTCTCGGCACTGAACTTTGCCGAAGACCATCCGGCACGCGATATGCAGGATACTTTCTTTATCGAAGCCCACCCGGACGTAGTATTGCGTACACATACTTCTTCTGTACAGACCCGTGTGATGGAAACGTCACAGCCTCCTATCCGCATCATCTGTCCGGGACGTGTATATCGTAACGAAGCTATCAGCTATCGCGCACACTGTTTCTTCCATCAGGTAGAAGCACTGTATGTAGATAAAAACGTATCATTCACCGACTTGAAGCAGGTGTTGCTGCTCTTCGCCAAAGAAATGTTCGGTGCTGATACAAAAATTCGTCTGCGTCCGTCTTACTTCCCGTTTACCGAACCAAGTGCGGAAATGGATATCAGCTGTAACATCTGCGGTGGCAAAGGATGTCCGTTCTGTAAACACACCGGCTGGGTAGAAATCCTCGGTTGCGGTATGGTAGACCCGAACGTACTTGAATCAAACGGAATAGACAGCAAAATATACAGCGGTTATGCTCTCGGTATGGGTATCGAGCGTATCACAAACCTGAAATATCAGGTGAAAGACCTCCGTATGTTCTCTGAAAACGATACGCGCTTCCTAAAAGAATTCGAGAGCGCTTACTAAATTAGATTTCACCACAGAGGACGCAGAGGACACAGAGTTCTTATTTCAGCCGTATCAACTACGGCTCGTTTTTCATAGAAAGTCATTAGAAAGAAAAAACTCCGTGAGACTCTGCGTCCTCTGCGTCCTCTGTGGTGAAACAAATACATTCATTATGGCAAAGGATAGACTCATTACTCCCAGTTATTGTTTCATCTTGGCAGCCAACTTCCTGCTATACTTCGGTTTCTGGTTGCTGATTCCTGTTTTGCCGTTCTATTTATCCGAATTCTTTCAGGCTGGAAATTCCACTATCGGCATTGTCCTCTCCTGCTACACGGTGGCAGCCCTCTGTATCCGTCCGTTTTCCGGCTATCTGCTCGACACGTTTGCCCGGAAACCTCTTTATCTGTTTGCTTACTTCATCTTCATGATGATGTTCGGCGGATATTTAATTGCCGGTTCCCTTACCTTATTTATTATCTTCCGAATCATTCACGGAGTCTCTTTCGGAATGGTCACAGTAGGCGGAAACACGGTAGTGATAGACATTATGCCCTCTTCCCGGCGAGGGGAAGGCTTAGGTTATTACGGGCTTACCAACAACACAGCCATGTCCATCGGACCGATGTTCGGACTGTTTCTGCATGATGCGGGAGTTTCTTTTGCTACGATATTCTGTTATGCATTCGGTTCCTGCATTTTAGGTTTTCTATGTGCAAGTCTGGTAAAAACGCCCTACAAGCCTCCTGTGAAACGGGAGCCGATCTCGCTCGACCGCTTTATCCTGATGAAAGGACTGCCTGCCGGACTTAGTCTGCTGTTACTTTCCATCCCTTACGGAATGACCACTAACTATGTCGCCATGTACGCCCGCCAAATAGGATTGAACACACAAACCGGGTTCTTCTTTACCTTTATGGCAGTCGGTATGGCCATCTCCCGCATCTTTTCAGGAAAACTGGTGGATCGCGGAAAAATAACGCAAGTAATAGCTGCCGGATTATACCTGGTTGTTTTCAGTTTCTTCCTGCTTTCAGCCTGTGTATACCTGATTCAATGGAATGATACCGTCTGTACCCTGCTGTTTTTTGGCATCGCATTATTAATGGGTGTCGGGTTTGGCATTATGTTTCCGGCATTTAACACGCTGTTTGTCAACCTCGCCCCTAACAGCCAGCGGGGAACAGCGACTTCTACCTACCTCACTTCCTGGGATGTAGGAATCGGCATCGGTATGCTGACCGGAGGATATATCGCAGAAATAAGTACATTTGATAAGGCCTATCTTTTCGGAGCCTGCCTGACGGTAGTTTCCGCCCTCTATTTCAGACTAAAAGTGACGCCTCATTACCATAAAAACAAGCTACGATGAGAAAGAAAGAACGTTATGAGAAAGTAATCGCCTGGTTTCAGGACAACATACCTGTAGCCGAAACCGAACTGCATTACAACAATCCGTATGAGTTGCTGATCGCTGTTATTCTTTCTGCACAATGCACGGACAAACGGGTGAATATCATCACTCCTCCTTTGTATAAAGATTTTCCGACTCCGGAAGCACTGGCTGCCACTACGCCGGAAGTGATTTTCGAATACATACGAAGCGTGTCTTATCCCAACAACAAAGCCAAACATCTGGTCGGCATGGCAAAGATGCTGGTAAATGACTTCAATAGCGAGGTGCCGGATAATCTGGAAGATCTGATAAAGTTGCCCGGTGTAGGAAGAAAGACTGCCAATGTGATTCAGTCGGTTGTATTCAAAAAAGCGGCAATGGCGGTAGATACACACGTGTTCCGTGTCAGCCACCGCATCGGACTGGTCCCGGACAGTTGCACCACCCCGTTCAGCGTGGAAAAAGAACTGGTGAAGAATATTCCGGAAAAGCTCATACCGATTGCCCATCACTGGCTCATCCTGCACGGCCGTTACGTTTGTCAGGCACGTACTCCCAAATGTGACACCTGTGGTTTGCAAATGATGTGCAAATATTTCTGTAACACCTATAAAGTTACAAAAGAGGAACCAAAAGCCAAGAATAAATAACGATTTAATAGCAAGGAACCGAAATAAATAGTAACTTTGCAGTCGTTCTAAAAGAAGAATTTTAAAAACACTTTTAAATAAAAATAGAGTATTATGCAGACAATTGACAAATTCAATTTTGCCGGTAAAAAGGCATTTGTTCGCGTGGACTTCAATGTACCCCTGGACGAAAACTTCAACATTACAGATGACACTCGTATGCGTGCAGCTCTTCCTACTTTGAAGAAGATTCTGGCAGACGGCGGAAGCATCATCATTGGCTCTCACCTGGGCCGTCCGAAAGGCGTTGCCGATAAGTTCTCTTTAAAACATATCATCAAGCATCTGTCTGAACTGCTGGGCGTTGAGGTTCAGTTCGCTAACGACTGCATGGGCGAAGAAGCTGCTGTAAAAGCTGCTGCTCTGCAACCGGGAGAAGTGCTGTTGCTCGAAAACCTTCGTTTCTACGCTGAAGAAGAAGGCAAACCAAGAGGTTTGGCAGAAGATGCAACTGACGAAGAAAAAGCTGCTGCTAAGAAAGCTGTAAAAGAAAGCCAGAAAGAATTTACCAAGAAATTGGCTTCTTACGCTGACTGCTACGTAAACGACGCATTCGGTACTGCCCACCGTGCACACGCTTCTACAGCATTGATCGCTAAATATTTCGACGTAAACAACAAGATGTTCGGTTACTTGATGGAGAAAGAAGTGAAAGCTGTTGATAAAGTATTGAACGACATCCAACGTCCGTTCACTGCTATCATGGGTGGTTCTAAAGTTTCTTCTAAGATCGAAATCATCGAAAACCTGTTGAGCAAGGTGGACAACCTGATCATCGCCGGTGGTATGACTTATACATTTACTAAAGCAATGGGGGGTAAAATCGGTATCTCTATCTGTGAGGACGACAAACTTGACCTGGCTTTGGATTTGATAAAGAAAGCTAAAGAAAAAGGTGTAAACCTGGTATTGGCTGTTGACGCTAAGATTGCTGACGCATTCTCTAACGATGCAAATACTAAATTCTGTGCTGTTGACGAAATTCCTGACGGATGGGAAGGTCTTGACATCGGTCCTAAGACTGAAGAAATCTTCGCTAACGTGATCAAAGAATCTAAGACTATTCTTTGGAACGGTCCTACAGGCGTATTCGAATTTGATAACTTCACTCACGGTTCACGTGCAGTAGGTGAAGCAATCGTTGAAGCAACTAAGAAAGGCGCATTCTCACTCGTAGGTGGTGGCGACTCTGTAGCTTGCGTTAACAAGTTCGGTTTGGCTAACGGTGTGTCTTATGTTTCAACTGGTGGTGGCGCATTGCTCGAAGCAATCGAAGGAAAAGTTCTTCCGGGTATCGCTGCTATTCAAGAATAAGATTATTGTTAATTTCACACAAAAATGTTGGTCGGGGCAGTTCTTTGTGAAAAGAGTTGCCCCTATTTATAAAAAAAGAGGTCCTCTTATTTATAAAAACGAGGTATGAAAAGACCGGTACTATTCTTTTGGTTCATCCTTTTCTTCCTTTACTCTTGCCAGAGTAAGAAAGGAGACAGCTCTTTTTTACCTCTAGCCGAACTGCAACCACTTACCTTAGGCATGATGCCTACACTAGACGGACTTCCTTTTCATATAGCCAAAACGCAAGGCATTTACGACTCATTAGGACTGGACTTGACCATTCTTTCATTCAACTCTGCCAACGACCGGGACGCTGCTTTCCAAACCCGGAAAATGGATGGCATGATTACTGATTATCCCAGTGCGGTAGCATTACAAGCTATTCATCATACTGATTTAGCATTCATCCTGAAGAATGACGGTTATTTCTGCTTCATTGTCTCCAAAGAAAGTAATATCAACCAACTGGAACAGCTCAAGGAAAAGAATATCGCTGTATCGCGCAACACAGTTATCGAATATGCCACCGACCAGCTATTAAGCAAAGCCGGAATCAAGCATACGGAAATAAACATGCCGGAAATCGGCCAGCTTCTTCTCCGCCTGCAAATGTTGCAGTACAATCAGATTGACGCCTCTTTCCTGCCCGATCCTGCCGCATCCATCGCCATGAACAATAAACATCGTTCATTGGTAAGTACGCAAGAGCTGGGTATCGATTTCACCGCTACCGCTTTTTCACGAAAAGCACTCAACGAAAAGAGAAAAGAAATCGAGTTACTCATCACAGGATATAACCTGGGAGTAAATTATATAAAAATGCACCCGCAGAAAGAATGGGAACAAGTACTGATAGAAATAGGTGTGCCCGAAAATCTGACAGGGCTCGTTGCCCTCCCCGGTTATCAAAAAGCAAAACGCCCCTCCGCTGAAGCGATAGACAAGGCTATACACTGGTTGAAAGAAAACCACCGAATACCCCAAACCTACTCTGAAAAGAATCTGATTGACACTACGTTTATCCCCACAGTATCAACCATAATCAAATAACAACTGACTCATGCGAAAAACACTACTTAAACTCTTCACTTTTGTATTATGTATAATAGGTATGCAAAATGCCCTTCTTGCACAAGAACAAACGCCACTAAATCAGGTTGTCAACACGCTGAAAGAACGAATTAGCCTCTCCGGATATGCCCAGCTGGGATATACATACGACGATGCAGCGAATCCTGACAATACATTCGACATCAAAAGAATCATTTTCATGGCACATGGAAAGATCACCAAACGGTGGACTTGCGACTTTATGTACGACTTCTACAATGGCGGTATGCTACTCGAAGTATATACCGATTATCAGTTTCTCCCCGGACTTACGGCACGTATCGGTGAATTCAAAGTTCCTTATACCATAGAAAATGAATTGTCTCCTACTACAGTAGAACTTATTAATTGCTATTCACAATCTGTCTGCTATCTGGCAGGAGTAAGCGGTAGCGATAAGTGTTACGGAATGACTTCCGGACGGGATATTGGCATGATGCTTCACGGGAAAGTATTTCGAGACTTCCTGCAATATAAAGTGGCCGTAATGAACGGGCAGGGATTGAATACCAAAGACAAAAACAACCAGAAAGATGTGGTCGGCAATTTGATGGTTTATCCTCTGAAATGGTTATCCGTAGGTGGTTCGTTCATCCGCGGAACAGGGCACGCCATAGCCGATTCGGAATATACCGGAATCAAAGCGGGAGAAAATTACGCCAAGAAACGTTGGAGTGCAGGAGGTGTTGTCACTACTCCGACTTTTAATCTGCGTACGGAATATCTTGGCGGAAAAGACCGAAGTGTGACAAGTGAAGGCTTCTATGCAACGGGAAGCCTACGCTTTGCACGGAATTTCGATTTCATCGCTTCGTACGATTATTTCAACCCGAACAAGAGCGCAGATTTCAAACAAAATAACTATATTGCAGGCGTACAATACTGGTTTTATCCCAGATGTCGATTGCAGGCACAATACACCTTTTGTGACAAAAAAGGAGATGGACAGAAAGATTCCAATCTGATACAGGCACAGGTACAGGTGAGGTTTTAATTCAAGTATTAAGTATTAATCGTAGTAGTTGAAAACAGACTATCATTCATTCCCATAGGGTTATGAATGAAATTATAAATAAGGAATTAGGCACGGATTACGCGGATTACACGGTTTTGGCTGCGCAATCTTTTTGAAGCCGTGTAATCCGCGTAATCCGTGCCTGAATATATTCCTCTTGGAACAAATATTAATCTTATTAATAACAATAGCTAAAAAAACATGGAAAGTAAAATCGCCGAAACCAATGCCCGAATAGACGTGGCCGACGTATTAAGAGGATTGGCAGTAATGGGAATCATCCTCTTGCACAGTATTGAACACTTTAATTTCTATTCTTTTCCGGAAGAAGTCCCTTTTGAATGGATGAAATTTACCGATCAGGCAATCTGGAGAGGATTATTCTTCACATTCAGCAATAAAGCATACGCTGTATTTGCTTTGCTATTCGGTTTCAGTTTCTATATTCAGGACAATAACCAACAACGGAGAGGGAAAGATTTCCGCCTGCGTTTTTTATGGAGATTATTCATCCTGTTCATTATAGGACAATTCAATGCCGCTTTCTTTACCGGTGAAATATTAACCATGTATGCGATTTTAGGAATTATCCTGCCGATATTTTGCCGGATGAGTGACCGTACAGTTGCTATCTTTGCTACTTTATTAATCCTTCAACCTATCGACTGGGCAAAATTGATCTATGCCTTATGCAATCCTGACTATGTGGCAGGTAAAAGTCTGGCAGGCTATTATTTCAGCATCGCTTTCGACGTGCAAAAGCATGGCAACTTCCTTGAAACAGTCCGCATGAATATGTGGGAAGGACAAATGGCTAACATGACCTGGGCATTGGAACACGGACGTATCTTACAAACACCGGGACTATTCCTATTCGGAATGCTGGTTGGTCGCCGCAAATATTTCCTGTATAGCGAACAGAACGAACGCTTGTGGCTAAAAGCATTGGCAATTTCGCTTCTCTGCTTCTTCCCCATCTACGGATTAAATAATATGTTGCCGGAATTCATCGAACGGAGTGCCGTCCTTGTTCCTCTACAATTGATATTAAGTTCATTCAGCAGCCTTAGTTTCATGGTATTACTGGTGACAGGATTACTGTTGACTTTCTACCGTGTGAAAGACCGCAGTTTCTTTATGCGTTTCACCTCTTATGGTAAAATGAGTTTAACGAACTATCTCGGGCAATCTATTTTCGGTTCTCTTTTGTTCTATCATTGGGGATTCGAATTGGGACGATATTTAGGAATCACATATAGTTTCCTTTTTGGCATCCTTTTTGTTCTATTACAAATGGTATTCTGTTCGTGGTGGCTCCGACACCATAAACATGGTCCTTTTGAGGGTCTCTGGAAACGTTTGACTTGGATTGGAAAAAGTAAATAATTAAATAATGATGAACGAAAAAACGATTAATGAACAATACGCATATATACGTACCTTACTTGAAGAGAAAAGACTCAAGGAAGCTTTGATGCAGTTGGAATCTCTGCTGTGGCAGTGTCCTGACTGGGATCTGCGTACCCGCCTGGAACAATTGCAGACTTCCTACAAGTATATGCTGGAATACATGAAACAAGGAGCAAATGACCCTGAACGGTGGAATCTGTATCAGAAAATGGTATCAGACACGTGGGGAATTGCCGACCAATCACGTTTGCTCATATTGGATAACGCTTCATCAAGATACTATCATGAAGTACGACGCACTCCCAAATCGCCAGACTTGTCAAACTATGGTCTTAAAACCATATTGCACATACTGGAGTCTTTTAATGACGACTTGGCAGTCAGCGGATTACTGTCTGACGAAAAGATGGATGAAGTATTAAAGCGGCATGAGGACACGCTCAAGTTTATGTTTATCAGAACATGGACGAATAGTGCATGGACTCCCGAAGACGAGGAAGATGCAAAAGCCATGCTTGCCTCGGAATTACTTCCGGGAGATGACTTATGTTTGTTTGTCAGCGCCCTCACATTAAGCTTGATGGAATGTTTCGACTTACGAAAAATAATGTGGTTGCTTGATGCTTACGAGCATCCCAACGTCAACGTCAGTCAACGGGCATTGGTTGGTGCGATGATTATTTTCCACATTTACAGAAGCCGCCTTACTTTCTATCCGGAACTGATAAAAAGGGTGGATCTCATGGAAGAAATTCCTTCATTCAGAGAAGATGTCGCACGTATTTACCGCCAAATGCTATTATGTCAGGAAACGGAAAAGATTGATAAAAAGATGAGGGAGGAGATTATTCCCGAAATGCTGAAGAATGTTTCCTCCATGAAAAATATGCGGTTCGGCTTTGAAGAAAGCGATGAAGAGAACAACGATATGAATCCGGATTGGGAAGATGCATTCGAGAAATCCGGACTGGGGGATAAATTGCGTGAAATGAACGAATTGCAGTTGGAGGGTGCAGATGTATATATGAGCACTTTTGCGGCATTGAAAAACTATCCGTTCTTCCGCGAGGTACATAACTGGTTTTATCCATTCAGCAAGCAACAGTCTAATGTGCTCAAGGCAATGAAGCAGGCGGGAAATCAGGGAGGCAGTCTACTGGATTTAATTCTTCAATCGGGGTTCTTCAGCAATAGTGATAAGTACTCGCTCTTTTTCACGATCCATCAATTGCCACAGTCACAACAGGATATGATGTTGAGCCAACTGAACGAACAGCAGGTTGCAGAATTGGCGGAGAAATCGAATGTTGAGACGATGAAGAAATTCAATGAACGTCCGGGAACGGTCAGCAACCAATACCTGCACGATTTGTATCGTTTCTTCAAACTTAGTGTGCGTAAGAGTGAATTCAGAGATATTTTTAAAGAGAAGCTCGATCTTCATCATGTCCCTGCACTCGATAATATATTGCACTGGGAAGATGTATTGTTTCCCATTGCCGATTTCTACCTGTCAAAGGAACGTTGGGACGAGGCTATCGAAATTTATGAGGAGTTGGAAACGATTGGCGGATTCGAAGGAGAGAGTGCGGAATATTATCAGAAGTTTGGCTATGCATTGCAAAAAAGGAAGAAATATGCAGAGGCTATTCAGGCTTACCTGAAAGCAGACACGCTGAAACCGGATAATATCTGGAACAATCGCCATCTGGCTATTTGTTATCGGCTGAACAGAAACTATCAGGTAGCAATCACCTACTACAAAAAGGTAGAAGAAGCTGCTCCGGAAGATACCAACGTGACTTTCCATATCGGTAGTTGTCTGGCTGAATTGGGGCAATATGAAGAAGCACTGAATTATTTCTTCAAACTGGATTTCATCGAGAGCAATTGCATCAAGGCATGGCGTGGTATCGGCTGGTGTTCATTCATCAGCCAGAAACATGAACAGGCGATGAAGTATTATGAAAAAATAATAGAACAAAAGCCTCTGGCTATTGACTATATGAATGCAGGACATGTTGCTTGGGTGATGGGAGATATTCAGAAAGCTGCCGTTTTCTATGGAAAAGCCATTACAGCAAGTGGAAACCGGGAACGATTCTTGGAAATGTTCCATAAAGATGAAGAGGCTCTTCTCACACAAGGAATTCGGGAAGAAGATATTCCTCTGATGCTGGATTTATTATAGTTTTCGCATCTTTCAGTTTGGGATATTCAGTAAATGTTCCTGCTTAAAAATACAGAAAAAGGCTGCCTCATTTTCTATTTCGAGGCAGCCTTTTTTGCATTATTGTACTAAGTATATCTTATGTATTTTATGTAATCAATACGTTAATTACACTGATATATTCAGATAGATTCAAGATACTTACTATAGCTTTTTCAACTCTCCGTACAGTTTCTGTATAGGAAGTCCCATAATATTATAGAAACTACCGGAAATTGATTTAACCCCGATATATCCGATCCATTCCTGAACGCCATAAGCTCCTGCCTTATCCATCGGCTGATAACGATCTACGTAATACAGGATTTCATCTTCCGACAAGACATCAAACAAAACTTCGGAGGAAGCGGTAAAGCTTTTTTGCCACTCGGTAGTAGTCAGGCAAACTCCTGTGAAGACCTGATGAGATTTTCCCGAAAGAGTACGAAGCATTTCAACGGCTCCTTCCCTGCCCTCCGGTTTTCCAAGTACTTTCCCATCTAACCAGACTATGGTATCTGCCGTAATCAATAATTCTCCCGGCTTCATCATGGTACGGTAAGCATCTGCCTTTTCACGAGCAATATATTCAGGTATTTCAGCACCCACCAATGTGTCCGGATATGACTCGTCTATATCTGGCAATGTTCTGACTACATAGTCTACTCCCAGTCCTGACATCAGTTCTTTCCGACGGGGAGAATTGGAAGCTAATATAATCCGGTATTTCTTTAAGTTATCAAGCATGATTTTATTTACGATTTGACGATTTACTATTTACGATTGAAAATACTTTTTATTGATGATTGAAAAATGTTTCTGTTGATGATTAAGAGCAATTTCGTTGACGGTCAAAAGTACTGCTATTGACATCACCGGATTAATTTACAAAGATACTCCAATCGTAAATCGTAAATTGTCCAATCGTCTAATCCATTCACCAACCGAAAGCGTCTTCCGCCATCCATAGACCGTGAGCTTTCAGCACCTGCTCCACTACATCACGTCCGCATCCGCGTCCACCGTCTGCATATGAGATATACTTTGCAACGGATTTCACTTCCGGCACGGCATCTTTCGGACAGCATGGCAGTCCGCACTCACGCATCACTTCGATATCCGGTACGTCATCTCCCATATATAAAATTTCATCATCGGTCAATCCGTACTTATCACGAAAAGCACGATAATCGTGTATCTTCACAGCAGAACCCATGTATAATTCCTTCACTCCCAGTCCTTCAAAACGAATACGTACCGCTTCTGTGCGGCCACCGGTGATGATAGCTATGTGAAGTCCTTTTTTCACAGCCAGCTGGATGGCATATCCATCTTTGATATTCACGGTTCGCATCGGTTCACCGGAAGGATGCAAAGGTACAGTGGTCGAACTCAATACTCCGTCCACGTCAAAAGCTAAAGCTTTGATACGGGATAAATCATAGTTGATGGTGCTCATGGATACTTTTGCTCATTAGTTTATATATTTCCTGCAATGCCGGAGAATCTACCAACATGGCAAGATGATTACTCATCACATTCTCATCGTAACGAACAGCGGGTCCGGTCTGTGCATCACGTGGCGCCAATTCGTGTACTTTACGAGCCGTTTCATCTATCAGCGGAAGCATGACATCGAAAGGCAAGTTGTATTTTTCAAGTAAATCGGCTGCTAATGCATACATGTGATTTGTGAAGTTACAGATAAAAACAGCAGCTAAATGAAGGCTTTTACGTTGCTCGGAAGAAGCTTCGTAGACCTTTTCCGAAAGAGTGGCGGCAACAGCCTTCAACAGCTCCACATCTTCCGGCCTTTTCGCTTCAACAAAGAAAGGCACTTCCTGAAATTTGACTTCACGCTGTTTGCTGAATGTCTGCATCGGATAGAATACTCCGTAACGTTCTGCATGCCCTTCCCAAACGCTCATCGGGATGCTTCCTGCCGTATGCACCAACAAAGACGCCTGCTTTCCTTCTGTTATCTGCGGTAACAAATCTACTAAAGCGGCATCTTTCAACGATACGATATACAATTTTGCATCTTTGGAGACAGCCTGCAAATCTGTAGTATATTCAGCTTCTACTTTCTCGGCTAAGGCACGGGCAGATTCCATGGTCCGGCTATATATCTGTACAATGCGGAAGCCTTTACGATAAAGAGCTTTCGCCAGATTAGTAGCCAAGTTACCTGCACCGATAAACACGATCGGTGTATCTTCTATACTTCTTTTCATTATTCTCTTATCGTTTTGCAAACCAGAATAAAATGATTCCGATGATGAGCAATGTCAATGGCAACAGATATCCGGATAACGAACCTAATAAGGATATTACCAAACCGATATTCATCACTAGCCAAAGGCCAAGCAACACCAGACCAATTGATTTATCGCGTTTGAAAATAAGGAAACAGATCGAAGCGTACAATAACATATTGTCCTTATTCATTACCCATGGTAGCCCGATGGAAGAAAAATGAATCAACTTATCGATCAGAAAAAGTGCTCCGATTACAATAAAGGTAACAGCGGTAGCCAGATAGGTATCTTTACTATTATTCGCTTTAGCAGCTCCCATGCTTATTTTCCTCCAAACTTATTAATATGAATTTTCTCCCATTGAAGATGTTCCTCATTGAAAGGTTTACGTTCCATCCCTTTATGGCCGATAGCAATGACAGAAAGAATCTGAAGTTGCAAAGGAATATCCAAAATTCCATGGACAAATTCATCGGAAGGCATTCCGGTAGCAGTGAAACGTTCGCGAACCTGCACCCAACAACTTCCCAAGCCAAGATCTTCAGCCTGCAACTGTATCATGATGGAAGCAATGGAAGCGTCTTCAATCCAAACATCGCTAGCCAACGGATCGGCCATTACAACAATCGCCAAAGCTGCGTCGGCAATGAACGAAGAAGCCTGTTCTTTGCAATGAGACAATTCTTTCAATACCTCTTTATCATCAACCACTACAAACTGCCAACTATTACTACGTTTGGAAGAAGGAGACATCAAAGCTGCTTTCATCAATGCAACTACCTGATCTTGTGTCAATTCTTCATCGGTGAACTTCCGCATACTACGACGGTTCTTTATCAATTCACTGAAATTTTCCATATTATTTCCGGTTTCATTTGATTAATGTATGCAAAGATAATGCAAACCGAGCGTAATAGGAAATAAAAGTTTATACTAAATGAAGAATATATCGTATCTTTGCACAGAGAAATAATTTCATTATGAAAAAGCGAATTACACAAGACGATTACGTTAAAGCGAATCGTAAAGCTAGCCGTGAGGCAGAAATTGAGATGTACGGGCACCCTATTTGTCACAAACGAGTGCACCAGTCAAAGAAAGTATATAACCGTAGAAAGATAAAGGCAGCCGATAAAAAGCTGCCTTATTTTTTTGTATTCAGGATAGCGTCACTATATTTAGAGGTATTAAAAAGATAGTTTATCTATACAATCCGTGTTAATTCTCCAGTTGTAGAATCGATAATAAATCCGTAAACTGTCACATCTGAAGGAATCAAAGGATGACGCACGATAAAATCGACTGTTCCCCTCACGGACTTTTCCGTATCTTCGAAGCCATCCAGCCAGGCATGAAAATCAACTCCGCAGAAGCGCATCATGTCAATATAATCCGGATTTATCCCCCGTGCCGTCATCTTTTCAAGCATCGTTTCACTATGCATATGACAAGCTCCACAATCAGAATGAGCAATCACCATTATCTCCTCCACACCCAGTTCAAAGATAGCTACGAGTAAACTCCGGATCACGCTACCGAAAGGATGGGAAATAACGCCACCTGCATTCTTTATCATTTTTACATCGCCATTCTTAATTCCTAATGCGGCTGGAAGCAAAGCAGTCAGTCGGGTGTCCATACAGGAAAGAATAGCTATTTTCTTATCGGGATATTTGTTGGTAATATACGATTCATATCCCTTGTTCTCAACAAATTCTTTGTTGTAAGCTAATATTTCTTCTATCATAGTTCCGCTTAAATTATAAAGCTCTGTTCGATGGCACAAAGATAAAGAAAATATATAAAAAAGGGATATGTCATCGCGACATATCCCCTCCTAATTTAAAATTTAATCTGTAAGAGTTCTAATACCCATTATTTCCATATTCTTCTGCATTATCAATCTGACTCAAGAAGTTAAAAGAGATCGGACGTAAATAATGCTTGTTTTCATCAAAGTTTTCAGCCGCACGAGGATTACCAACAGTAAGACGTTGTTTGAAAGAATCTTTGTGACGCTTCATCGTCACCCAACGTTGATATTCTCCACATAATTCACGAGCATACTCGTCCATAACATCATTTTGTGTAGCATTACTCAATTTCATGGCATTGTAAGATGCATCATCACGAGCTGCACGCTTTTTCAGTACATTCAGATATTCTGCCGCTTTTCCGCCATTTCCTAATTGCTGGTTAGCTTCAGCAGCAATCAGATATACTTCAGCCATACGCATAATGAATACATCACCTGTCTTACGTTGCAGATTACTACTATATGAATCTTCCGATAGCCAATTAAATTTGTTGAAACCAGGATACATGTTTTTGTCATTAGTGACTTTTATATCCGTTTTACGATATTGTCCGTTATCAAACAAATCATCAATATTGATTACATAATATCTACGTTTCGCTTTTTCCGCATCCGAAAGTTTTTCTTTTGACAAATAGAAACAAATTCTATCATCGTCTTCAGCAACAGGATAAGGGATTACATAAGGATTCTTCACTTCTTGCAACTTGGAAGGATCACCGCTATTTTCTCCTTTAGGCCAAACCTTGGCAGTAAGCCTCGGAGCCCAAGTTCCATCGTAATATGCATAATTCAAGTCACCATATGGATAAATATACTCATTATGAAATTTTGCATCCAACCCATAAGTATTAATCATATTTTGAGTAAGAATTGTAAATGAACTAATGTTATCATTTACACCATGTTTGGTTCCTATTTTCGGTGTAGTACCATCATCCAATGTTTGCTTCTTATTAGTAAATAGGTAGCTACCTCCCGACTGTACGCCGGAGAACTGCACAAAGGCGGTCGTAAAGGTTACCTCCCATCGCTTATCATAATCTGCATCAAAGCAATCCAACAAATACTTGGAGGGTGCCAAAGTACTATTATTTGTACGTCCATACCAATAGTTTTGATTATCCGGTGTTGGATAAATAGTTAAAGTATTTGGTTTTGGATACATATAAGTAAAGTTATTATTACATTGTGTCCCCGCGTTCCAAATCTCCAGATTTGTTGCATCCGGACCGGCAGCAATAAATAAGGCCTCCTTATTATTTCGATTGTTCGCCGGTGCCCAAACATCTTCCACATCATCATAAAGACAACTGCTATATGCTGAAATCATATCTTCTGCCACTTCTTTTGCACGCTGCCAATAAGATACTCCATCCTCTGTCAAACCATATTCACCTCCACCTTGAGCGTAGACACGAGCCAAAAGTCCTAACGCAGTCTTCTTAGTCACACGCGCACGATTATTATCGTAAGGGGTGTCCTCAAGATTGTTGGCTGCAAATTTCAAATCATCAATTATCTGCGTATATAGTTCTTCAATCGAGTTACGCCGCGGAGTCAAAATAGGATCTTGGGATGATTCTTCCAATGTTAATGTTACATTGCCATAATTATTCACTAATATAGAGTAATAGAATGCACGGAGACAACGGGCTTCAGCCACTAAAGTCGTTATATCCTTTTCATTACCGTCAGTTACCAATTCAGCTCTGGTCACTACCGCATTACAATTACCGATCATAGAATAAGCCTGACCAAACAACTTATTTGTCGCATTGGTATTTGTGGCTAAACCATCATAATAAATCACCTGTTTGGCATAATCAGGATTACCTGCAGGAGTTATCCAACAGTCCGTTCCGCCTTCAGCAACGGATAAGAAATCATACACACTGAATAACTGCCCATAAAGTGATGAATAACAGTAAGATTGTAATCCTTTGAGCCCATCAAAAGTAGCAAGAATTTCATCCCCTGTTTTTTGACTTGGATTATACTCATCAAGCGAGCAGGCAGACATTGAAGCCACAGCGAATGTAAGCGCTGCTATTTTATAGATTGTTCTTTTCATTTCAATACTTTTTTTAGTGAAAACTAGAATGTAACATTTACACCAAATACAAATTGTTTGGTCAATGGGTACTTCAGAGAGCCATTCATTTCAGGATCATAGTCTTTCAGCAAATGGCTTTTTGCAAATACAAACGGATTTGTAATTGTAGCATAGAAACGACATTTCTCTATACCGGCTGATTTTAATATGGATTTCGGCAAGCTATATCCCAAGGTTATGTTCTTAATCTTTATAAATGAACCGTCTACATAACGTAGTCCATAATATCCTGTATATTGTTCAAGCCCTTTATTAGCATTGGCAGCAGGAAAATCATTTGATGGATTGTTTTCCGTCCAATAATTGAAATATGTTGGGAAGTTACGTATACCCTTCGGGTCATAAGATGTCAGCATATCATAGGCAAACATCTGTCCGTAGCGTGCATACACGAATATACTTAAATCAAAGTCCTTCCAAGTGAAATTATTCTGAAAACCTAAAGACCAATCCGGAGAATTGTGACCCAAGATTTGATAATCCGCATCACTTGGAGTATATTTATTATCAGATGTATAATAAATAACATTACCATTTGCATCTACGGCAGCACGCCCCGTTTCCTCATCAATCTTATAGAATCTGCCATCTGCCTCCTTTACCAAATTAGGTATATTGATTTTCAAATCACCAGGTGCAGCCCCAAATACTGCCGCATCAGTCTCTTCCCCCTTTTGCCATACACCGTCCAACTTATAATGATAATAAGAATTAATAGCTTCTCCCAATGCCAATGCATATCCAGTGTCACCATTATTAAGCACATCAGAATCTCCACCGGACAATTTAGTAATTTCTTCCTTATTATG
The DNA here is from genome assembly GCF_015558905.1 of Bacteroides sp. D55t1_190419_B8. Taxonomy (NCBI): domain Bacteria; kingdom Pseudomonadati; phylum Bacteroidota; class Bacteroidia; order Bacteroidales; family Bacteroidaceae; genus Bacteroides; species Bacteroides sp. D55t1_190419_B8. Next base: position 157,613 of record NZ_JADMOU010000010.1, read on the forward strand.
ATTGAAAGTCACACTAGAGCTCCAAGTAAAATTCTTTGTTATAATATTGCGTGTATTAAGAGCCAACTCAAAACCTTTATTGCTAGTCTCACACATATTCAAATTTGTGGTATAATTCGCTGTAGTTCCACCATCTGGTGAGAATGCACCGTTTACAACAGGAAGAGCTTTATTCCATATAACATCTTTCGTTTTTGTATTATAATATTCCATACTAACATCAATACGATTATTCAGGAACGCAGCATCAATACCGATATTGGTATTATATGACTTTTCCCACGTAAGCAAGTAGTTTGGAATATTCTGTGAGAACTTATAAATAGGCGTCAAAACACCCCCTAACACCATATTGACAGAAGTAGCATCCAATGACGCAGCAGAAGAGTAAGGATCAATACCTGCCGTACTACCTGTAACACCGTATCCAAAGCGAATTTTCAGATTGCTCAACCAATTTGTCGTACTCTCCATAAATTTCTCGTCAGAAATTCTCCAACCCAAAGAAAAAGCCGGGAAGGTATCCCATTTATTACCTTCTGCCAGTCTGGAAGATCCGTCATGACGAACAGATGCAGAGAGCAAATACCTGCCCAAATATGAGTAATTCAAACGACCGACATATCCCATTCCTTTAGACATGCTATATGAAGTACTTCCCGAAGTTGCAGAATTACCGTCAAGAATATTATGCCATAAGAATTTATTATCAGAAACACCTTTCTGATACAAAGTAGTGACATCACTACGATTATGATTCCAAGACGTAACCGCGGTAAGAGTTATATCATGTACTTTCTTAATTTGGAAATTGTAGGTAAGTATATTCTCCCATTTATAGTTATACGAACGGCTGTCTTTTACCTGTGCCTTAATGCCATCTGCCGTTTGATTTGCTTTATACCATTGAACAGATCCCTCTCCGGTAAAAGTATTGCTACGTGAATATCCCAAACTGGCACCGGCACGAGTAATAAAAGTCAATCCTTTAAGAGGAGTGATTTCCAAATAAGGATTAAAATATACTTTGAGGTTTTGGGCCTGATTGCGATACAAACTTTTATCCTCATTCAAAAGATAATTATATACTGTAGATGAAGGGTCGGCAACTGGTTGAGGGTTTATACTCCCATCTTCATTATACAAAGTTCCAAGGGGATTTGATGCCATCAAAGTCTGCAAATCAGAATCAGCTTTATTTTGATGTACATAGGATAACTGCGTATCAATCCCAACCTTCATCCAGTTCTTAATCTTATGGTCTACCCGGATTTTAGATGAATAAAGTTTATAGCTATCTTGTGCAAACTGCCCATCCTCATTAGAAAAATTCAGAGAAAAATAGGCTTTTGTTTTTTCCGTTCCACCGGCCACAGAAACTGAATAATTCTGTGTTACACTAGTTTTCAACAAAGCATCCACCCAGTCTATATATTGTCCATTTTGATGCGCATTCCATTCAGCATCAGTAGTAAACAGATTTTTATCATCTGCAACTGAACTCCAACGTCCATCACCAGCACCAATAGAAGCATCTCTCAATGTTTGTATATAGCTCTCTCCACTACGCATCTCCGGTGTTCTTGACCAGCCGTTTACACCTACATACGCATTAAAATTAACTATAGCTTTACCTTCCTTACCGCCTTTTGTAGTAATTAAAATAACACCATTTGCACCACTCGAACCATAAATAGCCGTTGAGGAAGCATCTTTTAAAACTTCAATACTTTCAATATCATTAGGATTCAATGTAGAATAATCCCCTGGCATACCATCAATTATAAATAAAGGATTTCCAGAATCCTTCTGGAATGACCGGTTACCACGCAGCTGCATCTTTACTCCCGAACCGGCCTGTCCCGATTCACGCGTAATGTCCAATCCTGCTACTTTACCTTGCAAAGCCTGCATCGGATTCGAGCCCGGGTTCATTACGACATCTTCACTTTTTACAGAAGTGATAGCCCCGGTTAAATCGCGTTTCTTCATCGTACCGTAACCCACCACAACAACCTCATCCAATGCCTTTGTATCCGAAACCATTTTCACATTGACCGGTCCATTCCCCGCCACTGTTACAGTTTGTTCTTTATAACCGATATAAGAAATGACCAGTTCTTTTCTTCCCGCTGGAAGATTGATAGAAAAGTTACCGTCAAAATCAGTAATCGTACCTGTACTTGTTCCTTTCACAACAATAGAAACACCAATCAGTGGCTCCCCGCTTTCATCAACAACAGTTCCTTTCACAGTTTTCGTTTGTGTGACAACTTGCACCATAGTATTAGAGACTCCATCTTCTGCATAAACAGAATATGACAGAGGGGCATACAATAAAGACAGCCCTAAAATCATGGAAGCGCGTCTATGATGATTCTTCCATGCTTCAACAAATGCATTGTATCTCATTCGTTCTAATTTAAAGTTAATATTAATTCTCGTTGTTTTGCAAAAACTATTTGATTATAATCATAATTATGACGAACATAATTTATACACGTACTCACCTTTTATACCATTTTTCTCTTAAAAGATATATTTTTTCCAATAAATTCGCAAAGATAAACAGCACTTTACTTCAAGCATCTCCAACAAATTCTCCGTTTTGTTGTTGAATAAAGAATAAAAAGTGTAAATTTGTACCTAGATGCCACTTAAACTAACGACATATTATCAAGGGAAGGATATTCCTGAATTACCGGGAAAAAACACCTTCCATTCCAAAGAGTTATTTCAGATTTATGAAGCAACTCCCGGGTATACTCCTTTATTAATAGTCGCAACGGAAGACGGCAAACCTGTGGCACGCCTGCTCGCCGCTATCCGCAAAGCTAAAAAGTGGCTTCCTTCCTCTTTAGTGAAACATTGTGTAGTATATAGCGAAGGTGAATTTCTGGACGAATCCCTTTCTGACAATAAAGAGAAAGCAGAAGAAGTCTTTGGGGATATGCTCGAACATCTCACGCAGGAAGCATCGCGCAGCTGTGTCCTGATCGAATTCCGAAACCTGAACAATTCGATGTTCGGCTATCGGGTTTTCAGAGCCAACGATTATTTCCCTGTCAACTGGTTACGGGTACGCAATTCGTTACACAGCATGAAAAAGACGGAAGACCGATTCAGTCCGTCGCGCATCCGGCAGATCAAAAAAGGACTCAAAAATGGAGCCAGAGTAGAGGAAGCACATACAGTGGAAGAAATACACGCCTTCTCACGAATGCTACACAAAGTCTATTCTTCCCGCATACGCAGATATTTTCCTGCCAACGATTTCTTCCGTCACATGAACAGCGTGCTAATTAAAGGAAAACTAGCAAAAATATTCGTTGTAAAATATAAAGAGAAAATCATCGGCGGTTCCGTCTGCATCTATTCGGGAGACGATGCATACCTCTGGTTTTCAGGAGGGATGAGAAAGACGTACGCACTTCAATATCCGGGCGTGCTAGCCGTTTGGAAAGCATTGGAAGATGCACACCAGCGAGGATTCCGCCACATGGAATTTATGGATGTGGGTCTTCCGTTCCGCAGACACGGCTATCGTGATTTTGTTCTCCGCTTCGGAGGAAAACAAAGTAGTACCCGCCGCTGGTTCCGCGTCAACTGGAATTGGCTGAACAAACTCTTAGTCAAATTTTACATCTAAATGTAATCTCAAGATTACAAAACAACTCTTTATGTTCCTTGTCCACCATTTTTTCTGCTTTATCACCCAACAATTAAATGCAGAAATATTTCTTTATTAGGTAAGAATTGTCTTTCTTTGTGCTGTTTTATGCCTTATGAGCACAGATTTAAAACCAAATAAAAAAAGTATAGTTATGAAGATTTCACACATTGAACATCTGGGCATTGCTGTAAAAAGCATTGAAGAAGCCCTTCCTTACTACGAAAATGTATTAGGTCTGAAGTGTTACAACATTGAAACAGTGGAAGATCAGAAAGTAAGAACCGCTTTTTTAAAAGTAGGTGAAACCAAAATCGAACTGTTGGAACCGACTTGCCCTGAAAGTACCATTGCCAAATTTATTGAAAACAAAGGTGCAGGTGTTCATCACGTTGCATTTGCTGTAGAAGATGGCGTAGCTAATGCTTTGGCAGAAGCAGAAAGCAAAGAAATCCGCCTTATCGACAAAGCTCCCCGCAAAGGTGCTGAAGGTTTGAATATCGCTTTCCTTCACCCGAAATCAACTCTGGGCGTGTTAACAGAACTCTGCGAACATTAATCATAAACTCTAAAACCAACAAGAACTCATGAGTAATCAACTTGAAAAAATTAAAGAGCTTATTGAACGCCGTGCCGTAGCACGTATCGGAGGCGGTGAAAAAGCAATTGCGAAGCAACATGAAAAAGGGAAATACACAGCACGCGAGCGTCTGGCTATGCTGCTTGATGAGGGTAGCTTCGAAGAAATGGACATGTTCGTTGAGCACAGATGCACGAACTTCGGTATGGATAAAAAACATTATCCGGGCGACGGAGTAGTGACCGGCTGCGGTACGATCGAAGGACGTTTGGTATATGTGTTCGCACAGGACTTTACCGTTTCTGCCGGTTCACTGTCAGAAACAATGTCACTGAAAATCTGTAAAATCATGGATCAGGCAATGAAAATGGGTGCTCCCTGCATCGGTATCAACGACTCGGGTGGTGCACGTATCCAGGAAGGTATCAATGCTTTGGCCGGTTATGCAGAAATCTTCCAACGCAATATCCTTGCTTCCGGTGTTATCCCACAGATTTCCGGTATCTTCGGTCCTTGTGCCGGTGGTGCTGTTTATTCTCCGGCTCTGACCGACTTCACGCTGATGATGGAAGGCACTTCTTATATGTTCCTTACCGGACCAAAAGTTGTGAAAACCGTAACAGGTGAAGATGTTAGCCAAGAAAACCTCGGTGGTGCAAGCGTTCACTCCACAAAATCAGGCGTGACTCACTTCACCGCTAAAACAGAAGAAGAAGGTTTCGAACTGATTCGTAAACTGTTAAGCTTTATTCCTCAAAATAATCTTGAAGAAGCTCCTTATGTAGATTGTACAGACCCAATCGACCGTTTGGAAGATTCTTTGAACGATATCATTCCCGACAGCCCAACTAAACCGTATGATATGTACGAAGTAATCGGCGCTATCGTGGACAACGGTGAATTCCTTGAAATCCAGAAAGATTATGCAAAGAATATCATCATCGGTTTTGCCCGTTTCAACGGCCAGTCAGTAGGTATCGTTGCTAATCAGCCCAAGTATCTGGCTGGTGTGCTCGACAGCAATGCATCTCGCAAGGGTGCACGTTTCGTCCGTTTCTGTGATGCATTCAATATTCCTATCGTATCGTTGGTAGACGTACCGGGATTCCTTCCGGGAACAGGGCAGGAATACAACGGTGTTATCCTTCATGGAGCTAAGCTGTTGTACGCTTACGGTGAAGCTACTGTGCCCAAGGTTACTATCACATTACGTAAATCTTACGGAGGTTCTCACATCGTGATGAGCTGTAAGCAACTTCGCGGTGATATGAACTACGCATGGCCGACTGCCGAAATTGCAGTAATGGGTGGTGCAGGAGCAGTAGAAGTATTGTACGCACGTGAGGCTAAAGATCAGGAAAATCCTGCCCAATTCCTTGCAGAGAAAGAAGCAGAATACACGAAACTGTTTGCCAATCCCTACAATGCAGCAAAATACGGCTACATTGACGATGTGATTGAACCACGCAACACACGTTTCCGCGTGATCCGTGCTTTGCAGCAGTTGCAGACTAAGAAATTGAGTAATCCGGCTAAGAAGCATGGTAATATTCCGTTGTAATCCAACTTTTCACATTAAAACAAGAACGATTATGAACAAAACCAAAATCGGAATATTCCTTTCTTTGCTGTTGCTGATTGGGCTGACTTCTTGTGGAGAGCAAAAGTCAAACAACAAGTTGGTACTGAATGAAATCCTGATAGACAATCAGAGTAATTTTCAGGACGACTACGGGTTGCACAGTGCATGGATCGAAATATTCAATAAATCATTCGGTAGCGCCGACCTGGCAGCTTGTTTGCTGAAAGTAAGTAGCCAACCGGGCGATACAGTTACTTATTTTATCCCGAAAGGTGATATACTGACATTAGTGAAACCACGTCAACATGCTCTGTTCTGGGCAGACGGCGAGCCTAACCGCGGTACTTTCCATACCAGTTTTAAGCTGAATCCGGAGACTGCCAACTGGATTGGCTTGTACGACTCCGGCAGAAAGTTGCTTGACCAGATTGTAGTGCCGGCAGGCGCTCTCGGTCCCGACCAATCATACGCTCGCATAAGCGACGGAGCAATGGAGTGGGAAGTAAAAGGTGGAAGTGGTGACAAATACGTGACTCCGAGCACTAACAATAAGACTCTTGACAGTAATGCCAAAATGGAAAAATTTGAGGAACACGATGCTGAAGGTATTGGAATGTCTATTTCTGCCATGAGCGTAGTATTCTGCGGATTGATTCTTCTCTTTATTGCTTTCAAGATTGTAGGAAAAGTAGCCGTAAATTTGAGCAAACGTAATGCTATGAAATCTAAAGGCATCGACAAACAAGAAGCGAAAGAGCTGTCACAAGCTCCGGGCGAAGTTTACGCTGCCATCTCTATGGCATTACACGAGATGCAGGATGAGGTACACGACGTAGAAGAAACGGTACTCACCATCACTCGTGTAAAACGTAGCTATTCACCATGGAGTTCGAAGATTTACACCTTGCGTGAAACTCCCAAAAAGTAAATCACCCCATAAAAAAATAAAACGATGAAAGAATACAAATATAAGATCAATGGTAACTCTTATAAAGTGACCATCGGAAATATTGAAGATAATATCGCTCATGTAGAAGTGAACGGTACACACTATAAAGTAGAAATGGAGAAACAACCGAAGCCTGCTGCGAAACCAGTAACAGTGCGTCCTATGCCTAATGCTCCTACTGCTCCTACTCAAGTAGTGAAACCAGCTGCTCCGTCTACCGGAAAATCGGGAGTGAAATCTCCGCTGCCGGGCGTTATCCTTGACATCAAAGTAAACGTAGGCGATACTGTAAAGAAAGGCCAGACTATCATTATATTGGAAGCCATGAAGATGGAAAACAATATCAATGCGGATAAAGACGGTAAAATTACTGCCATCAACGTAAACAAAGGTGACTCTGTTCTTGAAGGTAATGACCTCGTAATTATTGAATAATATGGGAGATTTTATAAACTTTTTAGGAAATAACCTCGCCGACTTCTGGACATATACGGGCTTTGCAAATGCTACTGTAGGGCACATCGTTATGATTCTTGTGGGTTTGGGGTTCATCTATTTGGCAGTAGCCAAAGAGTTCGAACCGATGTTGCTGATTCCTATCGGTTTCGGTATATTGATCGGTAATATACCTTTTAATATGGATGCGGGACTGAAAGTCGGTATCTATGAAGAAGGTTCTGTATTGAATATCCTGTATCAGGGAGTGACCTCCGGCTGGTACCCGCCGCTCATCTTCTTAGGCATCGGTGCTATGACGGACTTCTCGGCACTTATCTCCAACCCGAAATTGATGTTGATCGGTGCAGCTGCACAGTTCGGTATCTTCGGTGCATACATGATCGCATTGGAAATGGGTTTCGACCCGATGCAAGCCGGTGCTATCGGTATCATTGGTGGAGCAGACGGTCCGACGGCCATCTTCCTTTCCTCCAAGCTAGCACCTAACCTGATGGGAGCCATTGCGGTGTCCGCCTACTCCTACATGGCGTTGGTTCCAGTGATACAGCCGCCTATTATGCGCCTGCTCACCACCAAAAGTGAACGCGTCATTCGCATGAAACCGCCGCGTGCAGTTTCTCACACAGAGAAGGTGATTTTCCCGATCATCGGTTTGTTGCTGACTTGCTTCCTGGTTCCTTCCGGTCTGCCTTTGCTAGGTATGCTGTTCTTCGGTAACCTATTGAAAGAAAGTGGTGTAACCCGTCGTTTGGCTAATACTGCCAGCGGTCCGTTGATTGATACTATCACTATCTTGTTGGGTCTGACAGTAGGTGCTTCTACGCAAGCTTCCGAATTCCTGACGCTCGACTCTATCAAGATTTTCGCTCTCGGTGCATTGTCATTCATCATTGCAACTGCATCCGGTGTCATCTTTGTTAAGATATTCAATATCTTCCTGAAGAAGGGCAACAAGATTAATCCGTTGATCGGTAACGCAGGTGTATCTGCCGTTCCTGACTCTGCACGTATCTCGCAAGTAATCGGTTTGGAATACGATTCAACCAACTACTTGTTGATGCACGCTATGGGGCCGAACGTTGCCGGAGTGATCGGTTCAGCAGTTGCTGCCGGTATCCTGCTTGGATTCTTGATGTAAGAGACAAATGCCCCTGCCGGATTTCCATTCGGTATGCTTTAAACATATATATAAAGATCACCCGTGTTACATTCAGTTGCGACACGGGTGTTCTTTATATACAGCCATAGTGTTATCTTCTCTTATCATTCCGTTAATCTATCCAAAACGATCTACGAATAATTCGTAAATAAAATATTTTTAGTAACTTGCAACAAATAAGTCAAACAACTAAAATAAGATTTTATGAAACGGATTATTATTCTGTTCTTCCTTGGTTGCACCATCCCTCTCATGGCACAACACACAGACCATATTCAGGAAGCTATGGCAAACTACGATTACGAGACAGCTCTTTCTCTTATCGCCCAAAAGAAATCAACCCCTCACCTACTCTTACAGAAAGGCAAAGCGTTGCGAGGACTAGGACTCACCACAGAGGCACTATCCACCTACGAAGAAATTATCTCTAACAATACCACCAATGCTCGTGCATTCATTGAAGCAGCCGAATGCTGCCGGGCACTGGCCAAATACAATCAAGCGCTGAAATATTACGAACACGCCCTTGATCTGAATCCGGAGAACAAATATGTACGTATTCAATATATCAGTTTACTCCTGACCCAGCAAAAGTTTCGCGATGCACTTGGCGAAAGTAGTCTAATGACGGAAAAAGACAGTTCCGCTATTGTCCTGCATCTGCAAGCTCAAAGTTTTGAAGGGATGGGCGAACTTCTGCCTGCCGCAGGTTGCTATTACAATATTCAGGAGAAATATCCCGACGATTACCTGGCTGCCACCAAACTGGGAGCTTTGAATATATCCGGTTCATATTTCGATGAGGCCATCGAAGCTACAGAAAAATACCGTCAAATTGACAGTACCAATATCTCGGTCAACCGGCAGAATGCCTTGGCATATTGCCTCAAACGAGACTATCCCACTGCCATCCGGCGTTATGAATATCTTGTTAGCCAAGGAGATAGCACCTTCCACACTTGTTATTATCTGGGAATTAGCTATTATGCAGTGGAGAAATATTACGAAGCCCATGATTTTTTGGAAGTCGCCCGTAAATACGATCCCGATAATATCAATCTCCTTTATTATCTCGGCCGGGCGTGTTCTAAAACTTCCTGGAAAAAAGAAGGCGTAAACTATCTGGAAAAAGCAATTGAATTATCCATACCTAAAGATAGCAGCATGACCAGACTCTATATTGGAATGACCGACTGCTACAAGATGGCACAAATGCATAAAGAACAGATCGAATCCATCAAAGAACGTTACCAACAGTATGACAAACAAAACCACAAACTATTGTATGACATGGCCTATATATACTTCTATGCCCTGAAAGACAAGAAAAACACCGAGCGCTGCCTGGAAGCATTTCTAAAAACACGTCCTAAAGACAGTGAGAAAGAGGAGCTGGAAATAAATGAGGAAGGCGAACTTATCCTGGGAAAATCTAATTATTATAATGCTGCTGCCAACTGGCTGAAAGTTCTTCGAGACAAACAGAAAGTAGAAAAATTCTTTCAAAACGGACACTCAACATCCATGAAAAATGAACAGAACAATAAATAAGTATGGCTCTGCTCTGCAATGATATTCGCTGGGACAATATTTAAGTTAATAAAAAAGGCTGTCCTAGGTTAACCGGGAGCAGCCTTTCTTTTATTTATGGAATAATCCGAGGATTACTGTGCCAATTTGTTATCAGAACCGAGCACGTTAAGAATTTTGTGCTTGTACAGTTTTTCCATGTTGTCACGAGCCGGACCAAGATACTTACGTGGGTCGAATTCAGCTGGTTTTTCAACGAAAGTCTTACGGATAGCAGCAGTCATAGCCAGACGTGAGTCAGAGTCGATGTTGATTTTGCAGACAGCAGACTTAGCAGCCTTACGCAACCATTCTTCCGGAATACCGATAGCAGCTTTCAGTGCACCACCGTATTTGTTGATAGTTTCCACTTCTTCTTGAGGAACTGAAGATGATCCGTGAAGAACGATAGGGAATCCCGGAAGTTTTTCCATTACAGCATCCAATACTTCGAAAGCCAATGGAGGAGGAACCATTACACCTGTAACCGGGTCGATGTGGCATTGTTCCGGAGTAAACTTGTAAGCACCGTGAGAAGTACCGATTGAGATAGCCAAAGAGTCGCAACCAGTGCGAGTAGCGAAGTCGATTACTTCTTCAGGGTCAGTATATGTGTGGTGGTCAGCAGAAACTTCATCTTCTACACCAGCCAATACGCCAAGTTCACCTTCTACAGTTACGTCGAACTGGTGAGCGTACTCAACAACTTTCTTAGTCAATGCAACGTTTTCTTCGTAAGGAAGATGAGAACCGTCGATCATCACTGAAGAGAAACCTGAATCGATACAAGATTTGCAAGTTTCGAATGTATCTCCGTGGTCAAGATGAAGAACGATTTCCGGATGTGCGCAGCCTAATTCTTTAGCATATTCTACAGCACCCTGTGCCATGTAACGCAACAAAGTAGCGTTAGCATACTGACGAGCACCTTTAGAAACCTGAAGAATCACAGGAGATTTAGTTTCAACAGCAGCCTTGATGATAGCCTGCATCTGTTCCATATTGTTGAAGTTGAATGCTGGGATAGCATATCCACCTTTGATAGCCTTAGCAAACATTTCTTTTGTGTTTACCAATCCTAAATCTTTGTAATTTACCATTTTGTTTAAAGTTTATTGTTAGTGAATAAAAATTCTACGCAAAAGTAAGCATTATCCATCGAATAACGAACATTGGAAAGAAAAATATAGTAGAAAAAGGTTTAAATCAGACACCAAAAATTAGCAGGAATACGAGTGTGACATTAGATTGTAATGTCTACCTTGCAAATAAACGGATAAAAGACAGTAAAGTGCATTTCTGCATTCTATCCATCATTCATCAATATGAGTTATGCTATTCGTATATGAATAATGCGAATCATATTAATATAGATATATTATAGGTACGGATTGCCTAAATTTAGAAAGCAGAGCATCTTTATCGAAGTTTTTTCCATAAAACCTTTTTCTATTTCACAGAAAAGCATTATCTTTGCGCTCTGAAAATGACCATTACACTATTTCTTACCAAAATAGTAACAGAATATAAATTAAAAAAACAGATACTGAAATGAAAAAAGGCCTTCATCCAGAATCATACCGTCCGGTAGTATTTAAAGATATGTCAAATGGTGACATGTTTTTGTCTAAGTCAACTGTAGCAACTAAAGAAACCATCGAATTCGAAGGTGAAACTTATCCGTTGCTGAAGATTGAAATCTCAAACACTTCTCACCCGTTCTATACAGGTAAATCTACATTGGTGGATACTGCAGGTCGTGTTGATAAGTTCATGAGCCGTTACGGTGACCGTAAGAAGAAATAATTCGATCTTTCGTGAAAGATGAAAAAAGAGGAGATTCTCGTAGAGAATTTCCTCTTTTTCGTTTCTGTATTCCTTATTCCTTTCGATTTGTTTATTCCTCCCCCTTCGAAACAAAATGGTTTCAGCCGGAGTCAGAAAGTTTTTAGAGATATAACCCCAAAAAGAAATAAAAGAAATATCACCAAATCCGATTTATTATCAAATAAAGGGAGTACCTTTACCCGACTAATTAAGTAAAAATGGAAATAACTGATTTAAAACAAATGACAAAGGAGGAAGTTTTTAATTTTATCAGACAACGCCTTTCTTTCAATGATGAATTGCTCGAGCAGTTCAGACATGTAAAAAAGGACGATCTCGCAAAAGAACATCGTAGATTCGAAATGTCCGGAAACGAATCAAAAACAGGCTGGTGCACAGTTTTCAATACTGCTATTCTAAATGAGTTTGCCGATCTGGGTATCTATAACTATACTTCTTACCTTTTTCTCGACTTCCACAATGGCACTCCAACCATTTATCTCAAATACTTTCTTGAGGACGAAAATCTGGAATATACATTTAACGGATATACCACAACAGAAATCATATTTGAAATTTTAGAACTGACTATCTTCTCCGGAAAGCCGGAAAGAAAACGGAACTAAAACGAAATAAAAAAATAGTTGTACAGAAATATAATGTTTCTGGCGGTTAGTGAACTGTACTCCTAAAGTTTTGTATCCAACTTTAAGAGTGCAGTTCATGATTAAACTGTCGGAAACTTTTCATCATTATCACCATATTCCTTATCTATATATCATATCTACCCTATCAATATACCATATTTCCTGTAATCAATCCCGCTTTTCCATCTAATTCCGAAAAAAACATATATCTTTGTCATACGCTTTCTACCCATCAGCGTGATGAAAAAGCAAAAGCGTTTTTTATTTCCTAACGGAGTAAATAACGTATTGTCTCCCAAATCGAAACTTAGCAAATTTCATGCACCGGGAGATGATACAACAGATACTCCACGTAGATGATCGTATATCAACATATCGATTAAAGATGTTATATATATATTGATTAGCATAGGTGTCTGTTGTTTATCATTATCTGGTGCACGGTATGCTAAGACCTCGATTTAGATAATAGTATAACAGCACTCACGTTTTTATTGTATCCGGTCGGTTTCAACAATCCTTATACCCCAAACCAATTCTCCCCCCCGACCGAAATCACAAAAATCGTGGGTGTTCGTTGCACCTCTCCGGACAATACGTTATTTACTCCTTTTTCTTATAACACATTAAAACAAAGGTACTGATATACATATCTACACTGGAAATCCTTCCGTCCCCGGAGGGATTTCTTTTTAATTATACGTATCTGC
>NZ_JADMOU010000011.1:0-81685 GCF_015558905.1 Bacteroides sp. D55t1_190419_B8
TTTTAAATTCTTAAATACTCATAATTTTATTGTTTAAATGATTATAACTGCAAATTTACTTTAATACTTCAACACTTAACCCTATACTATAAAAAAAACAGCAAATGAATTTCTTCAAATACTGTTCTTTCAATTCTATTAATCACTTAGACAATCAATCTGCTAAAAAACACTTCTTCAATAATGTATTTATTTCATCTTCTTTTTCTTCATCATACGTTATTGTTCCATTTTCATATTCACCCAACTGTAGTTGCTGAAAACTTTCAAGAAATGCATTTAGCTTATCTAAAACACCTTTCTTGCTAACGTCTATTACTAGCTTCATACTTCTTTTCATACTTTCATTATTTAAATTACAACAACAAAGATACCTATTTTTTTATATTAGTCCAATCTTTTTCTATTCTTCAACCAATCTGTCAATATCAGTCCAGTATTTCATATATGTACCCAAATGACCACGAGGAATAAATATCTTGCAATCCTTATTTAAACGATACAAAAATCCTAAATCACTACTATTCAAATATCCCCATTTCAAATGAATTTCTTTCATTCCTATACATCCTACAAATGCTTCTCCCCACACTTTAGAACAAGCAGGAATAGTTATTGACGATAATTTAACACAATTTTCAAATGCATAATCCATTATAAAAGTTACAGTGTTCCATCTATCTGCTATATGTATAGATTCCAAATTTGTACAATTAGAAAATGCACAACTACCAATAGTACCAGTTTCTGTAATATAAATAGAAGTTATTCCTGTACTCTAGTTGTATCTATTATTAGTTGATTATCAGTATTATACGCTCTAAACGGTAGAAAAGTGACCGTATGGATTCTGATTAGATACGAAAAGGTGAATATTTAACGTATTTAACTTTCGATTACACCATATTACTCTAAATGTCAAGAAAGCATATTATAGTTGAGTCTACTTGTGACAATAAACGAGTAAATGTAATACCTATGCTTCTACATGCAATTTCATTTATTCTCCTGTTTCTGTTTTAGCCTTAGCTCAGTAGGAAAATCACCTGTCTGGTTCTTGACGAAACGGGTAAAGTGGGCAGGATTGTAGAAATTCATTTGCTGTGAAATCTCTGCGAAAGTGAGGTTTATATTTTACTGACGCAGTCACAATATAAAGACCCTTCAAAACTACCGAAGTAAAAACTATCTTTGCACATTTCTTTTACCCGTATTTTCTGACCCTCTGATTTCTTCGTGATAAAGATAATTCACTATCGTGGGATGTCCTTTGGGACTTCGCTCGTAAGGCAATTCATTATCCACATACTTGCATTGAACCTCCTGCGCCATTTTTGCGGCCTCTTGCTCCAATTGCTTCCAATATGTTCGGTCATTTTGCGAATAGATTTCTTCATAAAGTGGGAGCAAATGGGGATAGTGTGATTTGATATAATCCATAATGTTGGCCTTAAAACCACCCCGTAGATTGAGGTTCTCAAGCCAAAAGAGGTCGCAAATGTCTTTCACTTCATGAAAAATAGCCTTGAAATCGGTGATTCCAGGGAAGATGGGCGACACAAAGCAGATGGTTCGGATGCCCGCCTCGTAGCACTTTCGCATGGCTGCGAGGCGTCGCTCTATGCTCACGGCCTTGTCCATGTCGGCACGGAATGGCTCATCAAGCGTGTTGACCGACCACGATACGGTGACTTTCTTCACTTGGCGGAGCAGGTCAAGGTCGCGCAGCACGAGGTCGCTCTTTGTACAAATGAGTATCTCCGCATCGCTGTCTTTGAGTTCCTCAAGCAGTTTACGTGTCCTGCGGTACTTTGCTTCTTCAGGATTATATCCATCGGTCACAGATCCAATAACCACCCGTTGTCCGGCATATTTCTTCGGATTCACGATAGCAGGCCAATGCTTCACGTCCAAGAAAGTGCCCCATTCTTCCTTATGTCCTGTGAAGCGCTTCATGAATGAGGCGTAACAATACCTACAGCCATGGGTGCAACCCACGTATGGATTCACCGAATAGCCTCCTACTGGGAGGTTTGACTTGGTCATGATGCCACGAACCTCTTTCGTTTGAATGAGTGTTTCTGTCATTTTTCTACAATTTTAATTTCTTTCATCATGCTATTTGTTTTGATTACGAGTGCAAAGGTAGTGCATAAAACAAAGACACATTATACCATTAACAATATATTCTCTATCATTTTGATAAACCTGTCTGCCACTAAATATGGTTTACAGCTTATGAGCGATGATTATATTCTTGAACTGCACAGAGTTGTCATTTTGTGCGCCATCCTCATTCATATACACCATTCCTATAGTCCTCTTGAAAATTTCCGCATGTCATGCCCGTCTGCTGCTTGAAGAAGCGCATTAGGTGGGATGGTTCAGGGAAATTGAAAGCATAGGCTATCTCGCTTATTGACTTGTTGGTGAACAAAAGTTCGTTTTTTATTTCTGCCAATAGTCGCTGTTTCAGCAAATTCATAGCAGATATTCCATACTGCGCCATCACACTATGGTTTAGGGTGATTCGACTAATCTTGAGCAGCGAGGCGTAGTCTTGCACACGCTGCAACTTCCGAATGTGAGTTTCCATCAGTTCTATAAACTGAAAGGCGTAATTATTTTTGGGAGCCGCAAAAGGAAGTTGATACTCACGAGCGTAATGGCGATTCATCGTTGCCAGCAGATAACAAAGCACACTTACGATTATGTGGTAGCTGTCGGCTTCAGGCTGCCGAAGTTCTGCCCCTATTTTCTGAAGCAACCACTGATATTCTTTGCACTCTGCCTCAGAACACATCAAAAATGGCGGTGTTTTGGTCTGCTGACAGTATTGCAGACGATAGACAAAGAACTTGTCGGCAATGAACGTTCGCATAAAATCCTCGCGGAATATTAGGAAATCATAGTCGAGAGCCTTCTCATCGATGTGCCACTCCTGCTGCTGGTGGGGCTTCACGAAGAGCACCATACCATCTTTCAGTTTTATCTTTCTGTAGTCTATCAGCACGTAGCCATTTGCTTTCCTGATGAAAAAGATTTCGAAAAAGTCGGTCTTGAACGCTTCATACTCCGTAAGCACACCGGGACGCTCTCTGCCGTGCGCCGTGTTGATGAAGAAATCCACACCACACTCCGTCTTGCTAAACGGCACTTCTATCAATCGCTGTCGTTGCTTTGCCATAATCTGTTATTTTGGGGCAAAGTTACATATTTTCGTTGATTTATCAAAATGACATAAATGGCGGATATAATGGTATAGTTAAATTTAACGTTAAAGACTACCTTTGCACCATTATTTAAAACCTCAAAACCATTAAGATTATGAAGATTCAACAGATTAGAAATGCCACCATCATTATCGAGTATGCAGGAAAGCGATTCCTCGTTGACCCCATGCTCGGCGGTAAAGGATCGTTTGCTCCATTCCCGTTCTCTCACCATCAGAAGCTGCGCAACCCGCTCCACGACCTGCCGATGAAGGCGGAAGATATTGTCCACAACATAGACTGCGTATTGCTTACCCATCTGCACCTTGACCACATAGACGATGCTGCCTATAAGCTGCTGAGCAAGTCGGTTCACATCTTTGTGCAAGACGAGCAAGACCGGAATACAGTCCTTAGTCATGGCTTTACCCATGTGGAAATCATTGGCGAAGACTCACGTTTCGGCGACATCCGTCTGTCGAAGACAGAAAGCCATCACGGCCACTGGTGGATGCTTCCCGCAGCAGGTCACACCTGCGGCTATGTGCTTCGTCATGAGACAGAACCAGTATGCTACTTGGCTGGTGACACTATCTGGTACTGCGGCGTACGTAGAAATATAGACCGCTGGAGTCCGCAGGTCATCATCGTGAACGCCGGCGGAAACAAATTCCATCTGGGCGGACATGTCATCATGCACATTCCTGATGTATTAAAGGCAATGGACTATGCGCCAGCGGCAACCTTCGTGGCAACCCATCTTGAAGGTGTCAACCACAATCAGGTTACCCGTGTTGCCCTGAGAGAAGAAGTAATGAAGTGCGGTAAGGCAGACCGCATCCATATTCCCGAGGACGGAGAGATTGTAGAAATGTAGATTTGCCACACAAAAACATCCATCTTATTACATTCTGATTATTATTTGTATCTTTGCACTTAAATTGCGAAAATTTGCCATTTTTGCACGCTGTCATTCAATTATGAATACACCGATGCAAAAATGGCAAATATTACATGAATATCCTATTCAACAAATCTTTATATTTGGGAATCCAGTTTTCTGCCTGATAATCGTAAAATCGATCATCAGCATTAATGGCAAAGGGGATCCCATACTTATCAAGCTGCTGGGTCATGAATGAAGCGAATTCTATCTGTTCCTTTACACTATAATTATCGCCTTTGTTATAATCTCCAGGCATCCAAGCTCCAACCCAGGTGTAAATACCAGTTTTCTTTTGCCAGTCAACTGCAACCTTGATACTTTTCTTTATCTGGTGCTTTTCCTCTGCCGTGCCTGTAGTCCAGCGTTTTTTGACGTTTGTCTTGCTGGGACCTGCAGCATAGAAATGCCATTCAGCCATCAGATAGCCATTGCCCTGCGAAGGAATCTTCAAGTATTGAAGACCTTCGGGATGAGACAGTTTCGAAGGGGCAATAAAGATGATTCGCTTAGGATTGGTCTTGCGAATAGCCGTCACACAATCCTCATAAAGGGAGTTGAGTTCTGCCACATCCTTTTTCACTTTGTCCGAAGGCTCTACAATCAAATCAAACGAAACCTTTGGTGAGAGTTCCTTACATCTTTCTGCCATCATCTTCCACCACTCTACAACATTCTTATGCTCCTCTGCATTCGGATTCTCCTTATAAGGTTTGGCTGAGAAGGCTATAATCGGAATCAGGTCATTCTGCATGCAGGTATTTATCTGCGAAAACAGTCTCTTGAAATCCTCGTCTGTGAAACGATAATGATGCAGGCGGAATCTTACATGCTTGATTCCTTGCTGTGCAAATCTCTTTACAGCCGTTTCCGAATAGGCACCATATTTGTTTTTCTCACTTCTTCCCCACCAATCTACATCTATCCCCTTCTTCAGCATCTGCTGATAGTCGCGTGGGGCGATGGCAGAAGGCTGGGCATTTGCTATGAATGCTGTCAAAGTCAGCATCAGACTTATAAATAATTTTCTCATGATTTTATTGTTATCTATTTTACATTTTAATGACGTGGTCACAATATAAAGACCATCTAAAACGGTTGAAGTTAAAATGAGGACTTCTTTTTCCTTATTATTAACAATCATCGCAGCACTCTATGTTTTATCCGTGTAACAGTTCCCAATCCTGCCTTTTGTGTTCCGTCCCAATTTGTAAGTTGGTCGGCACAACCATTAGAGCCACCAAGTGAAACGTATGTGTCTGCACTGCATGACATGTGGTCAACAAAAGTAAGGAAGTTGTCAATGGCGTTGTTTGTAAATTGAACTTCATTCGTGGCGAAGAGTTTTGTCCAATTAGTGACACATTCCTGCTTGAAGTCTGTAAAACCATGCCAAGACATATCAGATAAGAACCTTTTTGCTGCCGATTCTATACTGGCTTTAGAGTCCAATCCAATATTATGCTTTACAGCAGATGCCATAATGCCATAGTATATGGAAGCCGATTCTTTCTCGTTGAAGTTGACTCTGTCTGTTTTTGCAAAGGATGATAAAGCTTCATGTCCCTCATGGATGAACTTGTCAAGCACTCCTATGTATCTATTTTGACGAGCCATGCTTTCACGTTTGGCTTCGGCTTCTTGCCGAGCCTTTTCTTTTGCTTCTCTTTCCTTGCGTACTTCCAGGCGTCTCCATGCGTCTGTCATTTCTGGCTCCTGCCAAATGGCATTCCAACGAGCCTTCAAATCATTGTACATTTCCATAAGTGTGGTATTATAACTTTTGGCACTGGCGAGTTCTTCCTTCGCATAGACAAGTTGAGTAGTCACTCGCTCCACAGCCTTCTCGTCAAGTTGGGATATGCGTTGTTTGACTTTGTTGTTTTCAGTCTTTAGCGCATCATTCTCGGCACGAAGCGACTTGTTCTCCTCTATCTGCTTATTGAGGTTCTGCATATAGTAAGTGTATGTCTTGTTGACAGACTTGCGTACACCTTCATTCTGTTTGTCACGTTCTGCATTGATGGCTGCAACAAGAGCTTTGATAGCTGCGTTGATGTTGTTTACACGCTCCTCACGCCACGCCTTTTGTCCGATAATAGTAGGAATTGGGATGGCAAGTTCTTTCTTTACGGCATTCATCGCTTCTTGAACAGGAACCTTGATGTTGAGAAAAGGAATGGTCAGCTCCTTCTTGTCGATTGTGGCAAGCACAGCATATTTCTCCACTTTGTCAAGAGCAACTTTCGCCTGACGTTCCGCCTCAAGTACCACCTTGTTTTTGTGCTTGCGTCCCCGTTTCTCTTCCTCTGAAAGTTCATCATAGGAGAAGCCTCTTGCCAAGCCATACTTATGACCGACCTTGTTGTAATAGTCGGTATGAAGTTGTGATAAATACTGTGACTTATCCTTTGCTCGCTCTCCCCACACTTTGGCATAAGAGACCCTTTCAACAACACCCTTTGCAACTTCCGATTTTGTGTAGTTGTCACGTTCTTCTTTTGGAAGTGCTCTCCATTCTTTGGTTGTAAGAACATTTTCTGGATTATCCTTGTGAATGTATTTGCTTCCGATGCGCCCACGTTTCTTTACTTGTTCAACAGGCACGGTCTGCACATGGGCATGGATGCTTGTCTCGTCACAATGCACATCAAAGCCGATGACATTCTCTTCTCCCCATTTCTCACATGCAAAGCGGTAGGTGTCCAATGCCCAGTCATAGATGCCTTTTTGTAATGTCACATTGCTGTGGTCAGCATTTGGATCTGATGTGTTGAGTTTCTGTCCACCAAAGGCAAGCCTGTTAAGCACATCATGGTCACCACTGAAGATTATGCCGACAGTGCAGTTCGGACTGTTCCTTGAAACTTGGTCGGGACGCTTGGCATCCATATACGGCTTGAAGCCAAGTTCATCAAGTCTGTGCTGCAAGCGTTCATGCAACGGCACCGACTGGGAACCAAGAGGCACTATCTTTCCATCCTTGACTATCTCAAAGTTGAGTCTCTTGCGTGAGTAGTTATAATGGTTGTTCTTGTCTATGTCCGCGTTTTTGAGTTGGTAACGCTTCTCGTCCCAACCTCTGCGTTCCGCCTCGTTGCCCACTTGGGACGAGAACGATTTCTTGTCTGTGCCTACATGGATGGCGGCACGTGGTATGTTTCTTTCCATAAGAATTTCATTTGAGCTTGTAACGTAGTTCTTGTATAATTGGAGACAGGTCTCGGGCGGAGCCTGAGCATAATAGAAGGACTTTTTAAGTGAACAGCGTCAGCAGGTGAATCTAAAAGTCCCTATTATGTTTAGGACTTTTGTGAAAGTCCGTCACGCAAGCGTGCTCGCAGATTCTTATCAACTCTGCTATGGCTCTTCCACCAACACCAACCCAAGACTGTCTATCAAATGTTGGAGTGGTGGATGTTGCTTTATCAGCCTTTGTAGCGCCATCTGCGGTGTTTCCGTCATCAGCAGGAAGTCGGCAATGTCAAGACCATTGGCCTTTTGTTCATCGGTGGCATTGTCTTCCAAGACGTTGCTTATGACAACCCTTTTGCAAACAGATTGCAGCAATGGAATTTTTGATTTCCATTTGTCCGTTGCTCCAAGGTCAGGGAACAGAATGATGTCCCGACCTCCCAATACCTTGACAGCGATTTGGTTGAGACAGCCATGCATACCTCCAGTTGCCAGCCAAATGAAATTGGGGATGAAATGGGATGCGATTATGGCGGTTTTTTCACTCTCGACAATAGCGACCGACATTGTGGGATGCTGTGCCAGCAAATGCTCACCAAAGAAACATTGGTACAAGTTGAAATCTGGAAGATGAAGAAAAGCATGCGCCCATCCAACATAAGAACGTGGCTCTTTCACACGATGTCCGTCTTTGGAATTATACAGCATGACCTTGCCAGTCCTCACCTTATCATCCTTGTCAACTTGCCAATAAATGGTTGAGCCTCCCCACTTATAGGATGTTCCGACATGATACATCTTCATCAGCCTTTCTGTCTCTTGTTCACCAAAGACCTTGGAAAGGTACTGGTATAACGGATTGATTCCGTAATGAGACAAGGAACGCTCCATAATAGCGTTGGCGATATAGGACATAGGCTTTTCTACGACTTTCGGTTGGGTATTCCTTCTTGTCGGATTTGGCAATTTGTCCTTAGACAGAAAGTCTGGATGCTCACGGAAATAGTCTTTAGGAGTATAGTGATACCCACAACTATGCTCATGGTCGCATTTGCCTACATTGTCAGGGAAGGACACTTCCCCCTCATCATCTATGTATCTTGTGAAACAACGCTTGCGCTCACAATTCGGGCATGTGTAACGATTGCCCGATCTGTATTTCTCCAAGTGAAATCTATACTCGTTCATCATCGTAACTGAAATGAATTATTGGTGAATTTCAGCTTTCAGTTCTTTCATGTTTTCAGTTACGCACTTGTCAACGGAAAAACTGAAACAAATGAATACTGAAAACAGGTTGGTTTATGTTTCAGTTGCCTGTCCTGTTTCGAACTTTACTTTTTCGTAAAATCCTTTCTTTGCCTTTGTGATTAGTCCAGACTTCATAAGCTCCTTTATATAGTTCATCACAGTACGGTCTGTAACATGCAGATTCTCCATTCCTGTTTTTATGGCTGTTTTTGTGTCAAAACTGTCTTCCAACAGATACAGCAACTCCTTGGACATAGAATCACAGGTGTCTTCAGCAACAAAGGCTCGGCAGCGTTGATAACAATTCTCACAATATTCATTGAGCAGTAATGCTCCTTTTATGGAATCCACATCAATACTTTGCAGATGGCTCTCGCCACAGGCGTATCTTAGAGCTTGGAGCAATAAGGCAATGCGTGCGACGTGGGTATTGTGCTTCATCACCCTCGTTTCAACATCTTCATCGTCCTCTATGGCATTGATGGCATCCACATTTCTGTTCCACCAACCAAAGAAAAGGGAATGTGCGTCCTTGTCCATATAAAGGATATTTGGACAACATTCATTTGTGTCATTACACCTTGCATAGTCAAGTCCAAAGATTTTCCCGATGATGTCAGCCCATTTTCTTGAAGCCTCGCTCTGGCGCACATGGCTGTCTTCCTCATCCAGCCAGTGTGGAACTTTCTTGGATTTGGGATATACAACCAGAATACGGTCAAGAAAACCTGTATCCATGAATTTGGAACCCATCAGTTCCTTCATTCGTTTGGTCTGCGTTGTACCGATGATGTTGACACATGGCTCTTCTACACGTTGTGGGCGGTCATTCTTGACACGTGTGTTCTCCAAGTGGCATCCGCTCCAGATGGAAAGTAGGCGTTCAAGCATGGGATTTTTCCCATACCTGTCTGTATTGGCAAGCAGTCCGAGAATTTCATCATAGTTGATGGCTATGCCACGCAAGTTGTTGTAATGCTCCAATACCAGAGCCTCCAATGTAAAGTCATCCAATGTGACCCTTTTCAGAATAGGCTTCTTCATTTCCTTGCTTCCGCTTTCCTTTGTTGCACATGCTGCCTCATATAGGTCAAGTTCATAGCAAAACTTGTCAAACAGCTTTCGTTCATACTCCCGAATTGGCTTGTATGCAAGCTGTAATGGTGGAGTTTTGCCCATGCCAGGTCTGCCAACCAATATGATATAAAGGGCGGCATTTGTGTCCCAATCCTGCTTAACGTGAATACGATAGGTATTGCCAAGAGCCGCTGATGCTGCCGACAGCATGGACATGGCGACATAATCCACCTTGAAATTGCCGTGCACCACCATGTCTATGATGATGGACTGCATTTTTTGTGGAAATACCTCAAGAGGGAAGCCTGAGTCCGCTAAAGACTCGGCTTCCATGTTGATTTTGTTGCAGAGTTCAAGCGCATCCATGATATTACCAGTTTAAGGGTTTCGGCTTGCGCTTGTTTCCAGCAAGAATGGCTGCGTTCTCTTCCTCCGCCGTGAGAGGTACAGGATTCTTGCGGTTAGTCTCCAGCCACTTGTCAAGTTCGTCTTGATAAAGGCAGTAACGCTTGCCCGGCTTGGTGGCAGGAATGCTGCCGTTTCCAAGTTTCATGTAGAGAGTTGCCATCGGCATTTTGAGATATGCCGATGCCTCCTCCACACTCATAGGTATGTGCGTGTTCGCCTTTTGTGGCTTGTTCTGTGATTGCAGATTGGTGATTATCTGCTTCATGCCCACCACTTCATCCCGAAGCTGGGCAACGACCATTGGAAGGTCGTTGAAAGTTAATTCCTTATTCATT
The DNA here is from genome assembly GCF_015558905.1 of Bacteroides sp. D55t1_190419_B8. Taxonomy (NCBI): domain Bacteria; kingdom Pseudomonadati; phylum Bacteroidota; class Bacteroidia; order Bacteroidales; family Bacteroidaceae; genus Bacteroides; species Bacteroides sp. D55t1_190419_B8. The sequence goes on from NZ_JADMOU010000011.1 coordinate 10,422, forward strand.
CTGATACTTTGTTAATAACTGGTGCAAAGGAACAGAATGATGCTTCCGTTACTGAGGTTCGTGACAGTCATTTGTCATTCACGAAGGAATAACTCTAACAATGGGGATTATTCGGGATTTTCCTCCGTCACATCATGGAAATCATATCTACCATTAGCAGGTTCGTCAATAGGAATGACATCATTGGAACATGGTGCTTTCAGGTTCTTCAATGTGCTGTAGTCCAAGCCTTCAAACGGTTTGGGAAACAAAGCCTTGACAAAGGCTATTCGCATAGCCATTGTGTAATCACGCTTACCCAAACGCTCTGCGATATTCCACACGAAGTGCCTTAAAGGGATATTCTCAACATTTTCCTTGAAACGGTTTATTGCTATTGGGGTATAGTTGGAGTCGTTGCTCCATTCCTTGACAGCCTCAATTACCTTGTACAAATCTTCCTCATACAGAAACCTTGACATGGTACGATGCACATAGTCAAGTACGGCTCTCGTTCGTTTTTCCTTTATCTCCTGTGCTTCTTTTTCTTGTGCCTCTACACACTTGGCATAGTCCTCATGACTGTATTGTGCTGACTCTGTTTGTGGTAATGTTTGCTTTGGCTGTTCTTGTTCTGTTGCTGGCTCTGCTTCTACAACGTTTTTCTTTGTCTTGCTGTTGCTACCAATGGTCATCAGTTCATAGGGATAATTCACCATAGAAATGAATATCGCCCAAAGCAGGATATTGCTCCCTACAAAGATGATTGACTCGACAAACAGACTTTGGTGAAAGTCATTGCCTACATACATAGCCACGACAAGAGAGATGGCGAGAATTGCAGTACCAACAAAAGCGTAGATGGTACAATCTGAAGTTGTCTTGTTTTCTATCATTGTTGTATTCGTTTTATTGTTATTCGTTCAAAAACTTCCACAAAGTTAGATGCAGAAGCATGTAAAAACAGCATTTACGTTCTCTGGCACTCTTTCTTTTACGCTTTATTAGCGTTCTAATATGATTTCATACTCTGAATCATACTTGAAACAGCTCGTTAGTGCCAGTTGCTGCTTATTACTGGCTACAAAGGTAAGGGCAAAGAAAAGGGAAATTTACAGTTTCTCTTCAATATCAACAGAAATTGGAATGAATTTGTCAGATTGGTTCTATTCACGACTACAAATAGAACCAACAAAATGAGAAAAGGACTATTGGAACCCAATTATTCCAACAGTCCTTTTCTGTGTATTATTGTCAAATGGTTACTTCTTCAAGGTGATACAGCCAACCGAAGCACGTTTCTGAGCATCGGAAATCTTGGCATACACCTCTGTTGTTGCCACATTCTTGTGACCGAGATAACGCTGCACAACCGCAATACTTGTTCCTGCGTCCAACTGGAGACAGGCAAAGCTGTGGCGTGAGCAATGATAGGAGATATGCTTGGTAATCCCTGCATCTTTCAGCCAATTTTTCAGCGGTGCCTGTGTCATGGAGTCTTTGAAATCAGGGAACACCTTACCTCGTTTATCTGGTGAATAGCCTATCAGTTCCAAGGCTTCCTCACTGATTGGGTTATGCACGATGTCTTTTGTCTTCTGCATTCGTGTGGTGACATACATCACACCATCGCTGCCGTATGGCTGTATCTCCTCCCAAGTGAGTTTCTTGATATCGCTCTTTCTCAATGCCGTAAGACAAGAGAACAGGAAGGCTCGCTTCAAGGCAGGAGCAGAGCATGGTGTGGATGCCAAGCGGATAACCTCGTCTTGTGAAAGATGCTCCTTGTCAGTCGGGATTGTCTCGATACGCTCCAAGAAACCGTTCGGGTTCTCCTTTATCTTGCGGTCACGATAGGCTGTGTGGATTGAAGCACGGAAAGTTGACCAGTAGTTGGCTGCTGAGTTTATATGCAGCTTTCTGTTCTTATGCAGTCCCTGTGGTGCTGTCAGCAGATACTCACGAAATCTGTTGCACAAGTCCACGTTTATCTCACCGAAGGTACACTTGCCTTGCGTGAAGGTACGAAAGTGCATATAGACGTGCTGCCACTTGGAGTTCTTCTTGTCTGCCAGTCTCTTGAAGTAGGCGAGGAAATCTCCTTTCATCTTCTCCTTGTCGAAGAAGTCGTAACGCTCGTTGACGATAGCCTCGAAGCGACGGCAGCGTATCGCCTCGGCTCTTGCCGTAAGGTTGAGGTTGTACTTATGTTCCATCTGGTTCTTCGGCTTGGCATAGATGTAGATGCCAAGCGACTCATGGCGGATGACTTTCATCGTGCTCTCGTCACGATAGCCTGGATAATAGTCAAGATAATAGGACAGCATGTGTCCGTCCTTGATTTTGCGTGTACGCAATGATACGGTCTTGCAAATGTTGCTCATAACTGATATGTATTATTGATGATTATTCGTGGTGAAGCGTCTCTTCACGGCTGCAAAGGAATAAAATGATGCATCCGTGACTCCAATTATTCATAGTAACTGATGGATAATGCTGAAATCACTTGCTTTCACAGTCCTTTAGCTGCTCTTTCTGCCATTGCACGTTCCACATCTGTCTTCAAAAGCAGGTTCTTTACACCCACTTTTACCTTGCTGATATGGTGTATTTTCACTATATGGCAGATATTGGCACTTGTCAGACCATATAACTGCTGTACTTGCTCTGTGGTATAATAGCTGTCATCGCTCATGAGGTCAGTCCTGCGCAGTTCTTCAAGATGTTCCTTGGAATAATAGGTACGACCATACTCACGTTTGGTCGGTATCTTATGGCGGTAGGTGTATGCCCTAAGTGCTGACTTGCTCATGCTAAAGGCTTCCTCTACATCATCAGCAGTCACCCATTCTGTTATGCTGTTGAGGTCAACGGCAGTACCGAAGAACTCATCAATATGCCGTTTGCTGTAATAGTTCTTGCCAGCGATACGGCACATCGGTATCTGGTTACGCTTAGCGGAGGTGTAGAGCCAAGACTTCTTGACCTTATAAATGGACATCACTTCCTCGCCCGAATAATAGTCAAGCACCTCATTCTCCTCTTTCCCTTTTATTGATTCCTGGTTTTGTGTTGGCTTTTCTGTTTTTGCCTTTTTACTGAGCTTGCTCTTGCTGGCAGGAATCACACGCTTGTAGGGATTACCCTCAAACATCTTCTCTATATCAGCCTTTCTCACGAATGCCATTCTGCTGCTCAATCTTGATGCCTTCAACTTGCCGTTAGCCACAAGTTTGTAGATATACTGCCGGGTGCATCCCATCAGAATGGCAGCTTTGGAGAAGGTAAGATACTCCTGATGTTGCAGATCCATGATTGGCTCAATACCGTTAATCAAGTCCTGCTGTCTTTTCTTCCTAATACGTTTTGCCTCTGCCTGACATTCTTCGGAACAGTATTTCTGCATACCACTCCTTGGCACAAATGTTTTGCCACAAAATTCACATTTTCTTGTCGGTCTCATACTCTTTTATATTGATTCGTTCATATATATTTGAGTATTCCACCATTGGAGTAAATAGAAGTGAACTATTGACAACCTTTGTCAACCCAGTCCACGATATTACGCTTTTGCCTCTCAGCTTCAAATATGTCATCCATTGTAGTCACTCGTAACCCCTTGTCAACTACGTTCACGATATGACAAAATAAAAGCTCCGCAAATTCTCCACGGTAGAAATACGTTGCAAAAATATGTGGAAAATCGGGAACTGCCAAAAAGCACTCAGAAAGTGTTAAAAATCAAAGAGTATTGAAAATCAAGACTTTACGTTTAGTTAATCATAGTAAGTTATGGTTAGTTATAAGGCTCTAAATACAACTAGAAAATGCATAATCACCAATAGTACCTATACTAGCAGGTAGATTAATAATTCCTCTTTTATTCAAAGGACATCTTACCACTTTTGTTTTACTTCTGTTATAAAGAATACCATCCTGTGTAGAATACGCACCCTTGTTATCTATAACTACAAATTCATCCAAATTAGCACATCCCTCAAATGCTGTTTCTGACATTGAAGAAACTCCACTACCAATTTTTACAGAAGTAAGTTTATGACAATTCTGAAAAGCGTACTTCCCTACCATTATAACATCGTCTGAAAAAGTAATAGATTCTAATTGATTACATCCTGTAAATGCATAATCTCCTACTTTTTTTACTCCATTAGGTACTATATAATTAGAAGAACCCAAATAACAACATCTTATTAATTCACTTTTACTTTCATTAAACAACATACCATTTTGGAAGATTTTACCTTCAATAGTATAAGTGCTATTATCACTAAGCATTCTTATTTTTTTTAAGTTAATACAACCATCGAGCATATTCTCTGCTGCACTGACTATACTATTTCCTATAACAATAGATTCAAGTTTAGTGCAATTAGCAAATGCTTCATTTCCTATGGTCTGTATATTATTAGGAATAGTAAAAGATGTTATACCGCTATATGACAAAGCAAAAGCACCTATATGCGCTATATTATTAGGAAGTACAATTGATGTCAATGAACCACATTTATAAAACATATATTGCCATAGTTCATTACTTGAGGATACTTCTTGTGTTATTCCAGTATAATATATCCCTCCATTAACCAAATTTGCATTCGAAAGATTTAAATTAGCCAGTTTACCATTTGTCTCATTACCTTTAACATCTGCACCTGCCATTTCGCGGATTAATGCAATATCATCCCCATTAATATCTCCCATAATCCTTAAATCTGTTATGTTGAACTTTACATTATCAGAAATTAATGTAGATAGTGCACCTACTTTTTTCAACTGTACCATAGCAGTAGTTCCCACAATAACACTATTACCATTTTCATTACTGATATTCGAATTGTCATCATTGTTCAAAGGTGTTTCATCATTATCTCCACCACAGGAATAAAACCCTGCACACAATGCAACTAATAATGCAGTTGCCACCAATCTAAATCTGCTCATATTAATAAATTATTCAGCTTACTTGTCCCCCTAGAAAGCAGTTATAAATAAAAAGGTGTGGGAACTATATCTGCTTTACCCTACTGACTGGCTTCTCGCATTGCCTTTGGAGTGGATAAAACAATAGCCCCACACCAATTTTGAAATATAGAAACCTAATACAAGGTAAGTATATAACAAATGATGTGAGTGCTATCGTTACCATCTTCACTCCATTTCAAATTTTGCGAGAATTTGTCAGCAGAAGATAATTTCAATAACACCTTTCGATAATATGTCCTTCCAATTCTAACTCATTAGACATCTGGAATTGCTGCAAAGGTACAAAAAAAAGCCTGTAATCAATCAAGACTACAGGCTAATATTATTTGCTCTTATAATGATAATCTATTCCAAATAAAGCTCCTACGAAAGTAAGCACCTCACCAAATGCTACCAGAATAGAACTATGTATAATACCTACAGGTACTACACAGAATCCTGCTATCAGTAATCCTATACCTACGACAACCAGTATGCAGGCTATTATTAATTGTATTTGTTGCTGATTCATAAACTCAAATAGACCTGAATGTTCCTGCAAATGTACCATCACTACTGATTTTAAACTCTGCTGCATTATCAATCCACCAACTACACATACCCTTAGTTGAAAAATTATATTTTCTTGCAACTAATTTTAATCGTCTTGGATAATGTCCGATTGAAATATAGCGTATATCTTGCCCGTTATACATAAACGCATAATTATTTGCACATTCAAGTCTTATTAAACCGGGATTTCCCTTAAATATCATTTCAACTTCAAGCCCTATAAATGTATCACTGCAAGGTAATATTATTGTTCTAGGGTCATTATCCTTATTTTTCGTAAAGAAGAAATTCAACCCATCCTTTAAATCAACTTCAAATGCGTTTGCAAAATCATAATCATCAATATCTATAGTTTTAAATTCCTTCCTCGTACCATACTTTAAGTTTAGATTACCATTTGTATCCCAGCTAATATTTCCATTTGCCAACTTACCAGAACCATCATCCTTCAATTCCCATTTTCCAGACAGGTTTCTTATTGCACCAGACAGATAAGCATTATTAGAATAAAGTCCATCACCAGACAGTTCACCGAAATCTGTATCAGTAATTCCATCCAGATTACCTATTCTACTGGATATTGTGGAATCTGATTCAGAAGTACAACCTGTACGTATATCAATACAGCCATCATACGGATTCAGCAGGATAGAACTTTGTCTGGCTGCATCACTCGTATTGGCTATCCTTACTAAAGCATCACCAGTTTCTATATTGCCTAGTGCTTCTATTACATTGCAGGTAATAGTCGTACCATCCACAGTATTAACCTTTAAAACTATCTTCTTTGAAGATGAATCAAAAGTCTGGCTAAGTAGAATATCATCCACCCTAAAGACAGAATCACTGACTGTAAGAACCATTACATTATTTTCATTAGAAGTTATACCTGTTACCTGTGCTGAATCAGTAACATATAAAATTCCATTAGTTCCCCTTACCTCATTACTCGTAATAGTAAAGATATCCAGCCCTCCTTTTACTTTCAGATTGTCAAACTCTCCATTCTTGCCAGCGACAGATTTAAATTTCACATCAGAATCAGTACTTAAATACTGATTTATCGTATCTACATATTCATTCTTATCTTGTTTGTTTTCATTCAAGTATTTACCCATATTGGCAGATAATGCCTTATCCTTGCTGGAAGTTTCCAAATCATCAATTACCACAACTTTAGTACCAGCTTCACCTGATACTGTTGGCTGTAAAACTGTGCTTGAATAACTTCCACCTACATTCTTTAAATACTTGTTTCTGAAATTATGTGGTATATAGTTAGATTTTATTTCCATATCATCGTATTTCATTCAATTCAACATCACATTTATTATTAATCAAATCGTAGGTGATGGAATTGATTACAAAGTTCTTATTCAAGGTATTCTCTTTCAGGATTGAATTAAGCGATATATCCCTATTCTTTATTGAGTTACTGTATCTGAATCGTGGTTTACTATAGTAATTCACATACTTATTAATACAGTGTTCTTCTGCTTTCAATTTATCTTTAGAAACTCCATCAGTCAACGTATCAACAAAGTAATATTCATCTCCCACCTTAGTAAGAACATAGCTATAGCTGCCTGCGTGCTCATTATAAGTATTGATTCTAAATTCAATATCATCAAAATCATTCACTATATTTTCATCAATTACATTCTCAAACTTCAAGTCTTCATCATACGTTTCATCATTAAAAATATCCTTCACATAATCAGATGTAGTATATTTCAATTTAACATCATTAATGTGAAATGAATTACACCTGACAGGTTCTTTATCGGTACGTCTCATAGGAGTAGTTCCAAGTTGATTAGGAGCGTAAAGTTCAAATGTCAACTCCCCTAATGTCATTTTATCAGATGGTAATGAAACGGCAACACCATCTTCACTTTCTGCCAGATTCATACGCCACGAAACTGTATTAGTCAATGAATAATCTGTATCAAACACCTTATCCCCTACTTTATTCTTATGCACCAGATAAAAACAGTCTTGCAATTTACATTCATCATAGAACCATTTCTCGACAAATACACGCTCATTACTGCTATTCATATATGAATACACGTAATTTCTATCTGCATATCCACCGCTATACTTTTCACGTCCAGAAATAGAATCATATTCCCCTTTAGTAACAAATCGCCAGTAACCGTATTCATCCAGATACTTATACCAAGTTGCACCTGCCCAAGTATTTGGACCGTTACATATCTTATAATAATTCCTTGCAACTTTATTATGATACTCCTGATAATTAACCCATCCATCACCATCATAGTACATCTTATCACCAATTGCAAGTTTACATTTAAACATCGTATCCGTGAATCCCGTGGAATATTTACCATCATAGTATTGTTCATCAGATGTTACAATACATTCTGCTGCATTCCAATCACCAGACAGCCTATAATTTATATCAATAATGAAAGTTCCACCTTTGACTGCTATAGGTAGCTTATTTTTCAATGACAATTGGACTCCGTCTGTTGTTTTCCATCCCATCAGACCGTAATCACTTATCGTAAAATATGTCTTCCAATTTAAAGAGGAAGGTTCATTTGCAGTCTCATAGTATGCTGCCTTTTGCCAGTAGCTGCCATTTGATGCAGCATTATCTGGAGTTACTTCTTCTATCGGTTCTATTGGTTTGTTAATTTCAAAAAGATATGGCTTATTCCAATCCCAATTATTCTTCGATTTAAAGAAAGCATTCAATAATGTATAATTCTTACCACTAATATCCCTTGTCGATTCATAATACTTATTTGCGTCTGCATTCTGATTTATAATATCATCCTCATCATTCCATTCAGGAATTATAGTATTATTAGAATTTGAATTAGCAACTACCACCACCTTATTATATAGCTCACCAATAGCTATACTGGCATTACTTTCATAAATATTCTGATTAACATTAATAACGGTGTTATCAAGTGCTACCACCGTATTACTATCATCTGACAGGGTATATTTAGTATATAAATTGATATTCTTAATAATATCATAGTCCACGAAGTAAATAGAATCACCATAATAATAGCAAGTCATACCCAGATACCTTGCAATATATTCCAGTACGTCTTTACAGTTCTCTGCTTCATTCGCTTCATCGAAGAAATTTCTATCTAATATGAATAAGTTATTTAGTAAATCAGTAGTATCATTTATCTTCTTTGCGTTGTGTACATAGGCATTCTTTATCAGTCCATTGGAATCAATCTGGCTTATGATATGTTTGATTACCTGATAGAAAGACACTATAGACTGCTTTTCATTTAGATAGGTGTAGTTATAATTATTAAGGGATGAAAGAATATCGTTGAACTGCAATGACAACAAATTATATTCTTCATTATAATCCGTACTGTAAAGACAAGGAACAGAATACCCACACCACAATAAAGAACCATTCTTTGAGATGGTACAATATATCTGGTTTCCTAATGCTGTGTACAGATTAGCCAGTACCTTTGTCGTTAAGACATTAATCTGGCAATCCGAACATTTGATTGGTTTGAACACATCATCATCTGATTCATAGTTAATTGAAACTGCATCAGCAGAACAGAGTAATTCAGAAGCTATCAAAGTACCTCCTGAATCCCTGTATATTTCAATATTGATAGTATTCTCATCTATATCCTTAAAAGATGAGTTATATATTAATTGATAGCCCATTTTACCTTAGTCTATTTGTTCTATTACTGTGTTGTTTTAAAACTCCAACCAGTGCTTTATCTGAAATCTTAAATTCAACTTCTCCAGACATAGCACCTCCTTTTACAGGTGAACCACCGTCTAACAGGTTGAACAAATTGGACTGCTGACTTTTATTCAGAATCATTTCACCACTATTCACCCTAGCCAATATCTTATCACCAAAGAAGGAACTGCCATCAACCACACCACCATTGGCAAATTGTGGCATAGTGGCAAAAGCTGCTATTACAGAAGCTACAGCAGCACCAGCCAACAACCAACCTACTACTGGTGTTTGCGTGGCACTGGCTACGGCATTTCCTATAGACTCCGCTTTCTTTGCAGCAATAAGAGCTTCTATAGCAGGAATAGCAGTACCTATAGCTGTCATTAAATTAGCACTCCAAGTTAACCAAGCAGAAGCACCTTCATTTGTCATTTGGGATATAGAACCCATAACAGTAGCAATAGCACCTAATGAAGTTGCATAATCATTATTTACTTTTACATCTTCTTCTGTTACAAATGGAGAAGTTAGTTTACCAATATCCCTTGAATTAAAGCCTTTAACAGATGGAATACCAGCAGGTTTTAAATCTCCCTGCTCCCTACTGTTATATTTAGCAGTAATATTCAGAACTATTTTTTTCTGTTCCAGTTCCTGTATCAGTTTTAGTGCAGATACTCTGGCATCGTCTGTAATGGCAGCAGCATACTTCTTTCTGGCTTCCGTTATCAGCTTATCCAATTCAGCAACAGAACCAGCAGGAATTACTTCTTCTGTTTTTACCTTATTATTTCCTCCAGCAGGTTTAAGACTATTCTGTAATTCCAAGGTACGTTTATCAAAATCATACATACGCTTTTTCAAATCATAAGCATATTCATAGTTTTTAATCATTTCACCTCTATTGGCATCATTATCCTGATTCAAGAAATTCTGCTTTTCAAGTTCTGAATTTTGCTGTTTGAATAGTTCCATTTGTTGCTTAATAGAAGACAGTTTTTCCCTCATCTGTTTTTTGGTTTCACCTGTCCATTCATTAGTATCACCTCTGGTAGAATTAATCCTGCCTTGTATTTGGTTTATTTCCTTTTCGTATGCCTTTAACTGGTCTTGATACTCCGTTAATGCCCTTTTCTCATTTCTAGATGAAAAATCATTATTATTGATTGATATATATTTATGTATATCATTAATATTAAAGTCTTTTCGTCCTGTTCTAATATTCAATGATTGAATAAGTTCTTCTTCTGCACCTCCCAAGACATCAGTAACATCTATTTTAAAATCGTCTTTCAACTTTTGCAAGTCTTTAAATGCCTTCTCCCGTTCCTGCTTGCTTTTAGTGGTATCCCTGATTATAGATTCATATTTCGTAAACTCCGTTTCAAAGACTTTAGTATTGAATCCCATTGATAACTTAGCATCAGTCAACGAATCACGCAAAGCAGAAAGTTCTTTCAAATTCCTTATTGTAGAAAGAACACCGTTATTAAATGCTTCAAAACTGCCAGCAGACATAGACTGAAAGAATAAATCTACAGTTCCTTTACAGGAATTTAATGTATTGTCCCATTCATCATTAGTAGCCTGTGAGCTTCTTATTATCTTCATAAAAGCGTCACTGGCAGTAGTCGCAATTCCAATACCAGCAGCAAACTTTCCTATAGTACCTACTATATTGCCTGTTATCTGTTGAAACTCCTGTACTTGCCTGCTGCTCTTAACTATGTTATTATTAAAACCAGATGAATCAAGTAATAGTCTGGTTACTAAATCAGCCATATATATTTAGTTTTGTGTGTTTATAAATTGATTAGCTTTAGCCTGTAGTCTGGCTATATCGTCTTTACTGATAGAAGTATCTTTCTCTTTGGCTTCATCCCAATCAAACTTCATAATATCAGTAGGTGATAACTGCTTGGTACTGTTAGTTTGGGCTATGATATAGCTTATCATCCTAGCCTGTTCCCAGCCAGTCTTATTCTTATGTTGCAGATTTTCCAAGACTGCCTTCACTTCATACATCTGCATCCTGTCCAGAAAATAATCAGGTGCTATACCTGCTTCGAGAACTACTAAAGCATACAGTTCGCTAATCGTTACTTTTTTTTTGAATCTACAGTATCACTAATGAATGCAGACTGCTTTTCCATCTCTTTAGAAAGAAATTCCTGTAGCTGGATAACTAAGGCTGGTTCATCATCGCATTCATTAATAAAGTCCTCGAATGTCATTTGTAAATCTGGATTGTTCGCTATCAGCAGGCTATAATAAAACAGGTAGTAATCCGTCAGATTCTCCAATCTGAATATCTTGCCTGTTATCTGTTCAAATACGAACATAGCCCTGATAGTATATCGTATATTATATGCAGTACCTTTAATTTGAATTTCCATAGTATATAAATAAAAAAGGGGAAACTGCAACAGCTTCCCCAGTGAATATATTACGCTACTTTAGGCGATAAAGCCCCTGTTCCTTCCAGAGTAACAGAGTAAGTAGCATTATCATTATCTGGAGCATTAGCGGTAATACTAGTGATAACCACCTTACCAGTGTAGCCACCGCCTATTTTCCAGCCATCGGCAGGCAGACCTGTATCGCTGTCTGCATTGGTGCATACGGCAAAAGCTACAGTTAATTCCTCTCTGCTTATCCAGCTATTTACTAAAGCATTAAAATCTTCCACGCTATATAAATTGTCAGTTGTAAGTGACCAGCTTAATTTGCTTACCGCTTTACTAGTCCACTTGCCACCGTCTTTTGATGAAGTTTCCAAAGTGTTTCCCGTTAAGGAAAGCTGGCAACTGGTTGAAAATGCCAATGCTTTATAAGCAGTGCCAGCACCAGTGGTATCTTTAAAAATCATCAGGTCATTCCCTCTAAGTATTTTGTTTGCCATTTGTGTTTATGTCGAATGTTATATTTTGAATGAATGTATCTTCTATGTATTCTTCATCTGCGCTAATCATCCTTATATCATTTATTTCTATTCCTGCAAAGTTCCCCCTTCTACCTTCTAAAGCATCCCTTACATAGTCTGCCAGTTCAACGGTATCCGTGTAATCTTTAGAAGCAATAACCACATCAACCGTAACGGATTCATTTACAGAATAACTGCCTTTGGTGTAGTTAGGACTAATATTAGTCCTTTTATAAATGATAAAAGGAAAAGTGGTGGATTCTTCAACTATCAACGGATATATCTTAGAACCTACCTTTTCTTTTATCCTGCTATCTTTACTTAATAAGTGATAGATAGCTTTTCCTATTTGTAAGCTCATCTTCTTTTGGAAATCCTTGTTATTGATTCTTCAACCATTTGATTTATATTATCAAAGATGGCACGTTCCTTATTATCTTTGGCAGTCCTGAAAAAGTGAGAAGCGTTCATTCTACCTCTGTTAGCTCCGTTTTTTCTAAGTCGTCTGGTAGTTGTTCCAAGTTCAAAGAACTTTAACCTAAAGTCCCCCATTATATGAACCTTCGCTTCTGTAGCTTTCTTATCAACCTTTAGTTTTATTCCACTGCCTAAAGTTTTACCGTCCCATCTATTCTTATGATTTATTGTCTTACCTACTACGCTTCTTAGTTGTGTTTTCGTTTCCTTTTGCAAAATTCGTCCAGCTTTCCGTAGTGCATTCTTATACACATTCTTTTGCTGTCTGCTATTAAGTTCACTAAACATTCTTAGTACCTGTGAAGCGTCTACAGTTACACCGTTATTCATTAATAAGCTCTCCTATGATTTCTGTGGATTGTTTTGTCCTGTCTGAATTGATAGCCAATATCCTATACTTCTTATCTTGATAGATAATTCTCATTTGCTCGTTTACCTTATGATAGTACCTGATTGTGAAAGTAAGTGTATAAGAAGTAAATATTTCATTATTCTGATTAACCCTGTTACCAGAATTAAACTTAATGTTGGCTCTTGTTTGCAGATAGTCTACCCATTCCATAGAAGTAGCCCCAAACTCATTTTTAACAGGTACTGATTCCTGTAGTAATATTGTCTCTGTCAGTAGCCCTGCCCTCATAGTATATAGTATTAATAGCCGTACTGTAATCCAGTTTCACCGCTTATTCTTACTGCACTACATAATTCAGGATTCCAGCCAGGATAAAGAACCGTAGTTATAAACTTCTCTTGTCCAGCAGGTCTAATTTCTACAGTTACTTCATTATCATTGGTATTTTTAATGAGAAAATAAAATTCTGGTGTGAATACATCCTCTGTTATATCATCCATTCTACTAACCTGTGTAGACGTTGCCCTACCGTCTCTATTATGTATATAGTCAATCATACTTCTTTGTAGTTTTTATAAAGTGAAATTAGATAATCAAATGTATATGGCACTTTATTAACGGATGAATAAGATACTGGCTCACGATTGGCATATAGATTACCAATCAGTAATAAAATAGCGTGAATAACAGCAGGTGGGGTAAATTCCCCATCCACTGCCAATTCATCCAGTTTCAGATTCAAATTGCGTGCTACTGCATCCTCTGCAACATCAATCAATCCAAGTATATATAAATCATCATCCTTGAAAGAATCATCCAAAAGAAGGTGCTTCTTAGCTTCTTCCAGTTTGACGTACATATTATTTCAAGATAGCTTTTTGGAAAGAACCTGTTCTTCTTGGTTTTGCATCGAAATATGCATTGATAACCAATCTTACTTTACCGTTAGCTGCTTGTGTGTACGGGTCTACTGTTAAGTCAATCCCACCCCATTGTCCAATAACAAAATCTTCAAAGTGTCCCATTACAACACCTTTACTGGTAACATTAGATGTACAATATACTGGATAACCGTTCACTTCATTTTCTTCCATCAGACAACCAGCACAACCAACACAGGTATGTACACCACCGTCAGTTACATTGTAAAGAGCATCTTTAGCAGTCGTTTTCAAAATACCTTTTGCAGATGGCGATACAATGAAACACTTGTTTCCTGCTACATTAGCTTCTTCTAGTGCAGTTTCCATATCAACCAATCTCTTATAAGTAATATCCTTTGTTTCAGGAGTAACGCCATTAAAGATACCGGCAGGCATAGTAGCAGAACCAGCAGCACTACCCAAAATAGTGGCTTCCAGTTTGTCCGAAATAGCATTTACAATATCACGTTTAAGCATCTCTTCTGCACTGGCAGAATCCTGAATCAGGAATTGTTTGGAAACGTCTACATAAGCGGTTAGTCTCTTTGGTTCTAAGTTTACTTCACTGAAATCACCTGCACCGTCTGTAGCAGCAGCAACTTCACCAGCCCAGCTAACATTACTTCCAGAATAAGCAGGAATAGAAACATTACCTACCAGTCCAGACAGATAGCTTGCACCAGCTTTAACCATTACTAAATTAGCTCTCAATGGTTCTAACAGAGCCAGTTTATCTTCTGCTACGGTTTCCTGTCCTGCACCCTCTACAGTCGCTTGCACATCGGCTCTTTCTTCAATCGGTAATACGATTTGTCCAGAATAGTTCTGTCCTGATTTTCTAAATTCTGCAATACCAGCAGATACAACTTCTTGCGCTCTTTCGTCCAGTTGTCTGCTATTGGCTACGTCATTAATAGCCTTTAAAAGTGAAAACTTCTCTTTTTTCATAGATGTATTATTTGTGTTTGTTAGTTTTGTCTCGCTTGCAATCTTTCTTATTTCCTTATCTATGTCTTCCAGTTCAACGGTGATAGAATTAAATTCAGCGTGTTCACCTTCATTTAACCGTCTGGTTTCCTTTTCTGCTTTGGAAACTATTTCCTCTGCCCGTTGCTTTAACTGTTCTTTTTTGTCTAACAGTTCTAAAGTGTTCATTATTGTAGTTTGTGTCTTAGCTCCATATAGTAATCAGTCAAATCTTCTTTATCGAATGATTCCAGCTTTCTAAGTGCTACACTCGTATCAGGATACGCTTCTTTATAGACAGGTGACACATCAAACAGTTCTTTGAACTTATTGATAGTCCTGATATAAGAACCATTTTCCTTCTTTGTCCAAGTATCGGAATCAATAGTAAAAGCAAAAGATGAAGTAGTAATATCACCTCTCTTTAAACCTTCCAACAATTCATCTCCCAGATTTGTGCAGGGTGCTTCAAAGCTATATTTAAGACCTGTAGAATCAACTTCCAGTTTCAGGCTGCCTGCACCATATTTAGAACGTGCCAGAATACCTCTGTCTTCATTATGATTCAAAAGGCACAAAATATCTGACTGTTGTAGCACTCCTTCCAGTGCCGTAGGTTCTATAACTTCTGTAAACCCGCCTAAATCTCTAGATTCAGAATTGAATACTATTGCATAACCCTCAACAATTCTGGAATCTTCGTTTCTTTTTTCAATTTTACAATTTCGTGTTTCTTTCATAGTATCGTAGTAATCCCTTATACATATATTACCTTTACCCTAGTATCTCCCAGACAGGGATTATCAGAGCAGTAAACTGTATATTGTTCGTTATATCCTGATTCATTGGTGTAATAAAACTTGGCTACTTCTCTGAATCCTCCTTCAAATCCGCCTACACTAAATACGGCTTCTCCATAATGAGAAGGATATGCAAAACAGATATATTCATCCTTGCCTGCATTTACTCTGAAATTCATTTCTGTAGCTTGCCGTAGTTCTTTTGTAAGAGATTCAATAAAGTTGGAATCATAAGTAGTAGAAGATGATACACCGTAATATATATTATTCATAAACTTAATATCAATAGTTTTAGATTTGATGGTAGTTCCATCATTTACCTTTAGTGTGAATGATTTATTGCTGTTGAATGGAGTATCAAATGTGAAAGAACTGCCTGTCACAGGTACATCATTAATAAATTGTTCCGTTGCTGGCTGGCTTAACTTCCAAGTAAGTGTTATACTGTTAATGTTAGTTCCTATTTCCTGTACTGGTTCTACGTTACTGGTAAATGAAGTTATATTAATAGCTTCGTACAGCAATGAATCCAATGTGTCTTTCACAGTTGTACTGTCATATCCTACATTTTCAGCAAGTAAATCGGAACTTGTTACGAACTTGGAATCATTTATTAAATCAGACGTGAAATTAGGTATTTCACTAGTATCAGCTTTAGCAGCCAGTGCTTCTTCCAGTTCTTTTAGTTCCTTATTAATACCTGTCGAATCAAAATCAGATAAATTAGTAAGTTTGGTTTTATCTTCATTAGTATAATCATTAGTAGATAATCCTTTGCCAGATTCTTTATCAACCTTTTTTGCCAAGTCTACAACATTGGTAAACTGTGCATCATTGGAAAGCTCCGTTGTATATTTGGGAACTTCATCTTTGGAAGCAAAGTTTCTATCATTCACTAATTGACTAAGTTTAGTAGGTACACTATTTATATTGACATAATTACAGTCATTTTGCAACTCGCTTACTTTGGTAGGCAAATCATCTCTGGTGATAAATCCCATATCATTTATCAACTGACTTAGCTTAATCAGTCTTTCCTTTGATTCAGAACAGCAATATTTAAGACCATCTTTATCTGCTACTATGGTATAAGCCCTAATCATTTTATAGCAGTGACTATCATCATTCTTTATAAATGTACAGATAACATTATAGTCTCCCAAAAGCATTTCCTGCTGTTGTTCGGCTGTTACTTCAAACTCAATACCTTTCACTAAAGTACTGTCATAAAGAACAGTATCCCCTAAATCTTCTTCCCTCTCTTTAAGGACTATATCAACTATTCTGGCATCTGCTACATATTTCTTGGATGGAACTGTAGAATGTTGATACATCACTTCCAAATCAGTAACAGCAGATAAATCTACATAGCCGTTGCAATCCTTTATAGTCCAAGTAAAGCTAAAATCATTCCCCTTGATTATATACCTCATCGTCTTTTTCCGTTTGCTTAGTAACCGCTTTATCTAATGTCTGTACATTCACCTGTACAAATGACTTGTCACCGTTTTCAATAGCTGGCAAATCTAAATTCTTCCTGATTTCATTTGGAGTAATCACACCAATCTGGAACAGCGTATTATAATAACTAGCCAGACTTGCCTTATCTGCTCGAAGAAGAACGGAAGTGTCAAAACGAACATCTATATTATTCCTTTCAGACGGCTTATACAGTTTACGTTCAAATTCCAGTTCTATCTTTTCCAGTAGTGGTGAAAGCGTATCAGTCAAGAAAGCTAGTTGAGTAGCTTCTACTGTACTATAACTGGACTTGGACAAATCAAATGCCTTGACTGGTGACACACCGAAGAATCTGCAAATATCAATCACATTAAACTGTCTGGTTTCCAGTAATTGTGCATCAGACGGATTCACTGTTATAGGCTGAAAAGTCATATTGCCTTCCATTACAGCCACGCCATTAGGAGTACCAGTAATAGAATTAAAAGCACTACTCCAAGCTGTTTTAATGTCCTGCTTCTGTTGTGCAGTCAATGAGGATTCCACTTTGATAATGCCAGCCAGATTAGCACCTCCTTTGAAAAATCCTTCTGCGTGCGCTTCTGAATCAGCAGTTAACCCTAATGTATTTCTAGCGTGCTTCAAAGTGCTTATGCCTGTAATCCCGTCATAGCTGAAATTCAGGATATGAATCATATTGATAGCTTCTACCAGTTGATTCATCCCTGTAATGTTGTACATCTTCTTGCCGTTTTTAAAAGTGACTAATACAGAATCTGATTTTAGAAATATCAGTTCTTTGGCATCACCTTTTTCATCTCTGTTAATAAGAGCATAGCCATTACCTGTAAGAAGCACACTGGTAACTAGTGTCTTGATAAAAGTAAATCTGCTCATTTGGTCGTTCGGTTCTCTGTTTAATAACCAGTATGTAGGATGCTTGGTAAACTTGGTTTTAAAGCCCTCATCATCTACATAATACGGTTCTAACGGCAACTGTGCTACAGAATCACTTATCACGTCTACACATCTGTAAACAGCAGATAGCAACATAGCTTTTGATTCTGAATATGTAGTAGCTGAATTATAAAATAGAGAATCTGAAAGAAAGTTGTAGCTACGTTCTTCTTGTCTAGCTTCTTTCTTTTTAAATGGATGGAAATTGAATTTCATTAAAATGTAAATATTTGGTTTGTGTAGTGTGGTACTTGTAAATACATACCTAAAGCCTGTATCATAGATATAGTTCCATCAATCTTCTTTTTGTCTACTTGTTTGTTAGGTTTGATGTTGCCATTATGGTCTGACTTCAAAGTCACATTCCTAAAGCAATACCTGTTTATTTCATTGTTGTCTATTACTGCCTTACCAGATAATATAAGCCGTTCCATCTCTCTGGTAGGCTTATTGAAGTTGGCTAATGTCTGTGCGTATTCTTCAAGTGGCAATCCTTTTTCTGTCGAATCAATAGCCCACTGTGTAGCATTATACTTATCATATCCTACAGCCTGTATATTAACTACTTCTGAATATTTAAGCATATCAGTAGTTATGTAATCATAATCAGTAACATTACCAGCAGTAACAGTAAGTAAACCAGCCCTTTTCCATAGCTTATAAAGTTCCTTGTCTGTCTTATCTGTAAGTGCCGATTCAGGAAGGTAGTAATGAGTTTTAAAATAGTATTTATCACTATCAACGACTAAATAAGATACAGCAGTTAAATCACTGGTAGCAGCTAAATCCACTCCAACATAACAGGGTAATCCTTTGAATTTTGACAGGTCTACTGCTTGTGTACACTTTATAATACTTTCATCAGACAGCCAGACTGTAGCACTGTCACACCATTGGTTAAGTGTCTTGGTACGTACTCCCACTTCATCAGAAGGATTATTAATAGCCTGCTGTACTTGTCCTTTGATGTATTTGCTGGTAACAGTAATATTCAAATTAGGAGCAACTTTCATCCAGTTCTTTTCACTTCTCCAATCATCAGCAGCATCTAAAGAATAGATGGCAATAAACATTTCATCATCTGCTTTCAATTCATTAAGCACTTCTATAGCTACAGTTCTTAATTGGTAACAAGGTAAAGTTTTGTCGAATCCAGCAGTAGTAATAGTACACAGGTGTGGATTCTCACGCATACCCATACTGGATTTTATTACATCCCTTACCTTACTTGTTTTGGCAGCGTGGTATTCATCCAGTAAACCGAAACTGGCATTAAATCCATCCAGTTTGCTATCATCAGCAGCAAGTACCTTCAATTTACTATTAGTAGCCTTAAACAGAATATCAGCCCTGTAAGCTGTCAAATATTTGCCTTTGGTATCCAGTCCCTTACTAAACTTGGAACACATATCAAAAGCTATCTTTGCCTGTTCCTTACTGTTTGCTGCCAGCAAGACTTCTGCACCATCTTCACCATCAGCAATTAGATAATACAAACATAAGGCGGCAGCTAAAGCAGTCTTACCTTGCTTTCTGGATACTTCTATGTATGAACTGGTGAATCTCCTAGTTCCTGTACCCTTCCAGTAAAATCCCAGTATATTAGCTATAATAAACTGTTGCCAGCCTTCCAGAATGAAGTTACTGCCAGCGTGCTTGCCTGTATAATGTTTCAAAGTGCCAATAAAGCTAATAGCCCTGTCTACTACATCTTCCCTAAACTCCAAATCATCCCTCAATAAGTCATTCTGGAATCTCTTACAAGCCAGTTTTATTGTATCGCCTGTTACTATTTCATTATTAAGAACCTTACTTGCATACTCATAGTAAAGTTTCATCATCTAACTTCTTTCTTACCAGTAACAATGAATTGTTCTAATGGTGTGGATTCCTCGTCATCCGTTTTATCCATCTTTGGTAATTTGGTACGTGCTTTGGCTGTCAGTCCAAATTCCAACATAACTTTCATAGCCTGTGTTTGTGCATCCTTTGCAACTTTTACCAATGGATGTGGTGCTATATTACCTCTATCACTGGTGACTGTCAAACCGTCTATTTCCAACTGTTTGGATGCCTTGATAAATGTGCTGTAATTTCTTGCCAGCATATCTAAGGCAGCATTATCTATATTCTCTAAAACACCTCTATTTTCAAGCTCTGCAAGTACTCCTTGTATGTATTCGGCAGCTTCTTTCTCTATACCTTTAGGAATTGAATATTTCTTCATAGTATTACGTTTTTTATTTTCTAAATAGTAAAGCTAAAAAGGTACTCAACTACACATAAAGAGACTATAACACAATTAATTAAGAATGTAACACATTCATTTTGACACCCTATTTTATTTCAGTAAATTTGTATAGAATTAAAAATCAAACACTATGGAAAGAACGTGTAATTATCCGATAGAAATTAAGTTTAAAATAGACCTGAATACGGAACTGCTACTGAATGAACTATGCGATTTATTAAAGAAAGACAGGTCTAAAATATTAAGATTGATAATCGCTGATTTCTTTGACAGGAATCTGGATTTAATAGACAAATATAAAGAGACGGACAGCAGGCTAGATAGAGAAAAGTTAGTAGAAGCGATACTGAAAGACTTCTATAGCTACAACAGGCAAACAATGAATGACTACCTACGATTTAAAAATGAAAAAGACAATCCCAAGTAAAGAAGTATTGGAACAGTATATATATGACTATGGAATAGATAAAACAGCACAGATATTTCACATATCAACAGAAGAATTAGATAAGAAGATTAACTGGAAACCACAATACGAGCAGTACAGCTACAATCCAGCAATAGCCAAACCACTTTCATCACAACATAAGCAAATTATGGCTATTATAGCTAAGCACTACCCAGATTTACTAAAGCAATGTGCCGATAATTATAAAGATGTTATCTATATGTCCCAAACTGTAGAAGATTTACTTCATAAAGCTATAATCAAATGTTTGGAAATGGGACTGGATAAAGTAACGGAAGAAGCCGTTCTGGAATTAGTAAAGATACAGTTCTATACAGCCAGAAAATATGCACAACTGCAAAGCTATATGATGAAGAAAAAGATATTTCCACTGGAAATAGCTACGGAAAATGGAGAATATATAATACCTACAGAATACTACAATAATGCCATATCTAAAGAAAGCGAAGAAACAGCATAATCCATCAAATAACAGGATAGAAAGACAGAAGATTTATAATACTGACAGATGGCACAAACTTAGAGCTAGTAAGCTAATGCGGTCACCTTTATGTGAAGTGTGCTTATCCAAAGGGGTAATCACTCCTGCATTTCATATCCATCATATAGACAGCTTTATGAATTATGAAGGAATGAAACGCAAAGAAGTGGCTTATAATCCAGATAATTTAATGTCGATATGTGAACAGTGTCATAACAAATTACACAATCAAATTCAACGATGGTAGAATGTTCCTTTTTTTATTGAAACTATTTTCTTACATCTGTCGTTAATTTCAATTCTATTTTCACAATTAGTATAAACTACTATACGCTTATCTACAAAATCATCGTCAAACGAAGTTGCAGTACTACCAATATATAAAGTACCAATAATTGTCTGCGCATATATCTCAACCTGTCCTAGATAAATATTATCCACTAAATTCACTTCTTTAGTAGGTATAGAAAGATTTCGTATACTAGTTCCAGATATTTCAGAACGAACTATATCTATTTTATTACAATCAATTAAATGGCTTTTATTTATTTTACAAGATTCAAAACGAACAAATTCCAACACATTAAAAAATACACCTTCAAAGAAACAATCTTTAAACCTGAAATTAGCCTTACCGTGGAATCTATCATTTTCGAAAGAAATATTTCGCAAAACCAATTCAGTCTTGATAAATACAGTATCTAAATTCTGAAGTAACAGTTCTTTAACCACACCTATTAATCTGGTTTTATTTCCTGAAGAAAAATTTGCAGAAATAAAGTCACAAAAGATATTAGCTACAATAGACTTATATCTTTCATCCTCTTTAGCAATCTGAAACAATGCGTATGCACCACCTATGGCAATTCCGTCATTATCGCTATTCAGATACCCTACAGCATCACCAAAACGTTTATCAATATTAGTTTTTTCTGCAATATTATTTTGCCTTGTTTGTTCACCTATTTTCTTGTTGTTAAGATATAGACCATAGATAACACAAGCACCACCTATTATACTTAGATAAGTAGCTAACACTTTCCCTTTAGCTTCTGGGTTATCTTCCCCATATAAAGTTGTAGATATACTATCAGAAGTACATAATAATATTCCAACTGCTATTACTGCAATAGCAAATAGAGTATATTTAAATTTCTTAGATGCAATGAAATCATTCCAATTCTTCTTACTTTTCATAATGTCAATTATTAAGTTTAGAAGCAAATATAAATATAATAAAACAATAAACATCAGACCTTACCTATGAAAATTAAATTAAACATCCAATACATTCAGAATCTTACTAATAACGAAGCGTTCACCTACTTCTGTACACTAGTAACAATAGCCAATAATCCAGATGCAACAATTAAAGATGTAGTACGTACCTGTGGTATAGGTGAAACTACTGTATTCAAGCATTTAAAGAAATTTGATGAGCTAGGATACTTAGTAATAGATAGAACTGGAACATATAACACATACAGATACACAGAACCTGATAGACTATATATAACCATAGATTCAGACCTGCTTAACATTAATGGCAATAAGAACCAATTAGGAGCACTTATACGGCTTAAATCATACACCAGAATCGGTACTAATATTGTAGACCTCTCACTTAATCGAATAGTCCACGAAGTAAGCATACAACACGATAGTATATACTTTGCCCTTGAAAACGGGATACTGGAAAGAAATGATAAAAAGACATACTTTACCTTCATTCATCCAGCATTCACGCACATCTGGTAGGTAAATACAGAGCTTAGAAACACCTGTACACTATTTTTAAAATTTGTGTATCTTCCAGTTTTTATAGTCAAAAAGTTTTATTATCTTTGTATCAGCAAATTAGAAGAAGCAGCTACTATCATAAATGCTTCTATTGTTGCGAAATTCTGACTAAAATATGGAACTAGTGAATAATAGTAGCTAGTTCCTTCTTTTCGATTCATTTTTCATAATTCATATAATCCCTTTGGGATTCCATTGTTAAAAATGCAGTTCTTCCCTGCATTTTCTTAAATTAGTAAATTGAAACAGCGGATAATAGGCGTAGTGATACGCTTATTATTTTATCCCAATCCTTACCAAAATTTGCAAATGCTACCTTATACCATACCAAAAAAGTAAGGAACTCAAGACTAAAGATTTTAACCAGATTAGCTCCTAAATTCAGATTTACTACTATTCAGATTACTTACTACCTCAATTCTATATGTAAAAACCTATGAAAACCTTAAAAATAAATTCAACTAATGGATATTTAAACTTACCTGATTTACCACATAATTGCATCTTTAATAAAGTAGTTACTGGCTGTGGTGGTACTACTGTAGTCCTCTTTAATGATGAATCCTATATCATTGCAGTACCTACTACAGAACTTATCGTAAATAAGACGGGCTTAACAGAATCAGGTCTTACTACTATTACCTCCTATGATGGCAAAGAGCAGTCTGTATTTGGATTATTCGGTACTTTTACTTACCAAGCCAAAAAGGAGCTAAAGAAATATGCTTCCAGTGCTGGAATAAAAAAGATAATGTGTACTTATGATAAGATGGAATATTTGGAGCAGTATCTAAATCCTAACGATTTCAGACTGCTTATAGATGAATATCACATATTACTAAAAGCATACAGTTATAGACAGAAAGCTGTTGACGGTGTACTAGACTGCTTTAGAAAGTACAAATCATTCTGTTTTATGTCTGCCACTCCAATCAGTGCAGATTTCACTCCGTCCATCCTTTCAGATGTGGAACTGGTAGAAGCTCAATGGGATAACACAGATACCTTAATAGTTAAGTTAGACCAAACCAATCATCCCTATGTAAAGGCAGCCAATTATATAAACGCTTATAAGAAAGACGGCTATCTAGAAATAAACGGTAATAAAAGTACGGAAGCATACTTCTTTATAAATTCAGTTACAGATATAGCTTCTATCTTAGAATATTGCCAACTTGGTAACGATGAAGTAAAGATTGTATGTGCAGATAATCCGTCAAACAGAGACAAATTAGCAGGATATACTATCAGCAACAGTAGAAGTACCAATAAGCCATTTACTTTCATTACTTCCAAATCATTTGAAGGTGCTGATTATTTCAGTGAAACAGGTATGTGCTTTGTAGTCAGTAATTCCAGCAATACTAATACCCTGCTCGATATATCCACTGACATTTACCAGATAGCTGGTAGAATCAGGACTGAATCCAATCCATTTAGAAACATAATGGTACACATCTTTAATAGTGTGGGAAAAAGGAAGCTAAATCTAGATATTACCTATGAAGAAATGGTACAAAGAATGAATGATGAAATAGAAGGTGCAAACGAATTAATTACTGCTATCAACAATAGTAGCAAGAAAGCTAAAAGTATGGCTGAAAAAATGCTTAACAGTGCCTATGCAGTGTGTGATAAAGAAGGAAACTATTTCCTGAATGATATGCTGGTAAAGTTAGACCTTTATAATTTCAAATTGGAAAAGGTTATCTATAATGATGGTATCGCTTTAAGAAAGGAACACAATGCAAACGGGAATATGACCACTGAATTAGAATATGAAAGACTAAACGAAACAATGAATAAAGCAGGAAAGAAACTATCTTTTAAAGATGCTTTCCTTAGATATACGGAACTACTACAGAATCTGGTTATTACTCCAGAAACAGACGAAATAGTTAGAGTACAGCCATTAGTAGTACCTGCCTATCACAAATTAGGAACTGATAAAGTTAGAAGTTTGCGATATATCAAAACAGCTATAGAAAAAGCTCTTATCAGTCTGGAATCGGATAAAAACAGAGACACGAAGATAGTACAAATACTTAGCAAGCAGATAAAGACTGGATTCTTTAGTAACGCTGATATTAAGAGCTGGATTAGAGAAGCGTATGATATACTAGGTATTACCGATAAAGTCAAAGCTACAGACCTTGATAGATGGTTTGATTGTAAACCTGTCGCCAAGTGGATTGACGGTAAAACAGTCAAAGGATATGAGATTTACAGACCAAAGATAGTATTCAAGTAAATAAGATACACCAAAACAATATTTACTTAAATAAACAATTATGATTTACATTACACTTATTGCAGTAGCACTATTATCAACTTACTTAGTAAGATTCACAGTAAAAGAGATTAAGCAACACATCACGAAAGAAGCAGATAGGATTATCAATACAAGACAATAAATATATTAACCTAATTAGCCTGTAATGAAAATGCACAATGGCTAATGTTTATGAATATGTAATATAGAAACAGGCTAGTAATCAAATTACTAGCAAATGGATAACTTTTTAGCAATGGAACGTAAAGGAAGGGACTTATTCAAGTCATTATTAGAAGATGGAAATATAACCAAATACAAGGAATCTACTGGCAGATATAATCCCGTAGATTTCTATTTAATACACAACGAAGATAAGATAGTAGCTGAAATAAAATGCAGGGATGTACGGTACGTTAATTATCCCACTCATTTAATGGAAACTGAAAAACTTAAAAGCCTACTGGCTGTCAAGGATACTCACGATTGTAAAGCAGCGTGGTACGTCAACTTCTTTGGCGAAGATATATGCTTTATATATAATGCAGACAAAGTAAAGAATCTACGCTCTGAAACAGCGTATTGCAATTACACTACTGCCAATTACAACTACTACAAAACAACCAAAGGTGTTATTATGATACCTACCAATCTGGCTGGAATCTTTATTAGAAAGAATGGCAAATGGATGAATGGTAGTTTGAAAGATATTACTACCTTTGCTGCATAACCAATTAATAATTATACTATGCAAAAAGAAAGATTAGAAGAAATGAAAAGGAAGCTAGAAATTTACTTGAAAAGATTTCCAGACCCTGAATCAGGTAGTCTTATAACATTGGAAGATTTTAAAGTATACATATTAAATCCTGACAATAAAGACTTTTTAGATTACATTCTTGATAAATCAGATTCTGGCAACAAAGATTTCTATTTAAAGGAAATCCTTTCTCCAAGGTATTTTGCAGACGAAATTCGTAGACGTATAAATGACATAAACAAAGACTTACACGATATTTAAAGTCTTAATTTAAGCCCATTTTGATAGACACTGTCCACAATTTTGTGTAAATGGAAACAGGATTCAGGGACTTTCCATAATATTGTGTAAATAGAAAACTACGAGAAGAATCCTCTAGTTTTCTATTTACACAAAATCGTGGACAGTGCCAGGATTCAGTTGTAAGTTTCCTCTTATATCTGTATTCTGTTTCCATTTACACAAAATTGTGGACAGTGTCTTTTTATTTAAGCCGTACCACTATTCCCAATTCCAGCAATCTATTCAGTATTTTCCTTACCTTTAAAGATGGTGTTCCAACTTCAAAATTATCCATTGACCTATTAAGAAAGTCTATTTCATTCTTATTTAAATCGAATTGGCTTATGTCCACATCTCTATCTATTCCGTAAGATTCAATATTACTTTCCTGACTATTAAATAACAAGTCATAAGCTATATCATTCTTATGTTTCAAACCAGCTTCAATGCCTTTACTTATTGCTTCTGCTATATTCTCATTACTAACAGTAGTAACCTTATTAGACTGCTCAACTTTACTAGTTTGTTCAATCTTGTTAGCTTCTGTTTCTAGCATCAAGTTAGCTGCATCTTCTGAACTTATTTTAGCATATTTCTTAAATGCCATTTCTGTAGTATGCCCTGTTATTCTCATAAGTATATGACTATCATAGCCACGTTTCAGCATATTACTAATAAACGAACGTCTTCCTGTATGTGTACCTATCAATTCATATCTATAATAAGTAGTATTAGTTATTTTTGAACCTCTATCTTCTGTTACAATATGTTTGCCTATTATACCTGCCTTTTGTCCTGCTTCCTTTATGTATTTCAACATAGTATTCTCACGTACTTTGGGTACTTGAAAATTATACTTTTCCAGTATCTCTAAAGCAATAGGAAACAATGGTATCGAAACTTTATGTGTTCGTTTCTTTTGCACTATTTCCAATATCTTCCCATTATTAAAGTCTTTTACAGTACCACCATTTAATAATTGCATATCACTGAACCTCTGCCCTGTCCAACATTGTAATACAAAAACATCTCTAGCCTTTTCTTCTAAGCCTTTGAGTTCTAAAGCATACATTCTGCTTACTTCTTCTTCTGACAGATATATTTCATTATCATCACCTTCTCTACTTTTGGGCTTCTTATACTGATTCAACTTTGCAGCAGAAATATCTATCAAACCGTATGGCTCTGCTCGCTTAATAATTGAAATTAAAGCTGTTACTTTATTTCCAACAGTACTTGTTTTAGTAGTCTTCCCCTTGCCTACCTGTCTATTAAACAGATAAGTCTCATAATCTTTGATTAGAGCCAAATTTATGTCAGTAAACGTTATATCATCTCTATCTGTTGCTTTTAAAAATTCTTCAAATACTTTTAAATGTCCCAAATAAATAGCCAATGTATTCCTTTGTCCATCTGATTTTATCGTTTTATCTTGGCTAATAGTCCTACGAAGCCATTGAACAGGCTTTTGCAATTCTTGTTGTTTCACCATTTTGTCTTTGTAAATATATTTCTTTAATAAAAATAAGCTATTATCAATCTCATTTGGATTATCGCAAATATAACGCTTAAATTCAAGAAAGTCTGTTCTAAGTTTATTTATTTCATCGTTTACTATTGCGTTATTTATATTATCCAATTCAGTTAACCGTGGACTTACATACGCTTCCTGCTTTTTAGTATTCCACTGGTCTGGATATACCCTAACACCAGTTGATAACTTTACCTGCTTTTTATCTATTCGACATACTAGATAAATATTCGTTGGTTTGTCACTTTTCGGTTTCCTCAAATTAAAACTAGCTTTGACTTCATTAAAAAAAATCTGCCCTATCATAATCGGTTCTTTAAAATGGTTCTTTTTTATTGTTCTTCACTTTGGTTCTTTTAGGGCTGAAAAGTGACATATTGATAACCAAACCATATTTATAAGTTACTGATAACAAATAATTGTTACTTCCTTTTGAATGTGCAGGAAAAAAACTAATTTTACATCGAATTAACAAGATTGAATATGGACGACTTTTTTACATCGGAGGAAAAAAAGGAGCTTTTTTCACTCTACCGGCATTTGTTGCAATCTGCAGGAGATAGTATTTCCTGGAAGGATTGCCTAAAGTTAAAGAGACATCTTATCAAAGCGGCCCAGTGTAACGGTCTGCAACGCAATAACTTCGGGATGAATCCCGTCATCAGAGATTTACAAACGGCAGTGATCGTTGCGGAGGAAATCGGCATGAAAGGTTCGTGTTTGGTCGGTATCATGTTGCACGAAATCGTGAAAGGGCATGTATTGTCTATCGACGAGGTGAACGCCGAATATGGGGATGACGTGGCAAGTATCATCAAGGGATTGGTGAAAACAAACGAGCTTTATGCGAAGAGTCCGGCTATCGAGTCGGAAAACTTCCGTAATCTGCTGCTTTCTTTCGCGGAGGATATGCGTGTAATCCTGATAATGATTGCGGACCGCGTGAACGTGATGCGCAAAATCAAAGATACGGGCAACGAGGGGGACCGGATCAAAGTGGCGAACGAAGCTGCATATCTGTATGCTCCGCTGGCGCACAAGCTGGGACTGTATAAGCTGAAATCGGAACTGGAAGATTTGTCTCTCAAATATACGCAGAAGGAAACGTATTATTTTATCAAGGATAAGCTGAATGAGACGAAGGCTTCCCGCGACAAGTATATCGCTGCTTTTATCGAGCCGATCCAGAAGAAGGTGTCGGAAGCAGGATTGAAGTTCGACATCAAGGGGCGAACCAAGTCGATTCATTCGATATGGAACAAGATTCAGAAGCAGAAAACGTCTTTTGAGGGGATTTATGACTTGTTCGCCATCCGTATCATCCTCGATTCGGAACCGGATCCGGCTAAGGAGAAGCAGGAATGCTGGCAGGTTTATTCGATTGTTACGGATATGTACCAGCCGAACCCGAAGCGTCTGCGCGACTGGCTCTCTATTCCGAAAAGCAATGGTTACGAATCATTGCACATCACTGTGATGGGCCCGGAAGGGAAATGGGTGGAAGTGCAGATACGTACCCGCCGCATGGACGAGATCGCGGAACGCGGCTTGGCTGCTCACTGGAGATATAAAGGTATCAAGGGTGAAACGGGTCTGGACGAGTGGTTGACTTCTGTGCGGGAGGCGTTGGAGAATGCGGACAACGACTCGCTGAAAGTGATGGATCAGTTTAAGATGGATCTCTACGAGGATGAAGTGTTTGTCTTCACGCCCAAGGGGGATTTGTTCAAGCTCGGCAAGGGGGCTACGGTATTGGATTTTGCGTTCCATATCCATAGTAAGTTGGGATGCAAGTGTATCGGCGCGAAAGTGAACGGCAAAAATGCACAGCTTAAACAGAAACTGAACAGCGGCGACCAAGTGGAAATCATGACTTCAAACACCCAGACTCCGAAGCAGGACTGGCTGAACATCGTGACGACTTCCAAAGCGCGCACCAAGATAAGGCAGGCTCTCAAGGAGATGGTGGCACGCCAGCATGCTTTTGCCAAGGAGACGCTGGAACGGAAATTCAAGAACCGTAAGCTGGAATATGATGAAGCGACCATGATGCGCCTCATCAAGCGATTGGGCTTCAAGAATGTGACGGAGTTTTATCAGCGGATTGCCGACGGTGGACTGGACGTTAACGAGATTCTGGATAAATACGTAGAGCAACAGAAACGGGACAGTGATACGCACGACGAAATTGTGTATCGCAGTGCCGAAGGGTATAACTTGCAGGCTACGCAGGAGGAAACGACGTCTAAGGAAGATGTACTGGTGATCGACCAGAATCTGAAAGGGTTGGAATTCAAGTTGGCTAAATGTTGTAATCCGATTTACGGGGATGATGTGTTTGGTTTCGTTACGGTAAGTGGTGGTATCAAGATACACCGGGCGGATTGTCCGAATGCCAACCAGATGCGTGAGCGTTTCGGCTATCGTATTGTAAAAGCTCGTTGGGCGGGGAAATCGGTGGGTACACAATATCCTATCACGCTGCGGGTTGTAGGACACGATGATATTGGTATTGTGACTAATATCACTTCTATTATCTCAAAAGAGAAC
Source organism: Bacteroides sp. D55t1_190419_B8 (assembly GCF_015558905.1). Classification (NCBI taxonomy): domain Bacteria; kingdom Pseudomonadati; phylum Bacteroidota; class Bacteroidia; order Bacteroidales; family Bacteroidaceae; genus Bacteroides; species Bacteroides sp. D55t1_190419_B8. The sequence goes on from NZ_JADMOU010000011.1 coordinate 40,933, forward strand.
GGTATCACGCTGCGCTCCATCGGTATTGACTCGCACGACGGTTTGTTCTCCGGAACACTGACGGTCATGGTGGGTGATACGGGACGTCTGGAGGCTCTTATCAAGAAATTACGTACTATAAAGGGAGTAAAACAAGTTAGCCGGAATTAATTCCGGCTACTCTCCTATCTTACTTTCTTCTTTATATAATAAGGATAGGTAATCAATACAAAGAAGAGTAAAGCAATGGATGCTACTATCTGTCCGGTATGTAGCATTTTATCTGTATCCAGTTCCATGTAGCAGGCGGTAGCGATTCCCAGGGAAATGCCGATTTCGGTTGCCAGCAGATGGGTAGTGTTGGCTGTTCCGCGTTGGCAATGGTGGGATAGCTTTACGAACATCACCAGAAATTCCGGCAGGATAAAGCCTAAGCCCAATCCCAAGAGTACGGAGGAAATGCCTATGGAGATGTCTGTATTCAATAGAGACATGGCTACCATTTCCAATCCGATTCCCATAATGACCAGTCGCAAGGTTTTCTCTTTCAGGAAAAACAGACGTGCAAAGAACAGGGAAACAATGTATCCGAGGGCTGTTCCTACAAAGAACGGTACGGGGATTCCTGTGTTTCCGAGTACGAAATCGTTTAGGAAAGGGTGTACCATGGGAACCAGCAGTCCCGGAATGAAGGTTATCAGGATCAGATTGATGGCAGGAACCCATCCACGAAGCAATAAGAAGCGGTCGAAAGAATAGAGTTTGGTGACAATCGGCGCACGGAAAGGTACGTAGACTCCTGATAAAATGAGGATTCCGACAGCTCCGGTTATGACAGATACAGTGAGCAGGGTTTGGAAGGATTGGCTTTGATAAAGCCATACCCCGAGGATAATGCCTGCGATCATCCCCATACGTGCCATCCAGGAGAAACTGACGTTTCCCGCACTGCGCAGCGTGGAGTTGGTGATGTCGATGGCCAATGTGATGCCGGCTGTTGTGCCTATGCCAAAGGCAAGCCCTTGCACGGTGCTCAACAGAATCAGTTCTGTGAGGTTGGTGACAAAGGCGTATCCGATGGTCGCCACTACCATCAGGGCGGCAGCAAACATACACACGTATTTACGCTTGTATGCATCTACCAGATAGGCATGGAAAGGACCGATGAGGAACATCCCCAAGGTGAAAAAGAGAAAGATTACTCCTGTCTGTGCAGCCGGCACTCCGAGACGGTCGGCCATCTCTACGGAAAGCACCGGAAATAACACATACAAGGATATAAACAACAGCAAATTAGCTACACATATCCGCATAAAATGAACTGTCCACAATTTAACTGCCATATACTATATTTAATATTGTTCCTTCTCGTTGGGGAAGTAGCAATTCTTCACGTCAGAAACATAACGGCTGATGGCATCGGTCATCACCGTGTACAAGTCAGCGTAACGACGCAAGAAACGGGGACGGAATCCGTTGTTCATGCCAAGCATATCCTGAATCACCAATACTTGACCGTCTACGTGTCCACCGGCACCGATACCGATAATAGGTATGGTCAGTTCGGAAGCTACGCGTTCGGCAAGGGTTGCGGGAATCTTTTCGAGTACAATGGCAAAACAGCCTGCTTCTTCCAATAGATGGGCGTCGCGAATCAGCTTCTCGGCTTCGGCGTCGTCCTTGGCACGCACGGTATAGGTACCGTATTTATTGATGGATTGAGGCATGAGTCCCAAGTGTCCCATTACCGGAATGCCGGCGCATACGATGCGTTTCACCGTGTCTATGATTTCTTCACCACCTTCCATCTTCAAAGCGTCAGCGTGGCTTTCTTTCATGATGCGGATGGCAGAAGCAAGTCCTTCCATCTCGTTGCCCTGATAGGATCCGAAAGGCATATCAACCACTACCATCGCACGCTTTACACCACGTACCACGGATTTAGCATGATAAATCATTTGGTCGAGTGTGATAGGTAGTGTAGTCACATTACCTGCCATTACATTAGAAGCAGAGTCGCCTACCAGAATTACATCCATTCCTGCACCGTCTACAATCTGCGCCATTGTGTAATCATATGCAGTCAGCATAGATATTTTTTCACCTCTCTGTTTCATTTCAACCAAGCGATGAGTAGTCACCTTTCTTGTATCATCCGATATATAACCAGCCATGTCTTTTTAAATTAAAAATTAATGATTAAATATTAAAACGACGCCAAGCGCCTTCAAAAATCGCGGCAAAGTTATAACATTTAATTCATAACAGAGAAGGAAATGCAAAAAATCCTTTCAAACGCCTCGCTTAGGTAGCTGGGGAGGCGTTTGAAAGGATTCTGTGAGGTATAATAAAAGCTCCTTAACGATATAAGGAAGCGATTTATCAAGTGCAATAATGCGTTTCGGATTTATTCTTTCTCTTAACGATGTAGAGTCAGGAGCTTGTCGTAGGTCATGCCGATAAAGTCATCTATTATATAATGTGCTTTGCCGGTGATGGCTTCGCGTGTGTTGGTGGTGGCAAGTCCGATCACTGTTGCCCCGGAAGTCATTCCGGCTTGCAGACCGTGGAAAGAATCTTCAAAGACATAGGTATTTTCGGGAGTGGCTTCAAAGATTTCCATTCCGAGCAGGAAGCAGTCGGGAGCCGGTTTGGAACGGGCAAACATCTCTCCGGTCAGAATGCGGTCTACCATTCCTTTAAATTCGGGGTGGACATTATAGACGTTGGCCATCTTCTCTTCGTTGGAGCTGGTGACTACGGCTATCTTTGCACCGTTACGGCGAAGATCGGCTATAAAGGCTTCTACTCCGGGGATATATTCGTAGGACATCTTTTGCTCGTAAACGTAGAGTTCAGCGCTTATTTCAAGCTGGGCTTCGGGTTTGTCCGAGAAATACTTTTCATAGATTTGCAATAATGTCTGTCCCTTGATCCGGCGGCCGAAATCTTCTTCGTTCAGATATTTCCGTCCCTGCTCGTCCCAGAAGACTGTGTACTGCGTTTCTGTATCCATAATGACACCATCAAAATCGAAGAGTGCCGCAATCGTTTTCGTTGTATTCATATATAAACTTTCTTTTTACCTAAACGTTAAACCTTGTGTATCCATCGCTGCAAAGTTCCGAATAATCATCGAATCAGGCAAATAATTCGTACCTTTGCAAAGCTAAAAAAAACGTAACATACGTTTTTATCCAACAAAATCTACTAGCGCATGAGCAAGAACGACCCACATATCTTAGGCAAAGAAAGTATCGGCAAATTGCTGTTACAATATTCCATTCCTGCAATTATAGGAATGACGATTACTTCTATCTATAATATTATTGATAGTATCTTCATCGGACATGGCGTAGGCCCGATGGCGATTGCCGGACTGGCCATCAGCTTTCCGCTGATGAATCTGGTGGTGGCTTTCTGTACATTAGTGTCGGCGGGCGGTTCTACGCTGGCGTCTATCCGTCTGGGACAAAAGGATATGAAGGGGGCTACGGAAATCTTGTCACACACGTTGATGCTCTGTATCACTAATTCGTTCTTCTTTGGTATTTTGTCTTTCATCTTTCTGGATGATATATTGGTTTTCTTCGGGGCCAGTAACGAGACGCTTCCTTATGCGCGGAGCTTTATGCAGGTGATCTTATTGGGTACTCCTATCACTTATACGATGATTGGGTTGAACAACGTGATGCGTGCTACCGGATACCCGAAAAAGGCGATGTTGACTTCGATGGTGACGGTGGTGGCGAACATTATCCTCGCTCCTATCTTTATTTTCCACTTTGAATGGGGAATGAGGGGAGCTGCTACGGCAACGGTGATTTCGCAGTTGATCGGTATGGTGTGGGTGGTGAGCCACTTTGTCAAGAAAGACAGTACGGTGCATTTTGAGGGGAATATCTGGAAGATGAAACGGAGAATTGTGGAGAGTATCTTCGCCATTGGTATGTCTCCTTTCCTGATGAATGTGTGTGCGTGTGCCATTGTGATTATCATCAATAACAGCCTGCAAAATTACGGGGGTGATATGGCGATCGGTGCTTATGGAATCATCAACCGTTTGCTGACGCTTTATGTGATGATTGTGTTAGGTCTGACGATGGGTATGCAGCCTATCGTGGGGTATAACTTCGGAGCGCAGAAGATAGACCGCGTGAAACAGACGTTGCGACTGGGGATTATCTCCGGGGTTGTGATTACCAGTAGCGGGTTTATTATCTGCGAGTTCTTCCCTCATGCTGTGTCGGCTCTTTTCACGGATAGCGATGAATTGATTGATTTGGCCGTAGACGGTATCCGGCTGGCTGTATTGATGTTCCCGTTTGTAGGGGCGCAGATTGTGATTGGTAACTTCTTCCAAAGTATCGGGAAGGCTAAAATAAGTATTTTCCTTTCGCTGACGCGGCAGTTGCTTTATCTTTTGCCTTGCTTGCTACTCTTTCCCAACTGGTGGGGATTGAAAGGTATCTGGATTAGTATGCCGGTATCGGATGCACTGGCGTTTATTACGGCGGTTGTCAGTCTGATGATTTACATTAAGAAAGTATCTAAACAACATCCGGAAACGGTAGCGGAATAAAGCATTAGCAGCTTTACTCCGCCTGTTGGTTTTTATTATTTATTCTGCTTTAATGCTCTTTACGGGGTTTTCATTGGCAACGTGCCAGGCTTTCACTACCACGCAAGCCACGATAACCAATAGTACCAGCAGGGCTATTCCTATAAAAAGTAACAGATCCATATCAATTCGTTCGCTAAACTGTTCCAACCATATTTGGCCTGTAAAATAGGAAGCGGCAGTACCTATCAGAACAGAGATTACGGAGATGTTCAGAATGTCGTATATCAATAATTTCAGGATGCCGGAGGCTTCTGCCCCATTCACTTTGCGTATGGCTATTTCCTTGCTGCGGCGTTGAGTTTCTCCATTCACATAGCCAATCAATCCCGTGATGACAATAAGCAGGATGAAGCAGGACGAAATCCAGACTGCATTACGGAAACGATATACACTCTTATAGCCTTCCCGGATCTTGCTGTCTACTGAATTGAAGTTCAGAGCTACATTCGGAAATGTTTTTGCCACACATTCGTTCAAGCGTTTCAGGTTCTCGTCATAGGGTTCTTTTAGACGGACATTGATGGTGTGATTGGCCGATTCTTTATCGGCAATCAATGCAATAGGAGACTGACTGGAATAGAAACTTCTATTACGAATATCATCAAACACTCCTACGATGGTACCTTCTACCCCACTCACGGATTTTCCTACGGCACCATCGGTCCATTTCATCAAACGGACGAGTTCTTTATTCACCAATAGATCGCCTTTTTTCTTGATGGTGGTGCCTTCTGTTATTCTGATTCCCATCACATTCGGATAATCATAGTCGCACATATTGAAATTAAGGGTAGCAATGCGTTTGCCGTCGTTGCCAATCAATCCACGTGTCCAGTACTCTCCCAGTACGCTGTGTGTGGATGCCGATACCCCATCCACCATCGGTTGGCGAAGCAACTCGTCTTTTACATGTTCTACTGTTTCGCCTGACATCCAGGTTTCGGCTTCTACCAGTCCCGGAATCTTGATTCCCATATCTCCATTCATCAGGTGAGAATATTGTAACAGGGTAACCAGCAATAGTCCGAGTACAAAGGAGGTACCCGTGAACTGGACAAATAGCAATGAACGTTTCCATCCTCTTTTCCCATCCGTGTAGTGCCGGAATACTTGCGTGACGGGAATACGTGAAAACAGTTTCCCCGGTATACCTCCTGCCAGGAGGAAAAGGACTGCTACAGTGAGCAACGGTATCCAAATGATGTCCCAGGCAAACAGTGAGGCAAGGCTGGTTCCCAGCAGGTCTTCGATCAATTCGCCCATGTTGATTATCAACAGGAAGCTAAACAGGACGGATAGTAGAACCAAGACTCCGGTTTCTGCCAGAAACATACCAAAGACGTTCCCTGAACTGGCTCCACTGCATTTATGTACTCCTACGCTTTTTGCACGACGACTGATAGTGGCTATTGAAATCAACATATAATTCATGATGGCTACAAAAAACACTGAAAAGCCGAGGAAGCCGAATATCATCAAACGTTTCTGGGTATCGGCAGAATCCAGATGACGTTTCGAAAGAGGAACAACGCTGTATTCCAACTTCCAGTCATCCCATTGCAAGGGGCTGTATTTGGCCATTACTTGTTGGATTTTGCTGTTCACCTTGTCTATATCCGACGCATGACGCAAGCGTGCAAAGGCATAAAAGATATCATTCCCATTCCAACCGTTACCACTCGCATAGCGACCATCGCGGTGGATGGTAATCACAAAGTCACGGGAGAGCATCGAATTTTCGGGTATGTCTTTATAGACGCCGCGAATTGTCAGTTCCAACTGCTTGTCCGCCGAAAGGGTTTTCCCAATAGGGTCTACACTGCCGAATGTTTCACGGGCAAAATGTTCTGAAACAAATATGCTATTCGAAATGATGAGATCTTTCGCGTTCCCTTTTAGTACGGGTATACCCATCGTTTCAAAGAAACAGGTGTCAACCCTCATGTAATTTGCTTTTGACAGCAGTTTGTCTTCTTTATAAATATGATAAAACTGGGAAGGAAGTACACAGGTGGCCGACTCTATTTCTTCAGGCATATCCTGCGCCAGGGTAAAAGCTACCGGATCGCAGACGGTATAGTCATAATTCATTCCGTCATCGCCCTGCACTTCGCCGGTCGTCATATTCTGTGCCGCTATTCTCGCCATTATCAGATTCTCCGCTTCCGGGTAACATTTCTCATAGCTCATCTCAAAAGCTATTTGCGAGAAAAGCAAGATGCCAACTGTTAGTCCTAAAGAAAGGGAGAGCACTCTTACGATATTCAAAGTACGCTCATGCAGTAATGTACGTATGCTATAATAGATTTGTCTCATACTTGCTTCTGATCTGGTTTATGCTATCACACTGGCTACCACGCTGCCGTCGAACAAATGAACTGTACGATGGGCAAAGGATGCGTCATGTTGTGAGTGTGTCACCATGATGATGGTTGTTCCTTCTTTATTCAGTTCGGTCAACAGGTTCATCACTTCTGCCCCATTCTTTGAATCGAGGTTACCGGTCGGTTCATCGGCGAGAATCAGTTTCGGATTGGTCACTACGGCACGGGCAATGGCGACACGTTGTTGCTGACCACCGGAAAGTTGTTGCGGAAAGTGTTTGGCACGATGGCTGATGTTCATCCGTTTCAGAATGTCTTCTACCATGCGGCGGCGTTCGGATGCTTTAAAGCCCAAATATGTCAGAGGAAGTTCTACATTCTCGTAAACATTCAGTTCGTCGATCAGGTTAAAGCTCTGGAATACGAATCCGAGTTTGCCCTTACGCACATGGGTACGTTCTTTCTCTTTCAATCCGCCCACTTCTTCACCCATCAAGCGGTAGGAACCTTCGGTAGGGTTATCGAGCAACCCCAGAATGTTCAACAAAGTGGATTTACCACAACCGGAGGGCCCCATAATGGCTACAAACTCTCCCTCTTTTACTTCAAGGTTTACGTGATTCAAGGCAACTGTCTCCACTTCGGAAGTACGGAATACTTTACTGATGTTGTTTATTTCAATCATAATCTTTTTATTTATGTTTTTAATTATTCACTTTTAAGGCTACTCACGGGATTTTCATTGGCAATCCGCCACGATTTCCAAAGTACGCAGGCTACGATAACGAGAAGATTTACAATCGCTATCAGTACATACGCCGCCCAGCTGACGGGCACGTGTTCGGCAAACATATCCATCCACATATCATTGACGTACCATGATGCCGCCACACCGATCACAACGGCTGCAACGGCTACATAGAGCACATCTTTCACCAACATTTCCAAAATGCCGGAGGCTTCGGCGCCATTGACTTTGCGTATGGCAATCTCTTTGGAACGGCGGCGGACTTCGTCGGTTGTGTAGCCTATCAATCCCATCATCATCACAAAGAACATGGTAACCGCTGCCAGTATGGTAGCATTGCTGAAGACGCGGATGGAGTTATAACTCTCTTTTATCATCTGCTCCATCGAACGGAAATCGACCGTTTTATCGGGGAAAGCATCTGCCGATACTTTATTCAGTTTCTGAAGATTCTCCGCAAAAGGTTCTTTCAGCCGGACATGAACACAGCTCCCGAAATTCTTGGTACTCATCAGGATGAAAGGTGCTTGCGGGTTGGTGAAATTACCGATCCGGAAGTCTTTAATCACTCCCACTACTTTACATACGTAGCCTGAATTATAGACGGCACGGTTCAATAGTTCGGTTCCCCAGTGCATCCATTCGCCGTATGTTTCATTGATGACTACTTCGTCTTCATTTCGTGGCATACGCCCCTCCTTCATCACCATACCCATCATCTTCGGATAGTCTTCCATCATTTTACAAAAACGGGAAGAGAAAAGTGATTGTCCACTTTCATCCTGAATCATCGTTCCGCTATAACTATATACGGGATGGGAATCGGCACTGGACACGGACTCTACATAAGGCAGGCCGCGGAAGAAAGTCAGGGCATAGTCTTGGTTTTCTTTATTGCCGAAACCGGTATTGGCTACGACAACGCGCTTCGGATTGTATCCCAGGTCTTTGTTTAAGACATAGTAGTATTGCAGCATCACCACATACATCAGTCCGCAGATGAAAGCTACGCCGGCAAACTGCACGAATAATAGCGGGCGTTTCCAGCCTTTCTTTCCTTCTGTATAGCGGCGGAAGACTTGTGAAACGGGGATTTTGGCAAAGATGCGTCCGGGCAGTGCTCCTCCTATGAGGAACAGGATAGCTACCGTCAGCAGGGGTACCCAAAGACGGTCTAAAGAGAACAGAGCTCCGAGTTCAACGGCGGTTGTATCTTCTATAAAGTCGCGGAAGTTCAGTAAGATTAATCCCATCAGTAGTAAGGCGAAGAGAATAATGATAGCTGTTTCCAATAGGAACATTCCCAGAATTTTGCCGCTGCCTGCACCGCTACACTTATGTACGCCGATGGCTTTGGCGCGGTATGAGAGTGAAGAGATGGAGATCAGTACGTAGTTCAAGGTAGCGATAAAAAGGATGATTATTCCCAGGATAGACATGATATTCCGCATCCGCTTCACGTCCGGCTCTTCCCTGTACACATCACGGATCGGCTTTACAAAAGCGGTATAACCTACTACTTTCCGGTCTTCTGCAGGACGATATTTCTTTATCAGGTCATTCAACCGGGCATTCACCACGGATTTGTCTGCTCCGGGACGGAAACGGATAAATGCAATCCAGCTATCGCCTCCCCTCCAGGAGTAGTTTCCCCATCCACGGCTCCATACGGTAGGCAGAGAAATCACAGCCTCCGGTCTGACGGTAGCATTTTCAGGTATGTCAGCATACGTACCTTTCACTGTCAGTTCTATTTCCTTATTATAAGAGATAACTTTGCCTATCGGATTTTCTTGATCGAACATCTTACGAGCCAACCGGTCACTAAGAAAGACAACATCTTTCTGCATCAGTTCCTTTTCCGGAACACCGCTTAAAACGTCGATACCCATAGTCTGAAAGAATAGTGAATCGGCTGTCACTTTGTTAGCTTCAAAACGGACACTTCCATGATATAGAGGGGCACTCATCCAGACGCAATAGCTGGTGGCCGCCTCCACTTCTTTAGGAAAATTCTCCAGTATGGCACCCGCCACCGGTCCGCAGTTCTTATCCTGCGGATCATAAGTCTGACCATTGGCGGAAAAGACGGAGAAGATCTGATACAGGTTATCATAATCTTTGAAGCATTTGTCAAAGCTCTGTTCGAAAGCCACACGGGCAAACAACAGAATGCTCATCGTCAGCCCCAACGCCAAAGAGAGGATTTTGATAACGTTGGAACCATGCCCCCGCAATAAAGTACGGATCACATAATAGATTTGTTTCATATTATATTTTATTTTTGTTTTTCTATTTTCAATCATGCAGAAAGCATGCCAAAAAAGAATAACAATTCATTATCAGGTGTTTATCATTTCAACCTTTCTGAATATTGTCTAAAAATTAGACAGTACCGTCTAATTTTTAGACAACCGGGAGACTATTCCATTTCTCCTTTAAATTGTTCCAACAGTCTCTATTATCCATGGGGAGATTGTCCATCCCGGTAGAAAACTTTATCTTTGCATCCAGTTTTATAAACTATTAAAGTAATGATGAAGAGGAAGAATTTATATGCACTGTGTTCGTGCCTGTTCCTTTCGGGATGCGGTATGATAGACTATCATCCGTATGACGTCCGCATCAGCGGAGAAACAGAGGTCAATGCACACAACATCGAAAGAATAGAAGCGAGCTGCCAGGGTAAAACTACGATACGGTTCGTAACAATGGGCGACTCACAACGATGGTATGACGAAACGGAAGATTTTGTAAAAGCGATCAATCAACGGAATGATATTGACTTCGTCGTCCACGGAGGGGATATGAGTGACTTCGGACTGACCAAGGAATTTCTTTGGCAAAGGGATATCATGAACGGACTTCATGTGCCTTATGTGGCTCTGATCGGAAATCATGACTGCCTGGGCACGGGAGCGGAAACCTACAAGGCTGTATTCGGCCCCACAAACTTCTCTTTCATCGCAGGCAATGTGAAGTTTGTCTGCTTGAATACCAACGCTTTGGAGTATGATTACTCCGAACCGGTACCGGACTTTACCTTTATGGAAAATGAGATAACGAACAGGCGGGAGGAGTTTGAAAAGACAGTTATTTGTATGCACGCGCGTCCCTATACGGATGTGTTCAATGATAATGTGGCAAAAGTATTCCAGCACTATGTCAAACAGTATGCAGGAATACAGTTCTGCACGGCCGCCCATACCCATCACTATCAGGACGATGTGATTTTTGATGATGGAATACATTATGTTACCAGTGATTGTATGGATTACCGTACTTATCTGGTATTTACAATAACTCCGGAAAAATACGAATATGAGCTGGTTAAATACTAATTATATCTTACGCGCAGGAGTACTGTACGTGCTTCTCCTGCTTTCCGGTCTGATGTCTGCCACCTGCCAGACAAACGCACCGGAACAGACCCAACATACCCGTTATGACAATCGGGTTCACCGTTTCCGCAGAAACTGGGAGCGGATTATCCCGACTCATTCCAAAATACAATATGCCGGAAATATGGGATTACTCTCTTTCGGCACAGGATGGGATTATGGAAAGCGTAATCAGTGGGAAACGGATGTATTGCTCGGATTCATCCCGAAATATTCTTCGAAGAAAGCAAAAGTGACCATGACGCTCAAACAGAACTATATGCCCTGGAGCATTAACATTGGAAAAGGATTCTCGACGGAGCCTCTTACCTGTGGTCTTTATGTGAATACCGTATTTGGAAATCAGTTCTGGGTGAATGAGCCGGAACGTTATCCGAAAGGGTATTATGGTTTCTCAAGCAAAGTGCGTTTCCATGTCTTTATGGGACAACGCCTGACCTATGATATTGACCCGCAACGCAGATTTATGGCCAAGTCCGTAACCTTTTTCTATGAAATAAGTACGTGCGACCTTTATGTGATTAGTGCGGTAAACAATAGTTATCTCCGTCCGCGTGATTACCTTAGTTTATCATTCGGATTGAAGTTCCAGTGGTTTTGATTGGGGGCACAAGGAGTCTAAAATCAATTTTGAATTATGATTCTTGAATTATCACATCCTTTTTTCGTAAGTTTGCGCTGTACAAACTTGAACGAAAATGAGTAAATCTGGAACAATCATCATTGTAGACGACAATAAAGGAGTGCTGACTGCCATACAAATCCTTTTAAAAAGTTATTTCTCAAAGGTCGTTGCCCTCTCCTCGCCTGTCACCCTGACGAGCGTCCTGCGGGAGGAAATGCCGGAAGTGGTATTGCTGGACATGAATTTCACATCGGGCATCAATACCGGCAATGAGGGATTATTCTGGTTACATGAAATAAAAAAAGTACGTCCGGATCTTCCGGTCGTACTTTTTACGGCTTATGCCGATATTGAACTGGCTATCCGGGGGATTAAAGAGGGAGCAACGGACTTTATCGTTAAACCCTGGGACAACCAGAAACTAGTGGAAACGCTGCAAACCGCAGCAACCTCTACGCACAATGACAGGAAAACAGCAAGCAAAGAAAAGCCTGCTCACTCGCCTATGTACTGGGGAGAAAGCAAAGTAATGCAACAGTTACGGGTTTTGATTGAAAAGGTTGCCATCACCGATGCCAACCTCCTGATAACGGGTGAAAACGGAACAGGAAAAGAGATGCTGGCACGTGAAATCCATGCGCTTTCCAACCGCAAACATAAGGAAATGATTGCGGTGGATATGGGAACCATCACGGAATCTTTATTCGAGAGTGAGCTTTTCGGACATGTAAAAGGGTCGTTCACTGATGCACATACCGACCGGACAGGTAAGTTCGAGGCTGCCGAAAAGAGTACGCTGTTTCTTGACGAAATAGGAAACTTGCCCTACCATCTGCAAGCAAAACTACTGACTGCCATCCAACGGCGAAGCATTGTAAAAGTGGGAAGTAACACGCCAATTCCTATTGATATCCGACTGATATGTGCCACGAACCGGAACTTGCAAGAGATGGTAGCGAAAGGCGAATTCCGGGAGGACTTGCTCTACCGCATCAATACCATTCATGTGGAAATTCCTCCCCTACGCGAACGGAAAGAGGATATTATCCCATTGGCCGAACGATTTTTGTCTCACTTCTGCAAGCAATATGACAAGTCGTTGATGAAGTTCACTCCCGAAGCAGAGGATAAATTGACTGCGCATCCCTGGTATGGGAATATCCGCGAATTGGAGCACGTCATCGAAAAGGCGGCTATCATCAATGACAGTCCGCTGATTCCTGCTGAATTGTTCCAATTATCCGTACCACGGATAGCCATTCAGGAACAAAACATCTCCACCCTGGAAGAAATGGAAGTGCAGATGATACGGAAAGCACTCGAAGCCTGTGCGGGAAATTTATCGGCAGTGGCCGCTCAACTGGGAATAACCCGGCAAACGCTCTATAACAAGATGAAAAAATTCGGATTATGAACTCACAGATCCAACAACTGGGGATTCGGTACTGGTTCAGAGTTTTGCTGACTGTACTTTTCTGTATATCGACTGTCTGGTTCGGTATTCATCAATCATACGGTTGGTTGGGCGTCAGTCTTTGTCTGCTGGTGCTTAGCATCATCTGGCAAATCCGCCTGTACCAACTTCACACCAAACAGGTGCTTTTCATGATTAACGCGCTTGAAAACAATGATAACACCTTTCATTTTCCCGAAGAAAACGGTACTCCCGAAAGCCAAAAGATCAACCGGGCACTCAACCGGGTGGGACACATTTTATATAATGTAAAAGCGGAAACCGCCCAACAAGAGAAATATTACGAGCTGATTCTGGATTTTGTCAGTACAGGATTGCTGGTACTCAATGACAATGGGGCGGTTTATCAGAAGAACAAGGAAGCACTCCGTCTTTTGGGGCTGAATATATTCACGCATATCCATCAGTTAAGTAAAGTAGACACTACGCTCATGGAGAAAATAGAGAACTGCCGTCCCGGAGACAAACTGCAAGTGATGTTTCACAACGAACGGGGAACCGTTAATCTATCCATACGTGTATCGGAAATCAATGTGCGCAAAGAACATCTGCGTATCCTGGCCCTGAACGATATCAATACCGAACTCGATGAAAAGGAAATAGATTCATGGATTCGCCTGACACGGGTTCTGACGCATGAAATCATGAATTCGGTCACTCCTATCACTTCCCTTTGTGACACTCTTCTTTCCATGTCCGAGGGCAAAGATGAAGAGATCAGTCACGGGTTGCAGACCATCAGCACCACAGGAAAAGGGTTGCTCTCTTTTGTAGAATCTTACCGGCAGTTTACACGCATACCTGCACCGGAACCATCGCTGTTCTACGTGAAAGCGTTCATAGAAAGGATGATTGAACTTGCCCGCCATCAGAATCCGTGTGACAACATTTGTTTCCACACGGAGATTTCTCCTGCGGACTTAATCCTGTATGCAGATGAAAACCTCATCGCCCAAGTGGTTATCAATCTTCTAAAGAATGCCATTCAGGCAATCGGCAGCCAGCCGGATGGTAGAATCGAGATCCGGGCTTATTGCAATGACATGGAAGAAATATGGATCGAGATCAAGAACAACGGCCCTGAAATCCCGTCGGAGATAGCAGAGCATATCTTTATACCTTTCTTCACCACCAAAGAAAATGGTAGTGGAATCGGACTTAGCATTTCACGCCAGATCATGCGTCTTTCGGGCGGAAGTCTCACTTTGCTGCGGGAGAAAGAAACAACGTTTATTTTAAAATTCAAATAACTATTGATATATGATACCTGCACTCGTCAACAATCCCTTATTCCGGGGAATCACTCCGGAAAGACTTTCTGCCGATCTGGAAGAGATCAGTTTCCATACACGTTCTTATAAGAAAGGGGAAATCCTGGCTCAACAGGGGGCTGTGTGCAACCGCCTTGTCATCCTGACCAAAGGAAGTGTGCGTGGAGAGATGATCGATTATTCGGGGCGTCTTATCAAAGTGGAGGACATCGCTGCTCCAAGAGCGATTGCCCCTCTGTTCCTGTTCGGTGAGGAGAACCGCTATCCGGTGGAAGTGACTGCCAACGAACCGACAGAGGTTATCGAACTTCCTAAATCAAGTGTATTGAGTTTATTCCGCAAAAACGAGCAGTTTTTGGAAAACTATATGAATCTTTCTGCCAATTATGCACGGACCTTATCGGATAAGCTTTTCTTCATGTCATTTAAGACGATTCGTCAGAAACTTGCTTCGTACTTGCTCCGACTACATAAACAGCAGCAACAGGCACATATCACCCTCGACCGTTCACAACAGGAATTGAGTGATTACTTCGGGGTGTCCCGTCCTTCCCTCGCCCGTGAACTGGCGCATATGCAGGAAGACGGATTATTGATAGCCGATCGTAAGCATATCACTATCTTACAGAAAGAAGAACTGGTCCGGCTTATCCAATAATGGAATCGACTTAAAAATTCATGGATTGAATATTGACCGGATAATAATCAAATAGTGAGTATCTATATAAAAAATATTCATTGTTGTAACATTGGTTACAGAATCACCTGAAACCTTTCCTCTACTTTTGCGTTCAAGAAATAAACTATTGGACTAATTAAAAACGTAAAAGTTATGAGTATGTTCTGTTATCAATGTCAAGAAACCGCAATGGGTACCGGTTGTACCTTGAAAGGTGTGTGCGGTAAAACGTCTGAAGTGGCTAACCTGCAAGACTTACTACTCTTCGTAGTACGTGGAATTGCTGTCTACAACGAACATCTGCGTAAAGATGGACATCCTTCCGAACAAGCAGACAAATTTATCTATGATGCATTGTTCATCACCATCACCAACGCCAATTTTGATAAAGCGGCTATCACTGAAAAAATCAAAGAAGGACTGAAACTGAAAAAAGAACTTGCCAACAAGGTAAAGATTGAAAATGCTCCCGACGAATGTCTTTGGAATGGAAGCGAAGATGAGTTTGAAGAAAAATCAAAAACTGTCGGTGTGCTTCGCACTCCCAACGAGGATGTCCGCTCACTGAAAGAACTTGTACACTATGGCCTGAAAGGAATGGCTGCCTATGTAGAGCATGCACATAACCTAGGCTACGAGTCACCGGAAATATTTGCTTTCATGCAACATGCCTTATCCGAACTGACCCGCAATGATATTACAGTGGAAGAACTGGTTCAGCTGACTTTGGAAACAGGAAAGCATGGAGTATCGGCAATGGCACAGTTGGATAAAGCGAATACCAGCAGCTACGGAAATCCGGAAATCTCACAAGTGAGTCTCGGTGTACGCAATAATCCGGGTATATTAATCAGCGGACATGATTTGAAAGACCTGGAAGAGCTATTGGAACAAACGGAGGGCACAGGAGTAGATGTATATACTCACAGCGAAATGTTGCCTGCACACTATTATCCTCAACTAAAGAAGTACAAGCATCTGGCAGGAAATTACGGAAATGCCTGGTGGAAGCAGAAAGAGGAATTTGAAAGTTTCAACGGTCCTATCTTGTTCACAAGTAACTGTATCGTTCCGCCACGTGCAAATGCCAGCTACAAGGATCGTATTTACATCACAGGAGCCTGTGGTTTGGAAGGGGCACATTACATCCCCGAACGCAAAGACGGAAAACCGAAAGATTTTTCTGCCCTGATTGCTCACGCCAAACAATGTCAGCCACCGATAGCCATTGAAAACGGAACGATTATCGGAGGATTCGCTCATGCACAGGTGACAGCCCTGGCAGATAAAGTGGTGGACGCCGTGAAGAGCGGAGCTATCCGCAAATTCTTTGTAATGGCAGGATGCGACGGACGTATGAAAAGCCGTGAATACTATACGGAATTTGCTCAAAAATTACCTGGTGACACCGTGATTCTTACTGCCGGTTGTGCCAAATACAGATATAATAAACTGGCTTTAGGTGATATCAACGGGATTCCGAGAGTGTTGGATGCAGGACAATGTAACGATAGCTACTCACTGGCCGTCATCGCTTTAAAACTGAAAGAAATCTTCGGACTGGATGATGTAAATCAGTTGCCTATCGTATACAACATCGCCTGGTACGAACAAAAGGCAGTCATTGTTTTATTGGCATTACTGGCTTTAGGAGTGAAACATATTCATCTGGGTCCTACTCTCCCCGCTTTCCTTTCACCGAACGTAAAGAACGTATTGATCGAACAATTCGGAATCGGAGGCATCAGCACAGTAGATGAGGATATTGTGAAGTTCCTATCCTAAACAACAATCAATCAAGCGGGGATTTGGAGATTCCCGCTTGATTTACAGAATATCAATCTTCTCTAGGCAATATTAAATTAAGAAGCACTCCCACCAAAGCTGCCAGTCCAATGCCGGACAATGAAAAATCGCCCCAATTAAAAGCAGCGCCGCCAATACCGACAGTCAGTGTCAAAGACACAATGACTATATTTCTTGTACGACTCAAATCAATGCAATTATTCACAAGATTACCAATTCCCGCGCAAGCAATCGTTCCGAAAAGCAATAACATGATGCCGCCCAGTACCGCACTAGGAATGGATCTTAATAATGCACTGATTTTACCGATAACAGAAAATAAGATAGCGGAAATGGCAGCTATTCTTATC
Source organism: Bacteroides sp. D55t1_190419_B8 (assembly GCF_015558905.1). Classification (NCBI taxonomy): domain Bacteria; kingdom Pseudomonadati; phylum Bacteroidota; class Bacteroidia; order Bacteroidales; family Bacteroidaceae; genus Bacteroides; species Bacteroides sp. D55t1_190419_B8. Next base: position 58,214 of record NZ_JADMOU010000011.1, read on the forward strand.
ACTTGCGGATTGGTTATCTTTGTCAGAGACATGGCTCCGGTCACTTCCGAATAAGTTGTCACAGGAGGGCCACCCAATAATCCGGCACAGAAACATGCCAGACCATCCCCCAATAAAGTACGGTGCAACCCCGGATCTTTCACGAAATCTTTTCCGGTGACCGTATTAACGACATAGATATCACCAATATGTTCTATCACCGGAGCAATGGCTACCGGAATCATAAACAACACAGGTTCCCATGAGAATTTAGGAAAGACAAACTGCGGCAATCCAATCCAGGCAGCATCTCTGACACCGGACAAATCCAAATCGTAGAAAAGCCATGCAGCCAGATACCCTACAACAATCCCACAGAAGATAGGAATCAGTTTCAAAAGCCCCTTGGCCTTCATTGAAACAACGACTGCGGTAACCAACGAAAGCAGTGCCAGTACCCAGTTCTCTTTTGCCATATTCACTCCCGTTCCCGCCAATGACAAACCTATCAGAATGATGACAGGCCCTATGACAACAGGAGGAAACAGCCGTTCAATCACCCTCACTCCCTGCCATTTGACAAGCGCACTCATCACAAAGTAAACTAACGCTACTCCAACCATACCGGATAAGGTGCCGGGCAATCCATAAAGTTCTGTCGCTTTAATGATAGGTGCAATAAATGCGAAACTACTCCCCAGAAAGACAGGAACCTTTCCACGCGTAACCGCATGAAAGATAAGCGTACCAATACCTGCTGTAAACAGAGCTGTAGAAGGGTCAAGCCCCACCAATAACGGCACGAGTACCGTAGCACCGAAAGCTACAAACAAGAATTGTACCCCCACCATCCCTTTCCTCAAAGGTGTAAGATTATTTGAATCCATAAGTATAATGTAGATTATTCTTTGCAAAATTAGTCTTTTTAGACAATTTAACTCCCTTTTTTCACAAAAATACATCCAAAAAGGGTTTTTATTTGTTGTTAATAATGTGTAACTTCGCACGGTGAGAATTAATACGACAATTTTATAACTTTATAATATATTGCCTATGATATTTACAGCAGAAAACACTCTACTTATCGGTTCTATCTTACTTTTCGTCAGCATCGTTGTTGGAAAAACCGGATACCGCTTTGGAGTACCTACCTTATTATTGTTCCTCGTAGTAGGAATGTTGTTTGGAAGTGACGGCCTCGGCCTGCAGTTCCACGACGCGAAAGACGCCCAATTTATCGGTATGGTGGCCCTTAGTATTATCCTTTTCTCGGGAGGTATGGATACGAAATTCAGAGAAATCAAACCTATTCTAGGTCCCGGTATCGTGCTTTCCACTGTCGGAGTACTACTCACAGCCCTTTTCACCGGACTCTTTATCTGGTGGATATCAGGTATGAGCTGGTCTAATATCTATTTACCTATCACTACTTCCCTGCTTTTGGCTTCTACCATGTCGTCTACCGACTCGGCTTCAGTATTCGCTATCCTCCGCTCACAGAAGATGAACTTGAAACACAACCTTCGTCCCATGCTGGAACTGGAGAGCGGAAGTAATGACCCGATGGCCTATATGCTGACCATTGTCCTGATACAATTCATTCAGTCGGCAGGTATGGGAGTCGGAGCCATCGTCGGATCTTTCATTATCCAGTTCATCGTTGGTGCCGCTGCCGGATATATACTTGGAAAGCTAGCCATCCGAATGTTGAATAAGCTCAATATTGATAATCAGGCCTTGTATCCTATCTTATTACTTGCATTTGTATTTTTCACTTTCTCCATCACCGACTTACTGAAAGGTAACGGTTACCTTGCCGTATATATTGCGGGTATCATGGTAGGAAACAATAAAATCATGCATCGTAAAGACATCTACACCTTTATGGACGGACTGACCTGGTTGTTCCAAATCATCATGTTCCTTTGCCTGGGATTGCTTGTCAACCCGCACGAAATGCTGGAAGTAGCTTCCGTGGCATTGTTGATTGGTGTCTTCATGATTATTATCGGTCGCCCGTTAAGCGTGTTCCTCTGTCTGCTTCCATTCCGGAAAATCACGATGAAATCACGTATTTTCGTGTCTTGGGTAGGATTACGCGGTGCAGTTCCTATTATCTTTGCTACCTATCCGGTAGTGGCGGGCGTAGAAGGTTCGAACCTCATTTTCAACATTGTATTCTTTATTACCATTGTCTCATTGGTCGTACAGGGAACAACCATTTCTTTCGTCGCCCGGATTTTGAATCTTTCCAAACCGCTGGAAAAAACCGGTAACGACTTCGGAGTGGAACTTCCGGAAGAAATTGACTCTGACCTTAGTGATATGACTATCACTAAAAGTATGCTGGAAGAAGCAGATACATTGAAAGATATGAATCTTCCGAAAGGCACGCTGGTAATGATTGTGAAGCGCGGAGATGAGTTCCTGATTCCCAACGGAACGCTGAAACTGCATGAAGGAGATAAACTGTTACTTATTTCCGAGAAGTCCAAAGAAGAAGATGCTGATTCAGAATAACATCAGAAAAGAGTTATTCAGTACACCATAATTGATTCGTCTCCACGCATGAAACCTCTTGCCTTTGCAAGACATTCGTTTCATCTTCATGCATGGAGACGAAACGTTTTATACAGGCCAATGAACTAGTTTTAAGGAAGAAACACGAAAGACCTTTATCCGGCTGGTAAAATTGTTCATTCCCCTCCGTTAATTAACCGTAAAACTTGAATTTAAAATTCGGTTTACATCTACGAAGTATTAATTTTGCGCAGTTTTAAACTAAATGTGCAAAAATCGAATGGAACAAGAACATCAGTTCATTGATTATATTGAGCAAAGCATCATCAAAAACTGGGACAAAGATGCCTTAACTGACTATAAAGGAATTACCCTCCAATATAAGGATGTAGCGCGTAAAATCGCTAAATTTCACATCGTCTTGGAAAGTGCCGGCATCCAGCCGGGAGATAAAATAGCCGTTTGCGGACGTAACAGTGCTCATTGGGCGGTTACTTTCTTGGCGACCATCACTTACGGAGCTGTTATTGTTCCCATTTTGCATGAATTCAAGGCAGATAATATTCATAATATCGTCAACCATTCCGAAGCCAAATTACTTTTCGTCGGCGATCAGGCATGGGAGAATCTGAATGAAGATGCCATGCCTTTGTTAGAGGGCATCGCTTCACTGACAGATTTCTCGGCATTAGTGTCCCGGAACGAAAAACTCACTTACGCTTTTGAACACCGGAACGCTATTTACGGCCAACAGTATCCCAAGAACTTTCGCCCGGAACATATTTGTTACCGGAAAGATCGTCCGGAAGAACTGGCTATCATCAACTATACTTCCGGTACCACAGGTTACTCTAAAGGAGTGATGCTCCCCTATCGCAGTCTTTGGTCGAACGTGGCTTATTGCTTCGAAATGCTTCCCGTTAAACCGGGAGACCATATCGTTTCCATGTTGCCTATGGGACACGTGTTCGGTATGGTATATGATTTCCTTTACGGATTCTCTGCAGGTGCACACATCTATTTCCTGACACGTATGCCGTCTCCGAAAATCATTTCCCAATCTTTCTCCGAAATCAAACCCAGAGTGATTTCTTGTGTACCGTTGATTGTAGAAAAAATTATCAAGAAAGACATTCTTCCTAAAGTAGACAGCAAAATCGGCAAGTTATTGCTGAAAGTACCTATTGTGAACGATAAAATCAAATCATTGGCACGACAGGCTGCCATGGAAATCTTCGGTGGAAACTTTGACGAGATTATTATCGGAGGTGCTCCTTTCAATGCGGAAGTAGAGGATTTCCTTAAAAAGATAGGGTTCCCCTACACCATCGCTTACGGTATGACGGAATGCGGTCCGATTATTTGTTCCAGCCGTTGGGAAACACTGAAACTTGCTTCCTGCGGAAAGGCAACCAGCCGGATGGAAGTCCGCATAGACTCACCGGACCCGAAAACGCATGCCGGAGAAATCGTATGCAGAGGAATGAATATGATGCTGGGGTATTATAAAAATCCGGAAGCTACGGCACAAATTATTGATGCTAACGGTTGGCTGCATACCGGTGACCTCGGTACGTTGGATGAAGAGGGTTATGTGACAGTCCGCGGACGTAGCAAGAACCTGCTTCTCACCTCTAGCGGACAGAATATCTATCCTGAAGAAATTGAAAGCAAGCTGAACAACATGCCGTATGTTTCGGAGTCACTGATCGTCTTACAGCACGAAAAGCTGGTAGCCCTGATCTACCCGGATTTCGACGATGCTTTCGCTCATGGATTGCAGCAGACGGATATTCAGAAAGTAATGGAGCAAAACCGTATCGAATTGAATCAACAGCTTCCTAACTATTCTCAAATAAGCAAGATTAAAATCCATTTTGAAGAATTTGAAAAGACTGCGAAAAAGTCAATCAAACGCTTTATGTATCAGGAAGCAAAGGGATAATATCTCAAATAATAAGATAAGTATTCTCGCAAATAAAAACAAAAACGGTGGACAGCCTCAACACTGTCCACCGTTTTTTTCTAACCTCTAACCAACTTTATTTATACTACCTGTTTTCTATCTTTCTACCTAAAAACGAATCCTATTTCCATTATTAACAGGCTAACTTTATAATCAATCAGTCTTTTTAAAGTGCTATAAATGAAATAGCCTGTCCGCCTCCGGAGCCATTCGTATGTTCAACGTATTTTCAGAAAATAGTTCCCCTTTGCTTTACGCACGATGGCTACAAATTCACCCGGTTCTCCTGCCAATGCTTTCGATTCGTCACAATCCGGATCGAAGTCGCGGAAGAACTGAAAAGCCGGATGGCCTTCATAATTTTCAATCAACAATGAGTCACCTACTAAAACATTATATAACGGTTTGCCGTTGTCGTCTACTGTTAAAGCCATTTTGATATGACCGTCCGGTGATTTCACTTCTGTTTTCGGACTGCTACACCCATAACATCCCAGCACACAGAAAAGCTCCAATGACACAATTTATTTTCATAGCATATCTATTGTTTGTATATAGTACAACTCAAAAAGAAGAAACACTTAAATGTAGCGCAGATTTCTTTCTCCGGATGCCAGGAAAAAAGTATCTTTGCACATAAACAATCTGAATTATGGCAAAGATACTATTGGTTGAAGATGAAATTAATATCGCCTCTTTCATCGAACGGGGACTCAAAGAATTCGGGCATTCGGTAAGCGTCTGCCATGACGGGAACGCCGGTTGGAAAATCCTTCAGAACGAGCCTTTCGACCTTTTGATACTGGACATTATCATGCCTAAAATAAACGGTCTGGAACTTTGCCACCTTTACCGCCAGATGTTCGGGTATCAGACTCCGGTTATTATGCTGACGGCCTTGGGTACAACGGAAGACATTGTTAAAGGACTGGATGCGGGAGCAGACGATTATCTCGTCAAACCTTTTAGTTTTCAGGAGCTGGAAGCGCGCATCAAAGCCCTATTGAGACGCAACAAGGAAGCAGCTTCCAATCTATTGACTTGCGACGATCTGGTGCTGGACTGCAATACCCGGAAAGCCAGAAGAGGTGAGACAGACATCGACCTCACCGTTAAAGAATATCGCCTGCTCGAATATTTCATGACCCATCAAGGGGTTGCCCTCTCACGTATCACCTTGCTCAAAGATGTATGGGACAAGAACTTTGACACCAATACCAATATCGTAGATGTTTATGTGAACTATCTCCGGGTAAAGATTGATCGTGACTTTGATAAAAAGCTGATCCATACAGTCGTAGGACTAGGATATATCATGAATACTTAAACTCCCAAGCACCCCGGCTATGAAAATAGGTTCTAAAATAGCTCTTTTTTATACATTAATCAGTGTACTGACCACTGTCATTATCATTGCCGTATTTTATATTTTCAGTACACAGTACATCAATAAACTTTATGCTTCTTACCTGCGTGAAAAAGCCTACCTGACCGCACAGAAGCATTGGGAAAAAGATGAAGTAGACGAACAGAGCTACCAGATTATCCAACGCAAATATGACGAACTCCTGCCCGAAGCCCATGAGATTCTTTTAAATATGGATAGTCTCTCCGAAGTGCGTGATACACTGAATAAATACCTCACGCAACACCAGCAGGCTCTTCTGCTGGCAGGACAGGACAGCATCCCTTTCTCTTTCAAATATAAGGATCAACTGGGAGCCGCCCTTTATTATCCGGATAATGAAGGAAACTTTATCGTACTCGTCATGTCCCGGAATGCCTACGGAACAGAAATCAAGGAACACCTATTATTGCTTTCCATATTTCTCATCTTAGCCAGTTCCGTCCTGATCTTTTTCATCGGGAAAATATACTCCGGCCGCATTCTGGTTCCCCTGCAACACATATTAAAGGAGCTGAAAAGAATACGTGCCAACAGTCTGAACCGCCGATTAAAGACCACCGGCAATAATGACGAGCTGGAAGACATGATAAAGACATTAAATAGTATGCTCGACCGTCTGGACAGTGCATTCAAGGCAGAGAAGTCCTTTGTCAGTCATGCTTCACATGAATTGAACAATCCGATTACCGCCATTCAGGGAGAATGCGAAATCAGTCTGCTGAAAGAGAGAAGTACGGGAGAATACATTGAATCCCTTCAACGAATCTCCTCGGAAAGCAAACGATTGTCCAGCCTCATCCGGCACCTTCTTTTTCTTTCACGACAAGAAGAAGAACTCCTGAAAAATAATATTGAAGAGATTATTCTGGCCGATCTATTAAAAGAGTTGACGGCTTCCGATGAAAGGATCCATCTTCATTTGGAAGAGACAGACCGGCAGATGACCGTAAAAGCCAATCCATATCTATTGAAGATAGCATTAAAGAATATAATAGATAACGCCTGCAAATACTCTGATAGAGAAGTCAATGTGACTCTCTACCGGGAGCAACAACAAGTCATTCTTGATATAGAAGACCGGGGAATCGGTATTCCGCAAGAAGAAATAGCACACATATTCCAGTCCTTCTATCGGGGCAGTAATACCCGGGACTATGCCGGACAAGGCATCGGACTTAGCCTGACCCTGAAAATCATCTCTGCTTATCACGCAAAGTTGGATATATTTTCAGAAATAGAAAAAGGAACAAAAGTACGGGTGATTTTTTAATTCACCCTTCTTTTATTCCTTTCTCCCTCTACCTACTGAAAACCTACAAATTTAATCTATGAGAGTTTTTTTCACAGAATAGAAATGAACTAAATACGTCTTTGCAATAACTTTCCATTTTTATCATATAACATTCGTTCATATACCACTTCCACAATAAGAGGAAAGACAAACAGAGCAAAGAAAGTCGCTCCTATCAATCCACCGATAATGACAATCGCCAACGGACGCTGTGATTCCGAACCAATTCCATGACTCATGGCAGCGGGCATCAAACCGATAGCTGCCATTGCCGCTGTCATAATCACAGGGCGGATACGCGAGCGCACTCCTTCCTTAGTGGCTTTCTCCAAGGGCGAGCCCAGTTTCAGATTCGCCTTAATATCGGAAATCATAATCACCCCATTCTGAATACAGATGCCAAACAAAGCAATGAAACCGATACCGGCAGAAATGGAGAAGTTGAACTGCGTTATCAGAAGAGCCACAATACCCCCCACGGCGGCAAATGGTACATTCAGCAATACCAGTCCCGCATCCCGCGCATTAGAGAATAGAATAAACAGGATGATAAAGATGATAGCAATACTGATAGGAACAACCTGTGCCAGACGTTTTGTGGCACGTTGCTGGTTCTCAAAATCCCCCGTCCATTTCAGCGAATAGCCTGCCGGCAGATGCACGGAAGCATTCACCTTTTTCTGCGCCTCGGCAACTGCCGTACCCATATCACGGCCTCTCACCGAGAACTTCACCGCACAGAAACGAGCGTGATTATCACGGAATATCAATAACGGTCCCGTAATCGTCGTTATATCTGCCAATTCCTTGATAGGAACCATCGTTCCATCCATCGCCGGAACCAATATCTTACCTATCTCCTCTTCATTCTGACGGAATTGTTCGCTGTATCTTACCATGATATTGAACTTCCGCTCATCCTCATACAACAGTGAAGCCGATTTTCCGCCAATAGCCATTTCTATAATCGATTGCACATCCTCCTTGGCAACCCCATAACGCGCCAACTGACGTTCATTCAACTCTATACGAAGCTCCGGCTGACCGATGTTCCGAATCATACCCAAGTCTTCAATTCCCTGAACCGTACTAAGAATTTTTTCAATCTGAACCGCATATTTCTCCGACTCATACAAATCTTTACCAAACACTTTCACCGCAATAGATCCTTTCACACCGGAAGCAGCTTCCTCCACATTATCGGTAATCGGTTGTGAGAAATTGAAGTCAATGCCGGGATAAATGGATAAATCCTCCTGCATCTTATCAATCAGTTCCAATTTTGTCAGCTTGCTCTCCCATTCCTTTTCGGGATAGATATCAACGTGGAACTCGATATTATAGAATCCGGTAGCATCTGTACCGTCATTCGGTCGTCCGGTTTGCGACAGCACTTGCCGCACTTCCGGAAACGTCAAAAGTTTCCTTCTCATTTTATTGGCGAGAACCACCGATTCATCCAACGAAATACTTTGTGGCAAGGTGGCACGAATATAGATAGATCCCTCATTCAACTGCGGAAGGAACTCCGTACCCAGGAAAGAGAAAAGCCATAATCCGACACCAGCTATGACCGTTGCCAACCCGATAGTCAGCTTCCTGTGCGCATAGAATAAATCAAAAAGAGCCGAACACTTCGTATTGATAAAATGGACAAAACGGTTATTCTTCTCACGGACATTCTTCTTCAATAACATGGAAGACATCACGGGAACCAATGTCAATGTAAAGATCAGTGCTCCCAACAGTGCAAAGCCCAGTGTGTAGGCTAAAGGAGAGAACATTTTTCCTTCTACCTTCTGGAAAGAGAAGATAGGAATCAATGCAGTGATGATAATTAATTTGGAGAAAAAAACCGCTTTCGCCTTATCTTTTGCCGTGTTGCGGATCAATCCCATTTTAGACATCACATTAAAAGCAGGCATCCCCACTTCCCTTGCCTTCTTGTCCAAAGCCACAAACACTCCTTCCACCATCACCACAGCCCCATCAATAATAATACCGAAGTCTATGGCTCCCATAGAAAGCAGATTGGCGGACATTCCCATCACCCGTAAACAGATAAAAGCGAACAAAAGGGCTAATGGGATAACGACAGCAACAATCACGGTAGTCCGCCAATCTGCCATAAAGATCAATACAATAAACGTAACCAATAATATTCCTTCGATCAGATTATGCGTCACAGTCTTTACCGCCAGATTCACCAAGTCCTCCCGGTCATAGAACGCCACTATCTTCACATCTTTCGGAAGCACATTCTGATTCAAGTCTTCTATTTTATCTTTCAGGTTTGCAATCACCTCACCCGGATTCTCTCCTTTCCGCATGACTACAATGCCCTGAACAACATCATCCTCATCCATTCGCCCTACCTGCCCCAGACGAGGCAGACAGGATTCGTGTACATCGGCAAGATTCTTCACCAGAATGGGAGTGCCATTGATGTTTTTCACTACGATATTTCTCAATTCGTCCAAATCGTTAATCAGACCGATTCCACGAACGACATATGCCTGTGAGCTTTTAGTAATGACATCGCCTCCTACGTTAATATTACTTTTGGCAATCGCATCATAAAGTTCCAAAGAGGTAATGCCATAATTAATCAACTGGTGAGGATTCACACTTACCTCAAACGTCTTCACCTCCCCGCCGAAGCTCACAATATCCGCCACACCGGACACCGAACGAAGATTACGTTCAATCACCCAATCCTGAATCGTTTTCAGTTCCCGCACACTGCGCTTGTCACTACGAAGCGTATAACGGAATATTTCTCCCGTCGGTCCGTACAGAGGTTGCACTTCCGGAGTTACCCCGTCCGGAAGGTCGGCATCATTCAATAAATTATATACCTGTTGACGTGCGGTGAAATCATCGACACGATCTTCAAACATTACATTGATAACAGAAAGCCCGAAAAGAGTGGTGGAACGAATATCCGTTTTCTTCTGAACGGGATTCATCGCAATCTCAACAGGAATGGTGATAAACTTCTCTACCTCTTCGGCACTACGTCCCGGCCATTGCGTGATAATCGTCACTTTCGTATTCGTCACATCCGGGAAAGCATCTATCGGAGTATGTTTAAAGGAAACAGCTCCGGCTATAACGGCAATCGCTGTACAGAAGAAAATAAAGAATTTGTTCTTCAGCGAGAAAGCCACTATATTATCTATGAATTTGTGCATACTATTTTCTGTTTTTAATCTGCATTCAACGCATTATATACCAACAATACATTATTATTCAGCACTCTGTCTCCCTCGGAAAGTCCGGAACGGATATAGCACTCCTTGCTCAACTGCTTGTACACATCCACCTCTTTCACCTGCAAACGCTCATCCGGCTCCACCACGACCACATAATTCTTTCCTCCTTCAAATACCAGTGCATGAGCATCGATACGGGGCATGGAAGTTCCATCCGCTTTACATTTCACACTTACATTCGTAAACATCCCCGGTTTCAACAAATACTCTTCATTCTTTAATTTGATACGGACATTCATCGTTTTACTTTCACTGTTCAACAAATGATACACCTTATCAATCGTACCGGCAAACATCTTATCCGGATAAGCCAACGTAGAAATGCGTACGGAAGCACCTTCGGAAACCTTACTGATATCGCTTTCATACACATCCGCCATCACCCATACGTCTGACAACCCCGAAATCGTGAACAGTTCTTCACTCTGATCCGGACGCAACTGCATATCCCTGCTGATTTGTTTCTCCACAATAAACCCCGAAACAGGAGATTTCAGCTGATAATAAGCATTTCCGGAGAAATTATAAATAGAGAAAACATCCTTTATTCTTCTTTCTTCGGCTTCGGCACTTGTCAACTCCTGCTTCGCCTGAAGTACATCTTTATCCGAGGTCATGCCGGAAGCATACATATCCTGCGTAGCATCCATATTTCTGCGTGCCAGCAATAACTGTTGTTCCGCCTCCTTCAATTGCTTTTCATAATCTGCCACTTCTCCACTGCGGATGACTGCCAATACCTCTCCCTTACGAACAAAGTCTCCTATTTCAGCCTTCAGTTCCGTTACCGTACCTCCAAACATCGGATATACATGTGCCACCTGATTCTCATTAAACGTCACCCGTCCGTTCAATGTCAGTTCATCAATCACCTCTTGAACGTGAACCGTATCGACAGATACAATTCTCGACAAGCTATCTGTCAGGCATAAGGCAGTCGGTTCAACATTCGTTTGTTCTCCTTTACCGGAGTATGCTCCCAATACGGTAGTAAGCAATATGCAAGGAAGGAATTTATTCCAGTTCATAGTCTTTGATAATTTATGAATATTAGTAGTTCAATATGGTTTGTCCGATAGTTGTATTCAAGTTTTCCATCGCCAGGAAAACGTCTTTCTTTATTTCATGTAGCTGAATACAAGTTTCTTTATAGCTGTCATAGTAATCGATAAACTCCAACAAACTGATATTCCGTTTCTTAAAGTTTTCATTCACTCCTTCTATCAGTTTTTCGAAGTTACGTTCCAGTTCCATATGGGTAGATTGATAAAGTTGAACAGCTTTATCCAGTGAAGCATAAGCGGTATAAAGCTCCATATCCGCATGGTTAGCCGCATTTTCCTGTTCCGCTCCCGCCTGCCGGATACTAAAACGGGCAGCTTTAATATTTCCCTGGTTGCGGTTGAAAATAGGCACTGACAGGCTCACTCCTATTGCAAAATAGTCATTGATAAAGTTTCCGACACGGTCATAACTACCTTTCACCGAGAATTCCGGAAATGCCATCGATTTCTGCAATTTCAAGTTCGCACGGGAAGCACTTACCATGCTCCGGGCAATCTTGAGATCCGGACGCTCATTCACCATCGCTTTCAAGTCGGCAAACGATAATTGAGACAGATCCAATTGTTTTAACACTTCTTCATCCAGCGATAGCTTAATCACAGTATCTCCCGGAAGATTTAACAAGACATTGAGTTCCCCTCTAAGGGTCAGCAACTCGTTTTCCCGTTCGTTCTTCTCTTTTTTCAAAGAGAACAGCATAGATTCCAGACGGGACATTTCCATCAACGAAATATTTCCTTTCTCCTGTTGCTGTTTCATTCCGGCAAGTAACTCTTGCAGAGAGTTCACTTCTTTCTCGTAAATAGATATGGATTTCGAAAGAAAATAGACTTGTACGAACTTCTCATTCAATTCCTGTCGAAGTGTCCTCATCACCTCTTCAAACTGATATTCCGCTATTTCCTTATTGATTTTCTCGAGCTTCACCTGTTTATTTCGCTGTCCGGCAAGATGAATCACCTGTTCAATCTCCACAACCGCTTCGCCCTCCTTACCAAAATCAAAATACTTCCCGTTCAGTCGGTTATAGACATTCTGTTCCAACGAGATTACCGGATTCTCAAATAATTTGGCTTGCAGCACTTGTGCCTGTGCCACATCAATGTTGTACCGTTCGGCTATCAGCGATAAGTTACGTTCCAGAAAACGCTGTTCCGCCTCTTTCAGGGTTAATGTTCCTGTGGTAACTTGTTGCGCACAGACTTCTCCTGTCAACAGAAGAAAAAAAGAAATTAGAAATACTCTATTCATTACTCTATTTATCTTTATTACCTTATTGTAGTTGTCGTGGCAAAATTACAATTCTGTAACCGGAGAGATGGGAAAAAGCGATTATAAGCCTCTCATATCAGATTAGAATTCGATTAGAAAATAGCTATAAAGGAAGAATTGTAAACACAACAGGAAAAATGGCTATCCTTCTTTCATCCCAACTCCCCTATCTTTGCAGAAGAGAAAATGAAATGAACCATTAAAAATAGAATATATGAAAATAATAGATTTAACCAAAGATAGTTTTGTAGAAAAAGTAGCTGATTATCAATCTTATCCTGACAACTGGAACTTCAAAGGGAATAAACCTTGCCTGGTCGATTTTCATGCTCCGTGGTGCGTTTATTGCAAAGCGTTATCGCCTATATTAGACCAACTGGCTAAAGAATACGAAGGGAAATTAGATATTTATAAAGTAGACGTCGATCAGGAACCGGAACTGGAAAGTGCATTTAAAATCCGCACCATTCCCAATCTGTTACTTTGCCCGCTGAACGGCAAACCGACAATGAAATTAGGTACAATGAATAAAAACCAATTGAAAGAACTGATAGAAACCAGTTTACTTTCAGAATAAAAATACATTAAAAGTCCGGGAAACTTCTGATGATGATAAACTGCCGGACTTTTGATATCATACAGAACATTGGCTTTTATATAGGGAGTGTGTCAAAACGCAGATTAACGCAAATTATCGCAGATTATTTCATTTATATTGATATATTAATCAACGACTTATAAAATTATTTCTGCGATAATTCGCGTTAATCTGCGTTTTATTATTCATTATGCCCCTCCTCTTTGGGGATTATTTCAACTATTCTTTATGCAACAGAATATCAGTTCCCGGAACAATCTTCCCCATTGACCATACACATCGCACATTCAGTTCCTTATCAAGAATCACAATATCGGCATCCTTTCCCTTTGCCAACGCCCCTTTCCGGTCACTCACTCCAATTAAACGGGCAGGAGTTTCAGAAGCCATGCGCACGGCATCTTCCAAAGGTATATTCGCTTTCTTCACCATGGTGCGAACCAATACATCCATTGTAGCCAAGCTACCGGCCAGTGCAGAATGATCTGCCATCTTACATACGCCGTCCTCTATGATATAGCGAGGATCAATCGGTTCGTTCCCTTCATAAGCAGCATAAGCCAAAGCATCGGTAACGAGGCACGTATTCTCTACACCTTTCAACTTATAAACCAATTTTAGAATCGTGGCAGGCAAGTGAATACCATCTGCAATCACTTCCACTGTCATCCCATCCGTCAAATATACACTCTCCACCGTACCCTCATATTTATATTCACGACGTTTGTGGAAACCCGGCATCGCATTGTAAAAATGGGCAGCATGAGAGAAACCCACTGCATACGCAGCCTTGATATCATCATATTCGGCTTCCGTATGTGTTACGGCAGTCATAATTCCTTTCGAACGGGTGTACTTTGCAAAATCATGCGCGCCGGGCAGTTCAGGACTGATGTCCCAACGTCTGATACAAGAGGTATGCTCCAATAAAGGAATATATTCATTTTCATCCGGAGTTTTCAGAAAACCGTCATATTGTGTTCCCGCCATCTTCGGATTCAGGTAAGGACCTTCAATATGCAGGCCGAGAACAGGAGAATCCTTCTCTTTCATCAGGTTTTCACAGACATCGACAGCCTGATAGATTCTTTCGAACGAGGTAGATGATAATGTAGGAAATATCCCGGTAGCACCATGTTTCAGATGTGCAGTAGTTGCCATGCGGAATGCTTCTTCCGTTGCTTCCGTATAATCATGTCCGCCACCTCCATGTGCATGCATACTTACAAATCCGGGCACAATCGTCATCCCTCTGGCATCAATAACCGTTGCACCGATAACCGCCAAATCACTGTTGGTCACCTCTAATATTTTTCCATCACAAATCAATACGGAACCATCTTTCAACCAGCCTTGCGGGGTCAATATTCTTCCGTTTATTATTTGAGTCAACATAGTTTTCGTTATTTATCAGATTTAAAACAGTTTATTGGTGCCTTCCACCAGTTCTCCCATTGCCCATACAGCTCTCACATTCAAGTCTCTGTCTAAAGCAATCATATCGGCATCCTTGCCACGCTCCAGCGTTCCTTTGCGGTCGAGTACTCCCATGATCCGGGCAGGGGTTTCGGAAGCCATGCGCACGGCATCCTCCAAAGGTATTTCCGCCTTCTGCACCATGGTACGAATCAGGCGGTCCATCGTTGCAATACTTCCCGCCAGTGCTGAATGGTCTGCCAGCTTACATACTCCGTCCTCGATAATCACACGCGGATCAAAAGCCACCTGACTATCGCTGGCCGCACAAGCCAATGCATCCGTTATCAGGCAAGTGCGTTCCACTCCTTTTATCTTGTAAACAAGGCGCAAGATTGTTGGAGGCACATGAATTCCGTCTGCCACCACTTCCACTGTCATATCATCAATCAGATAAATACTTTCTACCGTACCTTCATACTTGTACTCTTTCCGTTTATGGAATCCCGGCATCGCATTATAAAAATGAGTGGCATGTGTATATCCCGCCTCGTAGGCTGTCTGTATATCCTCAAACTCGGCCTGGGTATGTCCTACCGAAGCCAACACCCCTTTCGCCGTGATATATTTACCAAATTGCATGGCTCCGGGAAGTTCCGGTGCGGCATCCCAACGCTTGATACAATGAGTTTCTTCCAACAACGGAATATATTCTTCAGGATCGGGATCTTTGATATTTTCCGGAATTTGTCCGCCTGCCATCGCCATATTGAAATAATGTCCTTCCAGATGAAGCCCGAGCACAGGGCTATTAGGCTCCGCCATCATTTTTTCAGTAGTTTCCGCAGCTGCACGGATCATGGGAATGGTAGAAGAAGAAAGAGTAGGAAAAATACTGGTAGTGCCATGCTGCATATGAGCTTTGATTGCTGTCCGGAAAGCCTCTTCGGTGCCTTCCATAAAGTCTCTTCCACCACCACCGTGAACATGGATTTCTACACCGCCCGGAACAATATACATTCCTTTGGCATCAATCAGTTTGGCTCCGATAATTGCAAGGTCACAATTGGTTACTTCCAGAATTTTATTGTCACGAATAAGAACTGACCCATCCTTCAACCAGCCTTGCGGAGTGAGGATGCGTGCATTAATGATCTGTGTTAACATATCACAAATAGTTAAATTAATTAAAGGTCTGTGTGAATCAATGACGCTCTTTTTTGGGGGGAGTACATTGATTTTTTCGTTTGCAAAATTACGTTTTTCCGTTCAATCTATCGATACAATCGTCCGGTAAACTTCCAATATTATACAAAAAAAGGTTGCCAATCTTATCGACTGACAACCTCATTCTATATGGAGCGGAAAACGAGACTCGAACTCGCGACCCTAACCTTGGCAAGGTTATGCTCTACCAACTGAGCTATTTCCGCAAACTAAATTTCGTCATTCAGAAATCTGAAAGATGGGTGCCCAGAACAGGCATCCAACTATTAAAATATATAAAAAACGTTGGCGGAATTACATTAGCGCATATTTAATTCTTTCAATGGGGCTTCCATTTAGTTTGTTAATATATTGTAGGATTGTCAGTGCGCTGATTTTCCCGATAATGCGGGTGAACAATCCTTCTGTATCCTTTGCATAGTTCCTAACAATCATAAATTGATCACAAAGCTGTGAAAAAAGTGTCTCAATCCTCTTTCTGAACTTCGCAAACGGAGTGAATGTAGGTTTCCAGTCCTTCTGATTTGACCGATATGGCACTTCAAGACCGATATTTACTGTTTCAAACAAATCCAATTGTACCTCTGTACTGATATACCCCTTATCACCGATGACAGTGCAATTGTTATATTCTGTCTTTATATCCTCCAAATAATGAATATCGTGTACATTGGCCTTTGTCAGGTCAAATGAATGTACAACCCCATTCAATCCGCAAAGAGCATGTAACTTATAACCATAGTAATATACACCTTGGGAGGCGCAATAGCCGGTTGCAGGAGCTTTTTCATAATTATTCTTCCCCATCTTGCATCGTCTTGCATGAGCTAAGCGACAAACCGCTATCGGTTTGGAATCTATGCAAAAGTATTCTTCACATCCATCCGGACGTTGAACCATCCTATCACTAATAACCTTACAGAGTGAAGACGTGTATTTACGTCTGTCATTATATTGTCGACGGGAGACCAGATTAGGGATTTCCGTCCTATATTCCTCTAGCTTGGAAAACAGGAAGGACTCACTGTCAATACCGCTCGCTTCTGATGTCAGGCTGAGGGCTATTATTTCCAAGTCCGAAAATCTGGGAACTACTCCACATCGTGGAATATTACCGGACTCATTCACCAAATTATCGGCCAATTGCTTGCAGATGTCGAGAAATCTTACGAATATTGCATATAAGTTGTGCATGGAATTGATTGTAATTAATAGTTTGGTCACTACTAATTTACTAAATATCAGTAACATGTACAACTTTTTAATACTCATACAGTTATGTGTTTAATTCCGCCAACGGGTAAAAAAGTAAAGGTAACAATATATCAATATATCAGCGATGTTACAATTTAGACAATTCTCTATATTTTACTATTTTTATCCATATTTTCGCATTGAGTACACTTTTAGTACACCTTATTCGGATATTTTTCTTAGCTTTTCAGCGCCCCTTTTAAAACCGTCACGGAGTACTATTTTTATAAAAGTACACCTCGGAAATTTCAGTGGGACTCAAATTATTTAAATTTGGCACACAACCTTTATGGTAAAACTTCAAAAACAATCACGACAGAATCCGAAACTTGAACAGTGCAAGCTTAATGATGGTACTATCCCTCTCTAGCTTAAATATTACTCGACTGAAAGGAGGAGTTAAAGAAGGATGCTGATGGCAACGTCATGTATTACATACCCGGCAAAATGGCTGAAAAACCGACGAAGGATGTAAAGCATAAACGAACGAAAAAGAAACTTAACCTCACTTTCATAGTGAAGTCCATGACTTCCCAAGAACGTCAGCAAAACCGGGAGACGCTTGAACTTGCAGAAAAAAACCGTTATGGGAGAGAACAAGAGCTTAAGGAAGAGAAGACCGTCATTCGGCTCCCCAAGCATCCGGAGAAAACCATAAGTGATAAAACGCGAGACTATTTCACTCAATGCCGAGCTTAGCCTCCAATCTACGGCTTGCCTCCGTCAATGCAACGTATTATCAACGAGGTGGCAACTAAACGAGAGACAGCAATAGACTTCGCTCTTGACCCGTCCATTGGGAGCAGCGAGTATTGCAATCGGCAGCCAATGCAAGAACGACGTGAAACAGCTACGTTATATGACATTCAATCCTGAGCCATACGTCAACAACGATGCCTTGGTATTCTGGATGATCGATGTGGCAACACGATAATAATATCACGCTCTAAATCTATCCGGCCACTATGGTGATGTGTTTTTACGACTCTCGTTGTAAGGTGATTTATATCTTTACATCAACAATCGTCTCACGATTCCATGTGGCAAATCGGATTATCCTTCCTTCCCTATATAGATAGCCAATAATTCGGTCATTAACCGATGGCTTTGAATTTCTATTGAATGAACTGATTATAGTAAACCCTTTGGGCTCATTGTTCTTTTTCATCAGCTTTATGGAAATTGATTTTCGTCCGCTTAATCCACAAAGGAGTTGCCGCTTATTATTCCGGATATTCTCAATAAAATATTCTTCGTTAGTTTCCACAATGTTATACTTCGCATAGATGGTTGAAGAGCGCACTTCAATATTGTCAAGGCTCTCATCTGTATCCTCTTGCCTGAGTATTACCATAATCCCTGATTCAGTTTCAATATCAACCTGTTGAATGAGTTTCATCTCATCCAAACCTTCAGACAAATCCCTCTCACAAGAAGTACGTAATCCTAGATTATCTCTATCCGTCTTATTTCTAAGCTGTCTGATTGAAGATGATGGGCCTCCTTCAAAATACTGTTCCCATGGACGGTTATCGTCTGGAAGACCAAAACGTCCATACATCCCCACATTATCAAGAATGAGACACTGCTTGTCTCCATTCCTGCGTAGACCACGGCCTACTTGTTGGATATATTTCACTAAGGAGCGTGTCGGTCGTGCCAATTGGACAAACTCAAGATCTGGGCAATCAAAACCCTCAGAAAATATATCGACGTTAACAATGATGTCAAGATCTCCGTTCTTAAAATTTTGTACAAGTCTTTTCCTTAGATGTGCTGGTGTTTCGCTGTCAATGTCCGCTATCTTTATCCCAGCATCAAGAAATTGGCTACAAATGTGTTTGCTGTGTTTCCTTGATATACTGTATATTATCCCTTTTTTCCCCTTTACAAACTCAAAATAACTGTCGAGTAGCTGCGCACGAATTCTTCGGGTATCAACCACTTGCTCAAGCGCACTTGTTTTATAATCTCCATCTATACCGAACTCATTGATTGACTCAATGCTGCTTCTTATAGTGCTGTCAATGGGAACGGAATAATATTTATATGGTGCAAGCCACCCTTTTTCAAGAAATTCCTTTATGGGCATAGATGGAATCAAGGTATCGAAGTTTCCTTTGAATCCTCGCCCATCCATTCGCCACGGGGTCGCAGTCACACCAAGCTTTTTAGATTCCGGATAGTAGTTCCATAATTTTGTATAACTTTGAGCTGTCGCATGGTGCGCTTCATCTATAATAATGAAGTCTGCATGGAAAGCCTCAGCTAATTGCCGATTCGATGGATGTGTAATAGTTTGGATTGAGGCAACTTGAACAGGCAATAAAAAGTCGCGTCTATCCTTGAATGCCCCAGCAATAATTCCATGTGGAATGCGATATTTGTTAAGACTCTCATCTATTTGCTCAATCAGTTCGGTGCGATGCGCGATAATTAGAATGCCTTTGCGCCTGTTCTCTTGAAGTGATGCTAAAGAAAGGTCGCGAATCAGAGATGTGAACAATCGAGTTTTACCTGTGCCAGTAGGCATCTGATAAAGAACATTATCCACATAATCCCACTGACCAAAGATTTTTTCCTTGGCCTCCTGCTGATAATTCCGCAGCGTATGATCAAGTCGACATAGTTCTAAAAACATCAAGCCTCAGGATTCAGCGAACCATAAATCAATTCCATTTCATCAACCTGTTGTGGAGAAAGCTTCTTTCCCTTAGGATTTGATATAGCCTTGGTGAATTTTATCAAATCGGACAACCACACCAATTTATCAGCCTTTGTGGAACATTGTTCGTTTACCGGTATGGCAAATTCTTTCTTAAATGGCACAAAGGTTGAATCTCCTTCTTTTGATTGAGACCAATTCTTTTCGATAATAGTTTTAATATCGTTTAAATCTATCGCATCGGTCCACTCAATTTCTTGAAGATCAAAATCATCCTCATCGCCATGGAGCGTAATCAGCCTTTTTAGACACTCCTTCTTAGTGTCGTTTACTGAACTTTCCCAATTATCTCCATATAATTCTTGAAGTTTTTCAAGAATACGACCTTTTAATGTCGTGAAAATCTTTTCAGCATGGTCTTTTGCCTTCTGCTGAAGACCTGTATCTTGGCTCTTTAGCCATGATTCTAATCCATCAGGATTAAAATCCGGGACTTCTGTGTGTATAGAGTTCTGAAAACGGCATAACCATGTGCGTTCAGCCTGCTGTCCTCTAATAAGACGCAGTTCATTCTCATCTGTCGCAGGAAGATTCGACAAATAATCAATAAAAATATCAAGATACTTTTTCACAACTGGCATTCTTTCTGCCAAGGATGAGAATTGGGTTACCTGTCCTGATTTAATAAGATATTTGTTCAAAGAGCCAACCAATGCAACGAATGCATATGTGCCTCTGTTACACATAATAAAATCCTTAAACAGCTTCTCGTCCAGCTCTTGATGAGCATAGTTGTAACACTCGCGAAGATATGAGGCAACACGTTTCTTACATTCATTCATCGCCTTATCGTGATCAAGATTCTGAGTATCATACATACAGACATCTGTGTCCTTTGTATAAGATTGTTTGCTGGCGCGTGGCAATAACGAGGATTGCAAAAGCCCATTGTCAAAAGGCGTAAAATTCAAATCCGAAGAATCCTCACCCACAGAAATCTTGTTAGCTAAAACGCTACCAGAATCTGCTGCTAATGCCTTGATTATAGATGATCGCAAAGCTTTAAGCCGAGAGTCAACCTGAAGTGACTCCCAGTTTATATCTTCTTCAAGATCAAGACGTAGATTCTTGCTAACAGCCTTCTGATTTTCGTTTATATCCATGAAAATCTGAAGTTGTTCTCGTGATTCCATATTCTCAAATGCCACCACTGGAATTGTGTTAGTCCTCTTATAGTCCGAACCGGCATATCCGTATAATCTATGTTGACCGTCAATGATATATGCAATACCATACGCATTCGGTATGCTGAGAATACCAAGTTGAGCATTTGAATCTTCAGATGAATTTTCAGCCAAATCAAACTGAATCTTCATCTTCTTACTGCTGGTAGTGTCAAAGTTTACAATTAGAGAATTAGGAAAATATCCGCCATTCTGAATAAAGTTGGTTATACCTGGTAAACGTTTGGCAGACAGCAAACGCTGATAAGTGGGGGCCATAGAATCGTTTACTTTAGTGCGATGCAACACAAACCCCATCTTGAGTAATGTTTCCGGCTCAATAGACATCATATAGTAATCGAAACCACCCATTTTCCCCTTTAAGGCTGGCACCCTAATACGCTTGCTTGAAATGAGCTCGTTTTTGAACATCATCCCATAAAATTGGTAGTTTACACAAAACTTATACGACTTAAGTAGCCCTTGAATGTATTTATATGCGTTCTCGTTGAGATGAAAAATTTTCTTCTCAACCATTCTTTTCGTATCCTCTTCACCGATTCTATAATTGTCGGTTGCAAGAACAAATTTTATTTTCTTATCCCCATATATTTGATGCAAAGCACGTATCACTCCTTCTCTATAATGCTCAATCCCATCAATTACACTTTTAAAACTTGATGTAGTAAGCTTAGTGGCGGCCTTGCATTCCACGACAAATATTGCTTCCTCCCCAATGGCAAGCACGTCTATTTGTTTATGGTCTCCACCACCTTCACCCCATTTGATTTCCAAATGCTCATCTCGATTTAAATATCTAAAGCCGAGGTCATAGAACATTGACCATATTTTATCTTCAAAAGCAACCCCAACCGGCTTTGGTCGTTGCATTCTAACTTTTGTCTTTAAGGTTACAACCTCGACCCAGTCTTGCTTTTTGCGTTCTTCTGCCTCATTAAAGGATACAGAACACTCATCATAGGACTTCTTCTTAGCCCTATATAGAGATGCAAGCTTCTTCTCATCTGAGCACATATGTTCTTTAATGCTCATTATCTGTTCTTCGTTAAGACGTACCATATGTATCTGTTTTTATTACTATTGGGGAGGTTGATAATTCGTGATTATTACTTCTTTCGGTTTGCGATTCTTGGAGTTATATGGATTTATCATCCGTGTAACCTCAACCCTACTAATGTGATATCCATTATTGTAGAGATTTTCAAAATATGATATGTCTTCATCGTAGCTGTCGGAATTACTTAGCATGATTCTACATCCTCTATTTCCAAATATATCGCAAATTTCTTTTAATCGAAGTTGGTCGAAGTCGGTAAAACCACTTTTGTCGTACAAAGTAAACATTGTAACTTGTTTGCTTATTGGACGATAAGGTGGGTCTATATATATAAAGGTAGGATTATTTTCAAGAGAATTCCATATCTCTGCAAAATCGCCACAATTAATTTCAACCTTTTGAAGAGCGTTGTGTAATGTCATAATATTTTCCTCTTCAAAAATAGATGGACTTTTGTATCTACCATGAGGAACATTGAAATCACCGGATCTATTCTCTCTGTACAGCCCGTTGAAACAGGTGTGATTCAAGAAGATGAAGAATGCAACCTTCTGTTCATCCTCAAATCTCATTTCGTTAAAGGTTTTTCTTACGCGATGCGAGTCTTGTCCGCAGATATACCATTATACTCATTTCTCAATGCAACCAAGGTGTCCATAATAGACATTGGAGCCTGCTTGATTTTCTGATAAGCATGCATCAAAACGGGATTTATATCATTAATGACCGCCTTTGAAATGTTATTATGCTTCTTGAGCATATGAAAAAGCACGGATCCACCACCGACAAAAGGCTCCACATATACGACATCTTCCCATGTATCAAAGTCAGCAGGAAGCCGTTGTTCAATTTCTTTAAGCAACCTTGTCTTTCCCCCAGCCCATTTGACAAATGGTTTCATGGTTAATTGATTTTTCGTTTTCTTTCCATTCAATAGCATACTTTTGGAATATTTTTTTTGTCGGAGAGTGCATTTTTTGCGCACTTTGGAATTAATAAACCCTTTGATTATCAAAAAATAATCAAAGGGTTAGGAAGTGCCCAGAACAGGACTCGAACCTGCATGCCTCTCGACACACGCACCTGAAACGTGCGCGTCTACCAATTCCGCCACCTGGGCAAAACTTAGTTCCATTATTTCAAAGAAACAAGAGCGGAAAACGAGACTCGAACTCGCGACCCTAACCTTGGCAAGGTTATGCTCTACCAACTGAGCTATTTCCGCATTTCACTTT
>NZ_JADMOU010000011.1:81693-167238 GCF_015558905.1 Bacteroides sp. D55t1_190419_B8
GAAAACGAGACTCGAACTCGCGACCCTAACCTTGGCAAGGTTATGCTCTACCAACTGAGCTATTTCCGCATTTCACTTTTATAAACTGTGAAGAGAAGGAGACTCGAACTCCCACGACATAACTGTCACTACCCCCTCAAAGTAGCGCGTCTACCAATTCCGCCACCTCTCCATAATTTTAAAGTTTAACCTTTGTGCCCAGAACAGGACTCGAACCTGCATGCCTCTCGACACACGCACCTGAAACGTGCGCGTCTACCAATTCCGCCACCTGGGCAAAGATTATTGTTCCAACATTTCAAAGAAACATGAGCGGAAAACGAGACTCGAACTCGCGACCCTAACCTTGGCAAGGTTATGCTCTACCAACTGAGCTATTTCCGCATTTTTCCGTTTGCGGTTGCAAAGGTAGGGATTTTCCGTAAACCTGCAAACATTCTGCCTACTTTTTTCACAGAAATCTGTTCACTTTGCATCGACCGCAAAACAATCATTTTGATTATCAACTCATTCGGTCACGATAATCTTCATAAGAAAATTGCTTGTATATTTCAGCTTTCCCCTCTTTTGTCCAGATGGCAATGGCAGGATGATGAATTCCGTTAAACATATTTGTCTTGACCATCGTATAATGAATCATATCTTCGAACACAATACGCTCTCCGATTTGTAACTCATGATCGAAGCTCCACAGCCCCATATAATCACCGCTCAAACAGGAATTTCCTCCGAGACGATAAATATATTTTCCTTCATTTCCCATTTCCGCACCACGCACGGCAGGTTGATATGGCATTTCCAAACAATCCGGCATGTGGCAAGTGAAACTTACATTCAAAATTGCCGTCTTGATGCCACGACTTTCCACTATATCCACTACTTCGGAAGTCAGCACTCCCGTCTGCCAGGTAAAGGCCGAACCGGGCTCCAGAATAATGCGCAAATGAGGATAACGTGCTTTTAACCCTTGCAACAGTCTTATCAAATGATCAGTATCATAGTCTTTGCGGGTCATCAGGTGTCCACCACCCAGATTCAACCATTTGATCTGTGAAAACCAGCGGGCAAATTTAGCTTCGAGATGTTCTAATGTACGTTCCAACTCATAAGAAGAAGATTCACAGTGACAATGGCAATGAAAGCCTTCAATCCCTTGCGGTAATGCTTCGGGGAGCAGATCGGCCGTTATCCCAAAACGTGTGCCGGGTGCACATGGATTATAAAGTTCGGTTTCCACTTCCGAATATTCAGGATTTACGCGGATACCACAAGAAATACCGCTTCCTTCTGCAACCACCATCGGATAGAAACGTTCAAACTGCTGCATTGAGTTGAATGTGATATGACTGCTGCAACGCATGATTTCCGGGAAATCCTGTTCCGTATAAGCAGGAGAATATGTATGCGCCTTACTACCGAACTCTTCCAATGCCAAACGGGCTTCATACACCGAACTTGCCGTAGAATGATCTATATATTCACGGAATATAGGGAAAGAACGCCACATGGCAAATGACTTGAAAGCAAGGATGATCTCCACTCCCGCCCTGTCGGCTACGCTTTTTATCAAACACAGGTTCTTTCTTAAAAGTTCTTCTTCCATGATGTAACAAGGAGAAGGGAACTGATTAAAATCTATCATATATAAAAATATTATCTAAAATAACGCCTTATGAACGTGAATGCAAAAATACAAATTCAAAAGCAAAGAGGGATTGTTTTATTTTTAATTAAGATATTGGTTTTCGCGAACTTTTTCTTATTTTTACACCTTTATAATCTATAAGTAGTTATATCATCCTAAATACCTGATTGAATATGAATAAAGATTTAAGAAAAGTAGTGATTCTGCTGGCACATCCAAACATAAAGGGATCCCAAGCAAACAAAGCATTAATTGATGCTGTCAGTGACATGGAAGGGGTGGCAGTTTTCAATCTTTACGAGCTGTCGCAGGAAATCGCTTTCAATGTAGATGAATGGAGTAAAATCATTTCCGATGCCTCGGCTGTCATCTATCAATTTCCTTTCTATTGGATGTCTGCACCGTCATTGCTAAAGAAATGGCAGGATGAAGTCTTTACTTTCCTATCCAAGACTCCGGCAGTCGCCGGCAAGACATTGACAGTAGTAACAACTACGGGGTCCGAATACGAAGCCTATCGTAGTGGCGGCAGAAACCGTTTCACTACGGACGAATTATTACGTCCTTATCAGGTTAGTGCCATTCATTCGGGAATGTCATGGCAAACTCCTATTGTTGTTTACGGAATGGGAACGGCAGACGCAGGGAAAAATATTGCTGAAGGAGCAAACCTGTATAAACAACGTGTGGAGATGCTTATCGGTAGCAGTAATGCCGGGAATAATTGGTAAGACTATACAAAGCGTAGCTTTATCCTATCTAAAGCTACGCTTTACAAGTGCTAAAGCTTAGCTTTAGGTATCATCAACCACTTCTTTTTCAACGTCAGCACCGGCAGGAAAATAAATACTCCGATTACAGACATTATCAATCCTCCGATAGTGCCTGCTGCCAATGGAAACCAAAAGCCTTCTTTCTCCAAACCTACCATAAAAGGAATGAATCCTAAAATGGTAGAAGTCACCGTCAGGAAGATAGGAATCACTTTCGTATTCCAGGCTTTCACGTAAGCCCGAAGCGGTGAAAGACGCGGAAAACGTTTACGAACGGAATTATATTCATTCAAGATATAAATGCTCGCATTTACCGTAATTCCACAAAGCAAAACAAAGGAAGCAAATCCTCCCTGATCGAAATTCAATTTGAACCAATAGAATGTCAGAAACACGCCGATATAAGATACAGGAATCACAAAGATTATTGCCAATGGCTGTTTCAATGAATTGAACAAAATACTCGTAATAAAGAAAATAATAGCAATCACAATCAAAAGCAGGCGATATTGTTTATTATCCTTTCCGCCCCATGACCAGTTATTATCTTCCGATTTAGCAGTATATCCCATCGGAAGGATCTCATTAAACTCTTCCAAATCCTTTTTCAGTAGTTTATTTCCCTGTTCCGAAGAGCCGATATACTCATATTGCAGGCATAACCGATACTGCTGATTCTCCTTGGCCACTTCCTGCGGCATCTGCCCTTTTTCCACAGTTGCCAATTCCGACAACTTATATTCTCTCCCTCCTATTTGAAAAGGATAAAACTGCATCGCCCACACATCCCTATCCACCGACTGACGCGAAGAAAGCTTTATCTTTTCAGTACCCTCTTCCGCCATCACTGAACCAATTTCCATATTCCGTCCATATATCGGATGGATAGCGGCAAACAACTTTCCGGATCCAATCTCCTCCTCTGCCATTCGCTGTTTATCCAGATTAAAATAGAATTCCATATAATCATCTTTCCACCAAGAGAAATCAGAACCGATTGTCACTTCTCTAATCCGACGGTGAGACAACAACTTTGCTTTTAACTCTTCAGCCCAACCATACAGTTCATCATAATTATATCCATACATCTTCACCCGGAAAGACCCCGCATTCTCACGTACATCATTACTGAATCCCTGGTCCTGCAAGCCATATATGCTCCAATTTCCACCTCCCAGTTGAAGAGCTTTACTAATCATATTAGCTTTCAATGTATAAGGAAAACCGCTTTTCTGGTGTTCTTTCGTAAAATAGATATGAATAGATGCCCTGCGGGCACTTTCCACAGATGTCTGGAACTGCTTGATCTCTTTAAATTCACTCAAATAAGTCTCCATTCGTTTAATCAGTGTATTCATCTGCTCAAGTGTACTTCCATTCGGCAAATTGGCATTAGCGTGAAGCACTACCTCTTCATTATTTGAAAAGTAACTTCCTTCATACACCTTTTGCACAAATAACCTCAAAGTGCCGCCCAATGCCTTATCCACTATTGGTTTCACCTTTTCCTTATAAGTGGAAGTACCCAATGTCTTATTATAAGCTGTCGCCCATTTATCATCACCTTTCATCTTTTCCGGTAATAGAAATACCGGTAATCCGAATGCCAATAATAACAAAATACACACTGCCACCCTCCAACGGCAAAGAACTTGTATCAACCACCTGTAAAAACGGCTAAAATAAACCGGAATCCGGCGTATTCTTGAACGCATCCACACAAAGAAATGTACATTCCCAATCCTCCATCTAACTATTGAAAAAGAAGACTTCTTTCTTCGTTTCAATCCTATTTTATCAATCAGAGAAGGAACAAAGAATAAGGCAACCAGCAGTGATACCCCCAGATTTATAATGACTACTGCTGCAAAATCCTGTAAATTAAGCCGTATCTTCTCATCCAAAAAGAAAATGATAACCAAGGCTCCCATTGTTGTCAACGTAGCTGCAAGAATAGACATAAATGCCTTCCGGTCTCTGCGTCGCAGATAATGATCACTCATTACAATTGTATTATCTATCACCAGGTTTAATGAGACCGTAATACCAGCTAACGAATACAGTTGCATTTCCAATCCGAATATATAATAAAGGATTACAGCTATCGTCATATTGACAATCAAGCTAATCACAATCAAAAAAAGATATTTAGGACTGAAGGTTATCAACAATACAAACAGAAGCAAAATGGCTACAGTCATTCCTGTACGCAAATAGATTTTGCCCAGTTCTTCCTGAATAAATTCCGTTGCATCATAACTGGCATGAATTTCATATCCTGCCGGAAGTAACAACCGGATATCGTCCATAGATGCCTTCACCTTTTCACTCAATGCCAGTTGATTTGCCGTTTCCTCTGCAACAATCGACAGATAGATCGAATTCAGCCCATTAATCCGGTAATAGCTCTGAGGTTGTTCCTCCATGCGGGAAACCTTTACCAACTCATTCAGACCTATGATCTTACCATCCTTCATTCTCACCTTTATCTGCTCCGCATCAAACTCCCGAATCTCATTCTCGGGAACCAATGCCAGACGTATCCATTGTCTGCCCGCAGTTCCCTGTTCCATATCATAAGTACCCAGAAATTCTTTCTGATAATGCAACCGGACGGCCTGACGAATATCATCCGTACTTACCCCAAGTATACGCAATTGTTCTGAATCATACTCCAATCTCCACTCCATCGGAGTAGCTCCACTTAGATTAATCCTATAAATTCCCTGAATCTGTGCAAGACGTGTTTTTATATGTTCCTCCGCATATTGCTGAATTAAGATAGGAGTAGCGGGCGCATTGATCGTAAATGCCATAAAAGGTCCCTGACTACTCTGCCCCGGACTATGCATCTGAATATACGGATAGCTCACCCCGTCCGGCAGTTCCGGCCATGTCTGGCGAATAATAGTAGAAGCCTCAAAACGGGCAACCGCCGCATCCACATGTTTATCCAGATTCACACTGACGCTTCCCCATCCATTTCCTGACGTAGAAGAAATTCCCCGAATCCCTTTCACACGGGCGAGCATTGCCTCCAATTTACTGGTAGCCGTCATTTCCACCACACGTGCCGAAGTGCCCGGCATACTGAAACGTACCGTGAAACCGGGTAATGTGCGTGACGGATTCAGTTTGACAGGCAGCAACGGAATAATCGCCACCCCAACCAATGCCACACAGACAAAAGCCACAATCAGTGTGAAAGCGGAGGCTTTTGAAGACTTTTTTATTTCAGAATCTATATTTTGCATTATTATTTATATGAATGGGAATTTTTAGGCACGGATTACACGGATTACGCTGTTGCTTTGTACAATCATATATCAGAAAACCGTGAAATCCGTGTAATCCGTGCCTAAATTAAAATTATCATTTGATCAACTTCCCTCCGTCAAAATCAAACCTGTCCGAAAGCGAAAGTTTCGAAGCAAAATCAAATAGAGTGAGCCTTCGTATCTTATAATAATTCAGCCAATAGTTCTGTAAGGCAGAGATAAAATTGCGTTGTGCCTGTTGCTGTCTGTTGAGAGAAAGAGTCAGACTATTAATATCTGCTTTACCGATAATAAAACGCTGTTTTGTTTCATTGTAAGCAAGTATGGACAGATCCAACGCTTCTTCCGCACTGGCTATCAACTGCTGCTGGATATTAAAATCGCTTACCGTCATGATTACTTCCTCCTCGATGCTTATCTCATCCTGACGTGCCGATATCTTCACTACATTCAGATTATTCCTCGCCATATTATACTTTCCCTTGCGAACACCCCAGTCCAGTAGCGGAATAGAAACACTGACTGCCACCAAATCCTGCTGCATCGGCTTATGATACACATCCCCGAAGTTATCCGCCACCTGGTTGAAGCCAATACTTGCATTCACACTTGCATTAAAGCGAGATTCCTTTTTTGTCTTATCCACACTTCGTTCCGCTTCAAGTACATTCTGTTTCAGGCCCAACAATTGCGGATTATTATTCCTACCCCACTTCAAAGCCTCATCTATCGGAATTTCCATCCTTTCCGGACGGGAAGGAAGTTTTAATTCAATTTGCGTATTCTTATCCAGATTGAGGAAAGATGCCAGTGAGAACATAGCCCGTTTCAGATCACTCGCTTTATTTTGTAACGTATTCTGCGCATTCACACGATCCAGCTTCAACGTCAACAAATCAGCCTGCGAAATAGCCGCAATTCGATGACGCTGTTGCCCTATACGATACAACGTATCCGTAGAAGCCAGATTTTCTTTGGCTAGATTATATTCCGCCTGTGCCATAGCCAGAGAGAAAAAATAATTAGTAGCAGTTTCCGACACCTTTTCCACATTATAGAGAAATTCCTTTTTTACGCGTTCGTATTTTAACGGCTCTATCTTCCGTTCCCATTTAAAGGAATTATATCCCACCAGACTTTGTGAATATCCAATTCGTATAGGGACGCTCGTGAACTGTGTCGCACTGTTCCCTCCGAAATTACGCATATAGGCAAGATTCGATTCCAGATAGAATGTACCTCCAGTCAAATCAAAGTTCTGTTTCACACTCAACCCTCCATAAGCATAGTAAGACTGTTGCGTACGATATACATCCAAATCCTGTCCCGAATCGTATCGTTTCGTTATATCCCGGTTATATTGTGCCGGAGTAACATCCAGTGTCAGACTAGGCAAACGATTTGCCCGGTAAGTCCTGTATTCCCAATAACCGGATAAATACATATTCTGCGTACGGAAGGACTCCAACGAACTGTCGTTGGCAAGAGAAATAGTCCGGTTCAAATCCAATACCAGGTGTTTCTGTGCTCGAAGCTGGGATTCACCACAGAGGACACAGAGGGCACAGAGGAAAACGGGAATTCTTTTCTTTAATCTATTCATAACTCTCATTTTTGGACTAATACTTAATACTTAATACCTAATACTTATTTTCTTGTTCCTATAAATAAACCAGTAAAGCAACGGTATGATAAACAGACTCACCGCCGTACCAATCGACATCGTTCCTATCATAGCAATAGACAGAGGTTTTTGCAATTCCGAACCCATATCCGAAGAAAAAAGCAGTGGTACCATTGCGAATATTGTAGTCAATGAAGTCATGATGATCGGTCGTAAACGTCTTCGGCCAGCTTCATGTATAGCTTCTAATAGCGGGACACCTTCCTTACGTAATTCATTAATAGCATCCAGTTTCAGAATAGAGTCATTGATTACGATACCACAGGTAACAATAAGTCCGATAGCAGACATTAAATTCAGCGTATGTCCACAAATCCAAAGCAAAAGCAAGGCAAATGCAAGGTCAATCGGTATCTCCGCCAGAACAAGCAAAGGCTGCAAAAAACTTTCAAACTGTGCGGCAAGAATAAAATACATCAGCAACAACGAAATAAATAAGATTACCACCAATTCATCCAGCATCTCGCTATTGGAAAAGAAACTGCCGGAAAAACCGGTATCCCAATCCTTCATTTCTTCCGCTGTTTGTTTCACCTCTCTTATGAGTTTGTTCCCGTCCGATACACCGTAAAAATCAAAAGGGATATATTCCCCGTTACGTCCGGCAGCAATACTCTTCAAGTCTTCGGCAGGAGTGACCGTCACCAGCTCCCGGAGTGGAATATACTCTCTGTTGCCTTTATTGTCCGGTTCAGTCTGTATCAATGTTTCCTGTAATATTTCATTCACAGTCTTCTCACTGCCCGCAACGTTAATCGGAAGATATTGCTGGTAGGAATGCAGCATAGTCACACTATTTTCCCGGAAAGCAGTTTTCAAGACTCGATAAAGTTCATTGTAAGCAACACGGTAAAGCAGTAGCTTTTCCTTATTGATACTTAGGTTCAACTGATTTTCAAAAGCAATACCTGTAGGAGCGATTCCCGTTCTTCGGAATAACTCCTGTTCCAGCATCCGGATATCTCCCGCTTCCGGTGCTTTTGCCTTATTACGGGTGTAAAATTCGGCTATGATATCCGGTTCTCCCGTTACAAAAAGCTTCTCAAATACCGTCTCCGGTGGAGAGAAAGAAATAACGGAAAGCGGATAATCTTCTTTCAGTTTATGATATATTTCCTGCTGCAAAGGATTGATTGTTTCTGATGTCTCCGTTCGGAAATAGAGTTCTGCTTCGGAAGAAGAAAGTTCCCTTTCACGATTCAGAAGAAAATCCTGTCTGCCAACCGATGCCGTGTGCTCCAATACCTGTTCTTTTAAATCCTTAAAAAGCTCATCCACACGCCGCCTGTTTTCATCCACATGAATATTTTCATTCCACTCGATTCGGGCGATCAATTCATTCTCTTCTATATCAGGCATCCGCTGCTTGTCTATAAAGAAAAAGAAGAATACACAAAGCGGAATAGAGATAATACAAAACAATACACTAAATGTTTTGTGACAGAACACCCAATCCACACCGGCATCATAGAATCGATCCAATGTATGATCCTTTATCGGATTATTAAATTTAAAAGAAAGCCATTTCCATTTCCGGGTATGAATACCTGTCCGATAAACCAGCAGATAAAGCACCGGAAGAAGCATAATACCGGTAAAATACGAAACCATCAGTCCCACTGTAACCGAAAAGGCCTGATCATAGAAAATAGCTCCGGCAATACCACTCATAAAAATCAAGGGAGCAAATACAGAAATGGTAGTCAGGGAAGAACTCAACATGGGTGTCACCACTTCACTTGTCCCTGTTATACAGGCGCGGCGCAATGAATATCCCCGTTCCCGGTATTGTGAAATATTTTCGGTCACAATGATCGAACTGTCAATCATCATACCCAATGCCAGAATTAATCCGGCAAGCGAGATGATATTCAGGGACATATTGCACAGATAGAAGAAAACAAAACTAATCACGATAGAAACCACCATACTAAGTCCGATCACCAACGGAGATTTCACATCTCCCAAAAACAGGACAGCTACCAGACAGATAAAGAAAAAACCTAAAGTAAGATTCTGTTGCAGATTTGAGATGGTGTAGTCCAGTAGCTCCGTCTGGTTGCGACTGATATTGAAGTCAATATCAGGATATAACCGCCTAAAATGCTCCATCGTCCCTACCAAGGAGTTCTTCATCTTGTCCATATTCTCATCCGCCTGCTTGATGACAGCCAGTGTCACCGCACGCTTTCCGTTCGATAAGGACACGCCCTTCTCTTTCACAGGCACGATATTGACCTTGCAGAAATCCTTTAACTGCACAATGCGGTCGCCCTTACGCAGATAGATATTTTCCACATCTTCCGCCGTACGCAGTAATGTCGAGAATTTGATATTATATTCATAGTACCCGTCACGTACCGTCATACTGCCCGGTTCTACATTGTTGGACGACAGGGCGGACTCAATATCCTCGATGGCAAGTCCCATCATGGCAAGCTTGTCCTCATCGGGCACAATCTGTACCTGACGTTCCACCAGTCCGGTCACGTCCACCATAGCCACTTCTTCAAGCTGCTCTATCCGGCGCTTGATAACCGATTCGGCAAATTCACACAAGTCAAGAAAGGATTGCTGTCCCGTGGTAGCAGTACTATAAGCACTGTCATTCTTCAAAGTCAGATTCAGGTAGAACACGGGAATATCCGTTGCGCTCGCCTTGATTACTTTCGGACGTTCCGTTTCCTTGGGGAGATAGTTCATCGCAGCGTCTATCTTCTCATTGACCTCGATAAAAGCAAGGTCCGTATTAGTGCCGAACTCAAAAGACAGGCGGATGATGCCCGCCCCGTCCCTTGATTCGCTATGAATGTCTTTCAAAGTGGAAACTTGAATCAGTTGGCTGCGCAAAGGTTTCACAATCGTGTTTTCCAGTTCGCGGGCGGATGTATTCGCGGCAGACACTTGTACGGTAATCTCCGGAATGGCGATATTCGGAAGCAGCGATACCGACAGTGTGGAATAAGTCACCAGACCGATTATAAAACAGGCGGTGAACGCCATCAATACGGCGATAGGACGCCGGATTAAAAATTTTATCATGCTTACTTTAGTTTTAGTCACGGATTACACGGATTACGCTGTTGCTTTATGCTATCACAATTCTAAAACCGTGAAATCCGTGTAATCCGTGCCTTTTTGATTATCTTACATTTACTTCCGCTTCATGCGCCAGATTCAGGTTTCCGGTCACAATAACCGTGTCTCCTTCCAATAAACCGTCTTCAACACCTTTCCGGGATTTATCAGAAACGATGTATTCCGTTGCGTTCTCCAGTCCCGTATGCACATAGTTCCACATAGCCTTGCCTTCTTTCAATGTGAACACCACCTGCTTGCCGGAGCGCAGTACCACAGCCGTCTTGGGAATCACCAACTGTTCACCCAGATTCCGCCTGACACTGACCCTCACATTCATACCGCTGAACAGCCTGCCTTCACCGTTTACGTCAGCCTTCACCTTCACCATTCCATTGGTATCCACCAACGGATTGACTTCAGATACCCTACCCTCAGACGAGCTTCCCCCGGCATAAGGAATGACCGTCACCTTATCACCTTTTTTAATAAAGGCAAGTTCATTCTCCAATACGGTAAATTCAGCTTCCATTCCTTTGGTATCAAGAATAGTACAGAATACTTCCGAGGTATTGGCCGGATTATAAGGCTTTGAAAAAAGATTAGCCACCACCCCGTCAAAAGGCGCGGCAAGCGTCGCATGCTCCGTCTCCCTTTTTGCCAGTTCGTACTGGGATTTCGACTGCTCGTAACCGCTCTTCACTTTCGCAATCTTCATTGTCTCCACAGGAACCTTGCTGAAATCATCCGGCGTATATCCCTGCCCGATGAGTACATCTTTCAATTCTAGCTCAGCTTTCAACAGAGCGTCTTCCGCCTGGGACAGTTTCTGCTCCAGACGAAATCTGTCCAATTCCGCCAGTTTCTGCCCTTTATGTACACGGTCGCCATTCTTCACATAAATACGGGCAATGACTTCGCCCGTTTCAAAGCGCAAATCGGCTTTACTGCGGGCATTCACCTTTCCGTTGCTTACCAGTTCATGGTCAAAATTCCGCTTCTTCAGAATTTGGGTAGTAACTTCATTCTTTGTGTCAGGAAGAACGGTAGTCACTCCTTTCTCCTGTTCATCAGCACTATTTTTCTTACCAGAGCAAGAGGTGTTTGCTCCTAATGCCAAACATAACAGTAACCATATACAATCGTGTTTCTTCATATTTATTGGTTCTTTTATTTCAATAATTTCTTTACTTCTTCTCTCATTTCTCTGACTGCCGTAGACTGCACTTTCGGTTCTTTCGTCAACACTATTTCAGCAACATATTTTAATTTTTCAGGTTGCCGATATTTTGGCTCCGCATAAAGTTTCGCCAACAGATAATAGGGATAAATCCGCCCCGGAAGCCGGTGCGTAGACCGAATCAGGTATTCTTCCGCTTGCTCATAATCTCCTGATGCCTGATAATTCTTGCCGATAATATTCAGAATCATGGGATCATTACTGTGTGTCATCGCTTCCTCCAATATCCTTGTCGAGTTATCATATTCTTTCAATTTATGCAGAGAATATCCGTATTCAAAAAGAAATGCTCCACGATTTGCTAATTCGGGATATAACTTCTCGTAGTCTTCTTTAGCTGACTGGTAAGCCCCTATATTATAGAGCATCTTACCACGATGCCAGTCCTTACACGCATCATATTGGTTGTTTTTCCAATAATACGCTCCCAATAGGACCATCAGCGAAACAAAAAATAATAGTATTATCTTTGAACGCCCGATAACACAAGCCGCCAATAAAAAATAAAATGTCACTGCAAATCCAGGAATCTGTATCGGATAAGAGGAAAAGGCAAATACCATAACAGAAATTACACTCCCACAAAGACCTATTCTTCCTTCACTGCTCCCCTTCCAAAGACAAAATCCAATAACTAAAGAGACAACTAATAAGAAAGGAATCCCATATTCCACTGCTACTTGCAGATATTCATTAAAAGCATATTCCGGACTTCCTGCCACCAATTCTTCCGTTTCCGAATATTCTCCGTTGGCGAAATAATCTTCCTGCGCTCTGCCATAGGCCGAAACAAAATTCCCAGTTCCATGTCCGATAACGGGACTTTCGGCAATAGTAAGAGTGCTGACTTTCCACATGAACAAGCGTCCGTTGGCGGAAGTGGCTTTCAGTTGGAAAAGTGCGTAACCAATCATTATGATTATAACACCGCCTGCGATACAAACCAGTCCTACCTTTCTTTTATCTCTCTCTCTAATCTCCTTTAATTTGCTTCCCCATGAAGCGTGCATCCCATATACCCATACACCCGATATAATGGCAGCAATCCAAGCCGAACGGCTCATTCCGGCAGGTAGTACACAAAGAATCAACAGCATCACTCCCAATGCCATATAATATTCCCCCTGTTCTCCCCATGTACGTTCTGTTTTTTCTTTCAAATTTAGCCATTCATACAGGCAAAGCGGGAATATCATCGCCAAATATCCCGAATAAGGTCCCGGATTATAGAAAGAGCCCGTAAGTGCATATAAAGAGTGATTGGAAACAGCCAAGCCATATATCTGCCTCAATCCCCAGATAGCTTCCATTCCTCCCAATATAATCAATACCCATGTCACGATGGTTGGAAAAGACAAATAGTTTTTTCTATTCAGACAAAAGGATAATAGACAGCAAACGACAAAAACAAAAGTCATGCGTCCCAACCATAGTATTTGATATGCCATTTCACCGACAGGAATATCATTCGAAGTAGCAAAAACTACTACGCTCAAGATTGCCGCAACTCCTGTAAGAGTTATTACATCCGCCATATTCTTCTGTGTCATCCGCATCAATTCCAACTTTATTTTCGTTCTTTATTTGATTTTCTTCATAATTCTGTCCCAACGGGGTTTCTCCGTAAATTTATCTTCCGAATACCAAATACGGGTAGCCTTACCTACAATATATTCTTCAGGCAACATCCCCCAGTATCTTGAATCTTGTGAATTTGCCATATTATCACCGGAAACAAAATAATAGTTCTTTTTAAAGCGATACTGGATAATCACGCTGTCCCCCAATACTATCTGTCCGTCTTTTATACGTAGTTTCTTCTTCTGTTCCCAACCTATCAACTGCCTGTACAAAAGGCAATTCGTACGGTTCATCATTACTATCTGACCTTTCTTGGGAATCGGCAAAGGTCCGAACTCACAAATAGTCCATCCAATTTGTTTGTCATACGGAAATGTACCTACTACAATGCCATGCTGTTTCGGATACTGTAATCCAGCGAGATATTGTTGAGCCTTATAGTTTCCCAACTGTTCATCACAACCACGTATTTTATAAAATCCTCCCCGAATCTCTAATGTATCTCCCGGCAAAGCAATACAACGCTTTACATAATATTGCATTACATCCATCCGTACACTATCCCAACGATTCATTTGATATGGGAAATTAAAAACCAGTATATCATTTCTCTTGAAATTCCCAAATCCGGGCGTTCGGTGAATAACAACATCCTCATTATTCAAAGCTGCAAACACATCGAACAAACGAGCCCCCTTTATCATCTTATTAACTAATATCCGGTCGCCATCCTTCAACGCCGGTTCCATAGAATCCGAAGGTATCCTGAATGAAGTAAAGCAGAACAGTTGCATCAAGAATAGAACTACTACCATACAGAATATGAAGAATGCTAAATTCTCCAGTATCGCCCAAATTCTCTTTACTTTACTCATAAGTTTCCCTTTAATTGAACCAATTTGTGATAAGCCATCAGTCCTAACACACATTTCACACGTTCGTCATCATTATCCAATAATCCAACAGATGGAAAAGTCATTTTCTTCATTCTTTCCTGCAAATAATCCGCCCACAAGCACAACTGTTTCCAATGCATATCAGCGTAACCGAAATCCTGTTCCGCTTCTACAATAGCAGTTGTCATCATCAACATATTAGACGCCGCTTCTACAGCACAGTCTTCCAATTTTACTTGTTTACTAGCAATAGGATACAAACCTATATCGTAAGGTGGATACTTCTTCACCCAATAAATATCTTCACAATATGCAAATATTGGATTCAACAAGCCTTTCATCCAGTCAGTACAGTTAAAAAACAACAACGTTGGAAAATTTTCATAAGCTTCTCTGACATTACTCAAAGTATCACCAAAACAAAAAAGCTTATTATCCGAGGATAACACAAACCTATGAGAGGATATAAAATTACGATAAGCAGGAAGCATTTGTTCGGCAAAAGCTTTATTCCCTGCTTGAAACGCCTTGATATTCCACCGATAATCCAATTTATTACATTCTGCTTTCAACTCCTGATACCTGTTTCCTACAGACATCATCAATTCTTTTATTTCTCTTGTTCCATCCTTATTCCAAAGTGGGCGTAAACTCTCACCACTATACTGGAAAGTTTTCCCTTCTTCATATCCGAGAAGCAATACCCCCCTATTTTCATTTCCCGCACACAATTTTTGAGATAGAATGATATGATTATCTTCACACGAAAAGGTTGTTTCATCTGCTGCCATAGCCAAATACAAACTGTCGGACTTCACAAAACACCAATCCTTATCGACCCAACTATCAATTTTCCTTTTGCCAAACATCCATTCAGTGTCCACGTCGAACAAAACTTCCACCGTATGTTCCTTTTCGCTTTTCGTACGAACCTGATAGGTCAGAAAACCGACAGGCCATCCTGTCATATTCCACTTTTCCGATAAGGAAGGGGAAACAAAGTCAATCTGAAGTTCCACATCTCCACATTGGAAAATAAATTGAGTCTGCGTAGCTTGCACTTCCATTTCTTTCAAAGTTGCCGGTTCTGCATCAGCATATGTTTTATTTTCTATATACAAGCCAAAATCCAACAAGCCGGCACCACCCGTATTACGACAGTATGCAGCCAGAACATTATCTCCATCAACTATTTGACTAACAGCTTCATCAGTCAAGCGTTGACATTTCGTTCGATGCGTAAATCCATTCTCTAACAGAAATCCCCCATTACAAAAAAGCTTTATTTGATCGT
This sequence comes from Bacteroides sp. D55t1_190419_B8, assembly GCF_015558905.1. NCBI lineage: Bacteria > Pseudomonadati > Bacteroidota > Bacteroidia > Bacteroidales > Bacteroidaceae > Bacteroides > Bacteroides sp. D55t1_190419_B8. Next base: position 97,163 of record NZ_JADMOU010000011.1, read on the forward strand.
CACATACATAACGGGCATACACCTTATGATTCTTCAAAACATCTTTATTGTCCACCTTGATATGCCTGCGAACATAAAAATTTTCCGCTCCCCACAGAGTATGAGCCGGATAATAATATCCCTTTGTCGGACCAAAAGCTCCGTTACCTTCATTCCACAAAGAATCATCATATTCTCTCAATTCCCATCCTTTTCCCGGATACAAAAAAGAATATTTCCCCATCCATCCGATAGTATCCTCTGAAAGAGGAGCTAAAGGAGATATACGCAAAGAATCGTCTCCCATGAAACGATAAGCTTTACCGTCTACACGCAAAAGACCTGTTATCGGGAATACTTTCCCGGTTCTCAACTGCGGATAACTTTTATTTAGCGAATCACCTATTACTTTGATACTAACATCGGGAGTAATCGCCAATAATGTATGTTCAGAAGGAGCAATACCGGAAAGATGCGAAATCTTCTTATCCGAATAAGAACAAGCATATATTAGAGAAATAATACCCGAGATTATAATTATTCTCCATGCCACGACAAGCCTGATATGAGTTCTTATTTCCATAGCTGAGTTCCGTTTTCATAAATAAAGATTCTCTCGTCCAGTCCGCGCGTATGATTTCTCAGAAGTAACAGTGTATTTACGGGAATATCCCGAAATACCAGTGAATCGGCAGTTGCTTTTATTTTTCCGGCAGACTTCCAATCCCGGTCACAATAAAATAACTCATATACATCATCAGGACGAACATAATTATCCCTATTGCGCGGAGTATAGACAATACGGTCTACGCAGACTTTTCTGCCTAAATCAAGTCCTGCCCATCCTCCGGTAGGCTTAAAATAGTCGAAAGAAGTCCATGTTTTCCCGTCAAACACATTGGTATATTCATGCGTTCCGTCATGTTGATAGCATCCGGGAGTCCCTATCACTTTCCCTGACAGAGCAACAGTATCATTCTTCTCATAAAAAGCGACTTCTGAAATATTACATGCGCTTCTGGGTGGACCAAAATATCTTAGATAACGATATTTTTTATCAGACCAACTCTTTACAGTTGTATTCAAACGATTAGGTCTGCCCTGTATTATGAACAAAGTGTCTTTTTCCAAAAAATCAGGATGGTTGCTCCCTTCAAAAACACCGCCTATCATCCGGTCTCTGAACATATTTTCTCTCCCAATATCACACTTGGCATATAATACTACATCTTCCTTCCCCTTTCCTGCAGGATAATAACAGTTCTCATTACTCTGTTTATCAACATAAAAAGGATCGGTCAGAAAGCATAATGTTCCATCCTCATAAGTAGCCACTCTCATAAACGAACCATTCCGTACATACTGAAATGCCAAATGCCCCGCATCATATGCAGTCCAGTCAACAGGAGTCCAACGATCCCTGTCACTGACACATAGATAAGCCATTTTCCCGCTCCGTTTCGTTTTATACTGTTTTTCTAAAGGGATAACCAATTCTTTCTTAAAATTATAGCCATATCCATAAGTTACGTCTGTAAATTTCGGCAAACGCCAAAAAGGATATACTTCTTCACCATACTTTGCCATTTGCTCATACAGGTCTCTATTCACACTAAAAGTATATCTATACACTTTGGAACTGTCATCCCACCGATACCACCAGTTCTTCCGTACAGGTCGCAATTTTTGCGGGAAATCAGTCATATATTCCTCTCCATCCTTATTCCATGTTGTCAACCAAAAATGCCCGGCATTTATGTAACTTCGTACAGGAACAAAATCTATGGCACAAGGAATGCCCAAAGCACGGAATAGATACACAGCAAAATCGGTCACTTCCCTACATGTACCGGATAAGTATTGTACATATTCCGGCCCTATATGTCCAAATGGATAGGGCGTTACAGAAGTATAATAATAGCTCTTATCAGGCAATTTACTTATTAGATAATTAGCGGCAACCACCGGGTCTTCAATATCCAATGAATCAGACATACGTAATGAATCCAGTAACGAATTATATTTGTCATAATACATTTCACGCCAATAAGTTAATGGTTCATCACCTATTCGGTAAGGCAATAAGTACTCACAAAACATTTCAAATGAGATATTCTTTCCCCAAGGTTGTTCCTGCCAAACCTTAAATGCCCAGTCAATATTATGGCATAGGTAGGCAGAATCTATTTCCATAATATCTCGTTTCTTGCTGGGCTCCTTCATAGGACCATATATCTTCTTAATAGAATCAGCTACTTGTTGCGGAGTTTTTCCTTTACTTTTCTTCAGCCATGTATAGTAAGATTTATAATTTTCAAATTGTTCACTATCGGAATAAGTATAAAAAGGAATATTTTCTATAAGGAAACAAGCTGCTTTATATTTTAGGCTGTCTGCCAAATTTATTCGATAATAATGAAGCACCTTTTCTAATTCTTTTCTATTTTCACCAGCCACTTGTAATACTGTTTCCAAAGAAGTAACATACTCTTTTCTAAGAGAGTTTATTATTACTTTTCCAATTAACATGATAACAAGTACAATAACTAAAGTATATTTAAAATTCCTGTTCATACATTTTTAATGAGCATTTCCAGTAACTTTCACTCGTAATGGTGCATTAGATGCATTACAATAAACTGTAATAGTCTTATCAAAACGTTCCGGGCGCTCTGATTTATAAATTATTTTCACCTTTGATGTTTCATGAGGGTTAAGTGGTTTCTTAACGTATTTTGCAGTAATACAACCACAAGATGTAATCACATCATTAATTACTAATGGGATTTTTCCAGTATTGCAGATTTCGAATTCTACTTCTTGCTTCTGCTCCCAAGAAAAATTACCCATTTCTATTTGAGACGAAGAAAGTGAAACTGTAGTTAGCGGTTGATTATCCAACATAGATGAGTCTTGTCTACCTGAGATTATATTCCAATAAAGTTCTTTAATACGCGGATTCTGCATCGGATTACCAATTGCCATAACTTTATTATTTTTATCTAATAAAAAAGTTTGGTATTGCATATCAGAAGGAAAGTGGTTTATTTTATTTAAGACATCTAATGTATCAATACAAATTGGATATACGAATCTTTCCACTCTTAAGGTAAGATATATATCACGTCCATTTTTTGGAAAAAAGAAAAATAAAAACTGAACTTTATTAGGATAAATAGAATCAATATTATTAATATAATTGTTCCATTCAGATAAATGTAACTTACAACTGGTACATCCCATAGAGTCTACATATGCTATTATCTTAAATTCACTATCACGTATAGTAAAATTCGAAGCCCTTTCACTTCCTTGAATACTAAAATTAAGATTTTCAGGAAAAATAATCTCTTTATCTATCCATTTCTTTAATATTTTTTCAGCATGTATACTCTTTTCATCTTGACAAGAGAACATACAAATGGAAAGAAAAATTATATACACAAAATATTTCATAATCAATTCTTACTTAATTTTAACTTATAAAAATGATAGGGATCATTAGAGTCTACACCATAAAAGCAATTCAATAACTCATCTATAAAAAAATAAGATATAGTTTGCCCTAAATGATATATAGCTTTAAATTCTCCATCCCAATTTGCGACTAGTAAACTGGAAGGTGAGTTTACTTCCTTTGTATCCGGACACAACAAATAAATCATATTATTAGTAACATATGCATCTCTTATATGCAAGAATCGTCTCTTTATGTCAGTATCAATAATAGTCTGACAAGGTTCGTAATTCAACAAAATGTCACGAAATAACACACCGTTTTGGTTATAAATACGACAACGCCGTGTCCTATAATAAAACACCAATAAACGACTCCCATCAGGCTTTGCTATAATTTCATGAGCATAAGCTGATTTAAAATCACTGATAGAACTAAAATTTACATGTGTATCTGGATATATGCCTTTAGGTTCTTTTTGTTTTCGAGATAAATTTATCATAAAAAATTCGTTCATTCCTTTATCAAAACAATTGTCAGAATAAGCATACAAATTATCATTTAGCTTAGCAACTCCTAACATTTGTTGTCCCATTATATTATTAAAGAAAGAAGTTGAAAACAACTTCAATGAATCACCTTCAACCCATTTGTAAAAATATAATGAATCATTATGAACTAAATAAAATTCATCATTAAACTGCTCCAAAGGGACAATAAACTCAGATTGTTCACCAAAATATGACAGATGTTTCATTTTGGGATAAGAAAATACAGAATAGACAGCATTATCCAAAGTTGAAGTACGTACTAAAATTCTCTCATTATTAAACAAGATACACCGAGGATTAAATTGAGCAGGATACATCGGTAGTTTTTCTAAAGTAACAATAGTATCTTTGGAAAAGATGTTATTGTATACAAGTGGCACTGTAGATGAAGATGGAATACAGCCCACCAAACAAATCCCTCCCCAAATCACTATGGTCAACAATCTAATTCTCATAATTCATATTTAGCCAACACATAATCAGGATCAACTCCTATTGCATATAAAGTATTACTTTTTCTATTAGCTACTATTCTAATTGCAGGCATTCCTATATCCACTATTTTCAACAAGTTACCATTGTAATCATACAAAAACAGTGTATGAGGACACTTACTTATATTGCGACCAACCGTAGATTCGTCTACGGGCTCTTTCTCACGATCCCGTTCTAAAGTAATTATATAATCCTTACTCATACATACATCATACGCTCCAACTATTTTTCTATCAAATATAACTCTATCATCTGCAATAGTATAATTCTTTTCTTTATTAACTTTCCGTTCCCATTGTAAAACAAAAGTAGAATTTTCTTTTTTTATACAAAGCCAAATATGGAAACTTGAAAGACGAAATCAGAAACAATCCTTCAATTGGATCATAAGATTCATAAATACCAATATGTTCCTTAATTTCAGGGATAGGATAAACACCCCACGATGATTCTTGCCCATTTATTATTGTTCGAAAATAATTTTCCGAACCATTTTCTGTATATTTTATATATAGGTCCTTATCTACTTTTTCCATCTTCATTTCTTTCTCTTTATCCGACAATTCGCAAAATGGTTCCTGTCCATTTATCAGACTATCAATAGATAAATAACCAACTGTCTTCCCATTTGCATCTATAGCAAAAAGTTTATTATCTACACAATATCTATTAGTCATAGGCGTAATAAATTCTTTAGGACCTTCTCCTACTTTTCCCATTACTCCTAATTCTTCACCAGTTAATGCACTATGCACATGCAAAAAACAGTCTCGAGCAAATGGATCGGACCAAACTAAATAGTCATCAGCCAAAAGTAAATCGCCCGGCATCATGGTAAATATTTCATCATTTAAGACTTGCGATTTCAAAGATAGTCTTTGCACATCTGTTCTATTAGAAGAACAAGAACTAAATATAAAGACCGCAATACTAGCTATTATAATTATATTTTTACACATAGTATTAATTATAAAAGCTACCTTACTAGATAAATACTGATGATTTTCTTTTAAGGTAGCTTAATTCAACTCAATTATTACCAGTGACTACAGCCACTTTTTGTATCACAACTTCTATTAACAGATGCCTGATAAGTATAGTGAATACCATTACATACACAGCATTCTCTACTAGATGAAGGTTCACAATTTCCTCCTGAAGATTCGCCTTGAGCTAACGCCTCCATATTTACCATAGCTAAACCAGACAGCTTCACATCATTTGGTGAAGTAAGCATATTGTATCCCGCAATAGCGGCAATAGCAACAACAGCTATAAGCCCCATTATTTTCTTTTTCATTTTGTAGTTTTTTAATTTGTACTTTTCGTTTTTCTTCTGTATCTATCATTTCAACAGAACAGCAATAGTTTGCTACATTAACTTTTTATTCTTATGTTTGCATCGGAATCTTTTTTAAAGGTTTAGGAGCAGATGATATGTAAGCAAATCCGGCAAGATGGACAAACTCATCATTCTGCTCCTTTAATCATGTTAATTCTCTCATTCAACCAAAGCAAACTTTAGTATTGGCTGATCACTATTTACATCTGTCGCCATTATCGTTTTAGTAGCTTCGTCCACCCAAATACCATATATATAATGGTCAAGTACATATTTACATAACGGTTCTCCTTTCAAACTAAATACATAAATATATTTTCCTCCATCAGAAAGCCTTCCGCTTTGTCTTGCTATTTCCTTAAAAGACGTTCCATGAAATACTGCATAAATGGCACTATCTGTTACTTGTACATCACTAAATCCCATAATACCCGTTGGTATACCATATCCATCTGATATTTTAAATTCAGGTTCACCATGCTCACCTATACGAATAACATGGATATTATCTTTCAAATTATAGACCTCAACAACCTCTCCCAATTGAGTGACTGTCGCCAATATTCCGTTATTAGGATTGTAGTCAAGGAAACTCCTCCATGCTTGGGCTAACGCTGGACGAGCATTTTTCAATGCTTTTTCATCAATAGTCGGAATAATCCCCATCTTATCTATAAGCTTCCCATTACAGTTAACTCGACATAAACGATTTTCACCGGAATAGTCAGGAATAATAAATGTTGTATCATTATATATAGCAAAATCAAGTGGCCGAAGTATATCTTCATCCAATGTTACCGCTTCGTCACGAAGCAGTGAATCACCGGATGAAGAAAAGTCTAACCTAGTTAATTCACTTTTATTGGCATCCAATGTCCAAACTCCATAATTTTGTAAACGAAAGTTTTCCATTGATAACATTTCTGTTGGTGAATCACCACGCTTTCCAAAAGAAGATAAATACTGAAAACCAGGATATTGAAATAAGTGTCCATAATGATCAAGACCATGTAAATCCATCACAATGGCTTTATCCCCTTCTATCCGTATCCGAAAAGGATAACGAAACAAGGCTGTATCAAGCTCTATTACTTCTCCTTTTAGCTCTTTTTCTTGTGGAAATTCAGAATAAGCAAATACATTGTCCGCATATTCTTTATGTTTCTTACTACAAGAAATCAGAAATAAAAAGAAAAAAAACAGATACTTAATATCACTCTTCAAGGCTATATCCTCCAAAAACATATTTAACCTTAGCATGAGCTATCGGACAATCTACAGATCCTGATCCCAAACATTTATACATATTTGTACCTTCACCCGCAGCTAAAGCCTCTATATTATAATTGAGTAATGTATTGAATGAAACGTGGTGATTAACTGGACGTTTTACTGTTAAATACACCATTATACATAAAAATAAGAATAATACCAGTTTTCTCATATTGTTTTTTGTAATAAGATTAATATGTGAACAAAGGTAGTAAACTGACAAAAAGAAGCTATAAAATGTGGCTGACCATTTCTGACCTACTATAAATTATAATCTAAAGGGACATTACAATTATCTAAAAATTGCCATTTCATCGAGGTTTATAGCTATTAAAAGAATTTTAGATTATAGAACCAATTGATACCCATCTACACATTTTTCTATATCAATAGAAGAATCTAACTCTTTTATGTTAGAACGCAAACGTGCTACCGCTTTATGAATTCGATCATTTGTAGCACTTCCATCAGACCACAGATTCTCACTAATATCACTATTTTTTAAAACATATCCTGTTTCTTCCATTCTAAGAAAAAGCTCCAATAGCTTACTAGGCTGTGGCTGCAAATACTTTTGTCGCCCATTAAACTCTATTACTTTTTGATCTGCATGAAATATAAAACCTTCATGTAATTTATAAGAACGTATAGAAGAACTATCATTCATTTCTTTCACTATTTTTATAATAGGCTTTTCTATAACTTCTTTCTTTCTCATAGAAAATATTTTATTTTGAACAAATAAAATAAATTTATAAATCATATATATACAAACAATGTATATCAATAAACCCCAAATAATTTCCATGTATATTATATTCCATACGGAATAATGAAGATAAGCCATTACCTCTATTTCACAAGCATAGCCTATAGAAACAATAAACACTAAATTTGAGAACTTACGCCATTCACTATAAGAGGTAGATACCGATGTCACATCACCAAACCTATCTACAACGGAAACACATAATGCTGCTTCCATTAAGATACCCGATTCGTTTAAATACTTCTTCCAAATAAGATTTAATGAATCCGGCTGAATGGGATGTTCTTTAAAAGCAATGCTATGCAGCAAACGAACACTAGTATCTGTCGCTATATTATTGTAATGTTTTGCCTTATCTAACTTTAACTTATATACACCTGTAGAATCTGCATAGATTACCGAATCCGGTAATTCTGTAAATCCCACATTTGATACATCCGGAAGAGTAAGCATCAAAGGACCTTCCCTTTCCACATTCCGACTTTTCAGTTCCTGATTAAATGCCTTAATAAAAGCTTCTTTCGCCTCCTCTTTAAGGGTGGATAACTTAGATTCATAAATGTACTTGCAAGCAAAAAAAAATGCAACTCCACCAATACAAGCAATAATAGCTAACAGAATAATATTTTTAGTTCTCATCGTATTTCATTTTATATCCTTTTCAAGCACAAAGATAACATTATTTAAACAAGACAAGTAATATCCATACAATAAATAAACAAGACTCTTGCAATTTTTCACTAGAGAATGAAATATGAACTTTATTAGTCATCGTGAGAAATCTGTTCTATTTTTAAGATTCTCCACTTTTATTTCAAATCAAAAACTGAAGTAAAAAGAGAAATAAATGTATAAATTAATGCAAGAATATACAATTGCATACTAATAAATGCATAATTAAGGGATAAAAAACGAACTATTCTCCACTAAACGAGCTCTAATCCTTTAAAAGGAACGTATCGTTGATCGGTGAGGAACGACTCTTTTCTCACCGACCAATGAGATGTTCATCGGGATGACTCAATATAACTGACATATTTCTTGCTATTTCAAACTTTATTTTATCAAAAACATATATAGCAAAATACCATAAAAAGACGAATTTACAAACAAATATCCACGATTAGTCATTTATTTCAAACAATGGTTACCATGACAACATACAAACAGAAGCATTATGAATCTTTGTAATCCTTCATCATTCGCATATTTACTTGCACATCATATCTTGGCTCCAAATTCAAACAGAAGAAACGCATAAAGTATCCCATTTTTATGAATGTTCTTATTCTAATATTTCCGTATATAAAAAATCCTATATCACATCTTAGACATGATATAGGATATTAACAATTATATGATAGAAGCAATTGATTGCAGCCTCTTTATTTCCTCTATGGACAAAACAGTAACTTACAAATACCACGAAAGCCTTCAAGAACTACAAAATAGGCTTTATTGCGTAATAAACGCTTCATAGCCCAATCGAAACGAATATAATTACTCGGCATAGGTTCGTCTCCTTTCTTGTTACCTTGTTTCATGCTCTATCACCCACTTTCCCAAAGTCCGTGTTGTACTATCAAAATTCACTCCGACCTTGACAACCTTGTGATGATCTATCTCGTAAGGAATAGCATATTGTTTACTATTAATTTGAGCCAATGCTTCTTCGGGAGTTCCATCTACCTTAAATTCAAATACATAAATTGCATCGGACATCTTTATTACCACGTCAGCCCTGCCAATAGCATTCTTTACTTCTACATCTACATATTGACCCATTAAACGGAATAATAAATAGAAAATAGTCTGATAATGTTTCTCCTGATTGTTCTCCAAATCATAAGGTATAGATGAAAAGAAAGAACGAGTACGAAGAAGACACTGCTCAATATCACCTTTCATCAGGTCTCTTACAAAAGAGACTACATAAAAGTTACTTTCTCATGTCGGTTGATTGAGATAGGAAGGGATCAACGTCTCAATAAAGCCTATTTTAACTTCTTCGTTGGGATAACCTAATGTATATGTACGAAAGAGAGGTTCATATCCTTTAATAGTCAAATAGCCACTCTGATAAAGTACGGGAATCGGATCGGCAATAACCTCTGTCGCTTTATCAAAATCTTCGTCTTTCACTTCCATCTTTTCCAATAGATTAAGACTGAAGTCCATTCGCTGTAACATTTCAATCAAGAAAGTAGGTGTACCGGTAGAGAACCAAAAGCTCTTATAATCTTTTTGCGAAAAAGCATTGAAAAGGCTGAACGGATTGTAAATATCTTCACAATTCTTGCTAAAATGATAACCGTCATACTGCCGTTTCAAATGCCGACAAGCTTCTTCATAGGTTTCATTATTCGCTTGAGCTATCCTCTCAATATCCGGTTGCATCTGACTTAGCAACTCTTGCTCTGTAATACCACAAATAGCACTATAATCATCGCTCATGCTGATATTCTGCAAGTTATTCAGCTCACTAAATATACTCATCTGGCTGAACTTGCTGATTCCTGTCAAAAACAAGAAACGAAGATATTGCCCTTGTGCTTTAAGAGGACTGAAGAACTTCCGCATTTCAGTTCGCAATTGTCCTTGTAAAGCAGAGTCACTATTACTATCCAATAAAGGTGCATCATATTCGTCAATCAATACGACAACCTGCTTTCCTGTCTGTTGATAAATTCGTTGAAGCAAACCGGTTAAACGGGCTGCATAGCTCGTTTCTTCTTCATTTTTCCCATAAGTCCTCTCCCATTCGCTTAGATAAAGATTCAATTGCTCTTGCAAATCTTCGATAGTGGTATATTTTGTTCTGCTGAAATCAATATGCAACACAGGATAGACAGTCCATTCCTGTTCCAACTGTTCTATTGCCAGTCCTTTAAATAAATCTTTTTTTCCGGAGAAATAAGCTTCTAGAGTAGAGACTAGAAGACTTTTTCCAAAGCGGCGGGGACGGCTAAGAAAATACACAGTATCAGTATGGACTAATTGATAAACCAATGCGGTTTTATCAATATATACACAATTCATATTACGTAACTGCTCAAAATTCTGTATCCCGATAGGATATCTTCTGAATATCTCTTTCATATAAACCTAATGCATTAGTTGAAACATGAACAAAGATAATGTTTTTACGCGTATCTTACACAGATAGAGACTGAATTTGTTATTTCTAACCGTATCATTGTTGTATTGAAAATGAAAGTTGCTATCTATCATTCATTATCAACGAGAAGTATTATCACTTTTCACTCATTCACAATGAGCAATTTTAGCATTTTATATTCGTTTATAATGAGAAGTTTTATATCTTTGCAATCAAAAGCCCAGTTATCATGAAAGAATTATTAAAGCATATCATATTCGACCAGCGTGAAAAAGACATATCCCAAATGATAGAAAGGGATATTGACATGAGTTGTGTAAACAATCCCGAAGTGCTAGTCATATCTGGTATAAGAAGATGCGGAAAATCTGTTCTTTTACAGCAAATACGTTCGCAACAGTCAGAACAAGACTTTTACATGAATTTTGATGATGAGCGGCTTATCAACTTCAAAGTCGATGATTTTCAAACCTTATATGAAGCTTTCATCGAATTGTTTGGAGAACAAAAAACATTTTATTTTGATGAAATACAGAATATTCCCGGTTGGGAAAGATTTGTAAGAAGGTTGCATGACAGTGGATGTAAGGTATTTGTTACAGGCTCTAATGCCAATATGCTAAGTAGAGAATTAGGCACACACCTCACCGGACGTTATTGCCAAATTGAACTATACCCTTTCTCATTTCCCGAATTTCTAAAAATGAAGGAAGCATATCCGCAACAAAAGGACTTTTATACTACTACCGGAAAAAGTATGCTAAAAAAACACTTCGACGAATACTTGAAAACTGGCGGTTTTCCCCGTTATATAAAAGACCGGAACAACAATTACCTATCCACTCTTTATGAGAATATTATTTATAAAGACATTGTCACTCGAAACAAACTAAATGGTGAAAGAGAATTGCTGGAAATGGTTTATTACTTAGCCAGCAATGCTACGAAACGTTTCTCGTACAGTTCGTTAGCAAAAACGATAGGTATCAAACATACGGAAACAGTCAAAAACTATCTGGAATATCTTGAAAATACTTATCTGCTATTTCAGGTAATGAAGTTCGACTGGTCTGTAAAAAAACAGATGAACAACCAAAAGAAAGTGTATTTCATAGATAATGCCATTATTGGCAAAGTGGGATTCAATGCGACCGACAACATCGGGCAATTACTTGAGAATTTGGTATTTATAGAAATAAAGCGCCAGGGAAAAGATATCTATTATCATAATGACGGAATAGAGTGCGACTTCATTATGCGTGAAAACGGACATATTGTATCTGCCTGCCAAGTCACCCGTTCGATGAAAGATGAAAAAACAAGGCAGCGTAAAATAAATGGATTAATTTCCGCACTCAATACCTATAATCTCACCGAAGGAATAATTTTGACTGATGACGAAACCGAGGAAATAACTATCGGCAACAAAACAATACATATAATTCCTATATGGAGATGGCTATTAAAATAGTGACGCTATCCCACCAACATAGTGACGGTATATGCTTAGGATAGCGTCACTATTCCAGGCATATACCGTCACTATGTTTGAACCGGATATTCCGGGCTGTTATTTCTAGTTTCCGCGCTGTGTAGGCAGGGTAAATTCTTGCGAATCACAAATCACTCCATTCTCGTCCGCCACTGCGACACGGAATGTCACTTCACCGTCTTTCAATTTTTCACCTGCATGAATGGAAGCGGTATAACGGATGCCTTCACCCGGAAGAATTTCCTCCACCATCACGGAAGGAGAAATGCCGAGATGCTTCACCTTCCCCACCGTTTCTACCACAGGAACTACATTATAAACTGGATTTCTCCCTTCATTCATAATCTCAAAGATTATCTTGCTATTTTCTCCCGCATCAATCACATGACTGCGATTATCATCTATAAAACGGATCTTGCGCAACTTCAGTTGAGAAATAGGCTGTTGCACCTGTGGCTGCTTCTTATATTTTTGCACACGGACTTCCCTCACTTCAGGAATATACGCATCTTCCTCTATTTGCTCTTGTCTTGGCGCCGTCAACGCGTTTCCAATAGCCGCACCGGCAATGGTTCCCACAATATTCCCAATAGCAGAACCACGGTAACCGCCTCTCCAGCCACGATTATTATCTCCGATAAGTCCACCTATCGAACCTCCCAGACTACCTCCGATAGAAGCACCTGCCATGATAGCTCCCGGATTTCCCATACGCCCCGACGCACATCCACTCAAAATCAAAGCGGAAAGCAAAATTACTGTTAGTTGTTTCTTCATGAGTCTCTCTATTTAGTGTTATTATTTATTCTACCACTTTAAAACGAGCGAAACGTAATAATAGTTGTTTGTCTCCCGCATTTTTAAAATGAATAGTTGCTTTCGCATTGTCTCCCGTTCCTTCTACTTTAATCACTTCACCCAATCCGAAACGTTCGTGCTCTATCATCTGTCCGGCCTGTACTCCTGCTACCGATGCCGAAGTGGAAGAGGTTGCCTGTGCACCGTTACTTGGGCTAACAGTACTAACTTTCTTCAAATTCCTCGGTACGCTGGGAGCAATGATCTGTGCTTTCGGACGTTGCTGTAAGGAAGCGCGGAAACGTCCCGCACCTTCATCGACAGCCCGGCTCACTCCTGCCTCATGCGGCAGTTGCAAGTAATGAACATCGATATCACGCAAGAAACGACTGGGGCTTCCAAATTCCATCTTTCCATAACGGAAACGGGTTTTGGCAAAAGACAGATAACAATGTTCCTCCGCACGAGTAATTGCTACATAGAACAAACGACGTTCTTCTTCCAGTGCCCGGGGAGAATCTCCTACCATCCCACTGGGAAACAGGTTTTCTTCCAGACCGACCACAAATACATTCTTAAACTCCAATCCTTTAGCCGAATGGACTGTCATCAACGTTATCTTTTCTCCATCATCCGCCTTATCGGAATCCTGATCGGTAAGCAATGCAATCTCCGAAAGGAAATCGGTAAGAGACACATTCGGGTTACCCTCCTCCTGCCGCAAAGCGCAGAAGTCGTTGATACCATTCACCAACTCTTCTATATTTTCCTTACGGCTTAGATTCTCGGGGGATGTGTCCTGACAGACATCATTGATAATGCCGGACTGACGGATGATATTCGTTCCCATTTCATAAGCGTTCTTATCCGCCTGATCAACAATGAAACTTTCTATCAATTCACGAAAGCCTTGCAGTTTCGCATGCGTTCCTTTATTTATATCCAACCCATAAGTTAATGGTTCGCAGAGTGCCGCCCAAAGACTTACACCATGATCGGTAGCCGCCGATATAATCTTCCCGACCGTCGTATCTCCAATGCCACGCGCCGGATAATTAATGATTCGCTTGAATGCTTCTTCATCATTCGGATTCACTACCAAACGGAAATAAGCAATCACATCTTTTATCTCTTTTCGCTGGTAGAACGAAAGTCCTCCGTAAATTTTATAAGGTATACTTCGTTTCCGAAGAGCCTCTTCAAAAATACGGCTTTGTGCATTCGTACGATACAGGATAGCAAAATCAGCATATCCGTAGCGATACTCCCGACGCAGTTCTGCAATCTTATTAGCTACAATATCACCCTCTTCCACATCGCTATATGCCTGAAACACACCGATAGGTTCCCCCTTTTCTTTCTCTGAAAACACGGCTTTCCGTATCTGACGTTCATTCTTCTCAATCAGGCTGTTGGCAGCACAAACAATGGTTTGCGTGGAACGGTAATTCTGCTCCAGTTTAAAGACTTTCGTATTGGGGTAGATTTTTGTAAAATAGAGAATATTGTCAATATCCGCCCCACGGAAAGAATAGATACTTTGCGCATCGTCTCCCACGACACAGACCCGTTGATTTTCTTTAGTCAGTTGCAGGACAATGCTATGCTGCGCATAATTCGTATCCTGATACTCATCTACCAGCACATAACGGAACTGATCCCGGTAGCGTGCCAACACTTCCGGAAAGTCACGGAATAAAATATAGGTGTACACCAGTAAATCATCGAAATCCATTGCACCTGCCTGACGACATCTGTCCCAATAACGGGTATAGATATCACGGATAGCAGGCATCTTGGCGGCCATATCTCCTTCGTAGGCCTCTTTATTGGCAGCATACCCCGTGGGAGTAACCAGATGGTTCTTGGCATTGGAGATGCGTGCTTGCACTACTCCCGGCTTATACGTTTTCTCGTCCAATCCCATCTCCTTGATGATGGAGCGAAGCAGACTCTTACTATCAGCCGTATCATAGATGGTGAACTGGGAAGTAAAACCGATATATTGTGCTTCGGCACGAAGAATCCGTGAGAAGATGGAATGGAAAGTTCCCATCCACAAATAACGTGCCCGTTCCATACCGACCTGACGGGCAATACGCTCTTTCATCTCACGTGCAGCCTTATTGGTAAAGGTTAATGCAAGGATATTCCATGGATTATACCCGTTCTCCTGCTCCAGCAAGTAAGCGATTTTATAAGTCAATACACGCGTTTTTCCCGAACCGGCACCGGCTATCACCAGTGAAGGACCGTCATTATAAGTCACTGCTGCACACTGACTCTCGTTTAATTCCTCTATATAATTGGTATTCATAACAGCATTATAAAAACTATGTGGATTTTTAACAAACCCTTGGCACTCAAATTTGTTCTCAATACAAAAGTATAATATTCATTCGAGAATGAAGGTATTTTTATGAATTTTCATCACTAACTATTTTAACCTAACACCAAAAAGCAATGAAAAGAAGTATATTTTTATCGATTATTTTGAGTTCGTTTCTGGTTGCCTGCATCCCACAGGCAATGGCACAAAAGCAGAGCCGCCTGGAAAAGCTGCTAAGGTATCTGAACGATAATGACGCCGACAAATGGCAGAAGAACCGTGATAAGATAGACACCGAGACTCAAAGCTATTACGCCGAAGAACTGGCATTATTGGATGTGCTCAACGAATTATGGAACGAGCAAAGCGAACAAGCCGCCGCCAATTATTTCGGATGCTATGAAAAGGCTGCGAAAGCCTATTTCCCGAATATCTGCGAAGAAGAGAAGATACAACTTTCCAACGTGCAAGACAAAGCGGAACAAGCTGTCATCTCTGTTCTGGAGGCTTCGAAAGACCAGATTCCTTTTAGCAAGACATTGATGGACAGCATCCAGTCAAGCGGTTATCCGGCAGACTCCGCCATTTTACAAAAGGTACGGGACATCCGTGAAATGGCCTTACTGGAAGGTATGCTGAAAACACCCACGCTGAATATTTATCAAACGTACATCACGGAATATCCGAACGGCAAATTTATCTCTCAAATCAACGCTGCGGAAAACAAACGGCTTTACCAGATTGTAAAGAGTAATCCGACATCGGAGAATTTCAAGGCATTCTTTGATAATGCCGATATGCAGAAATTTTTCACTGATAAAGATACGCGTCCATTCCTTCCGGAAGTTCGCACGCTATACGACGATTTTCTGTTTCAAGGGATCGACAGCCTCCGGGAAAAAGGAAATGCGACAGCCATCCGGCAGATCATTGACGAGTATAAGCAATCACCTTACCTGACTTCCACTGCGCGTACTCATCTGGATGATCTTGAATATCTTAGTGAAAAGGCTGATTTCGAGCTTTTAAAAGCTGCCATTGTCAGTTCCGAATCATTGAGCATGCTGCAGGATTTTCTTTGCACACACAGGTACAAGGAATTTCGTGACCAGGCTAATGCACTACGGACACCGTTTATCCTACAAACAATCGTATCCACCCCTACCTCTGTGAAATACTATAATGGAGGACGATTGATAAAGTCTGCGGAAAATGACAGTACAGGAAATATATCGACCACTTATTCGTATGACGATAAGGGACAGCTCATTTCCACCCTGTCGCTTACCATAAAAAACGGTCAGCCAAGCAATGAAATACAAACGAACAGATTATACGATCCGCAAGGCCACTGCATCTTTGAAGTGCAAACGAATCCGAAAACCAAAACGGACCTCTACCGGCGGACACGCCGTATCGGTACGGATGGAAGTATCGAGAGTGATTCACTCAAGTATACAGACGGAAGAGTTATCATAAGTTCCTATGATAAACAGGGGTTATTGACCGAAACCAAAGAGTATAATAAGAATGGAGAACTTCAGGCGTACACCGCAAACAAATATGATGATAAGGGCAGATTGATTTCATCGCAACATCAAAATTTGCTTTTTGCCAACTCTCCGGATCAGATTATATCACAAAAAGATGCTTATGAATACGATAAATACGGCTATCTGACACAGATCGTCTACCAACGGATTTTGGGCAATAACCAGAAAACATCCGGATGCCTGATCTGCCTGTACGATAAATACGGAAACCGGATCGATAGTAATTCTTATTATGAATATGACAATACGGGCCAATGGACCTGCCGTACCAACCGTGATCATCCGAAAGATGTGGAACGTATACAGTACATTTATAAATAAAGCAAGATAGTGTGAACATTTTGCAGAGGGCTTCTGTTATTATAGTATAACAAGCCGATTAAAACTTGTAACATTATGAATACTATATTAATGTCTTTAATTATGATGACCATGACTTACGAAATGCCTAAACTTCCTTATGCAAACAATGCATTGGAACCTGTAATCAGTCAGCAAACAATAGATTTCCATTACGGAAAACATCTACAAACGTATGTAAATAATCTGAATAGCCTCGTGCCCGGTACAGAATATGAAGGTAAAACGGTAGAAGAAATCGTTGCAGCCGCACCGGATGGAGCTATATTCAATAACGCCGGACAAGTATTGAATCACAATCTGTACTTCCTGCAATTTGCCCCGAAACCTTCGAAAAAGGAGCCAACCGGCAAACTGGGAGAAGCCATCAAACGTGACTTCGGCAGCTTTGAAAACTTCAAGAAAGAATTCAATGCAGCAGCAGTCGGATTGTTCGGTTCAGGATGGGCCTGGCTATCCGTAGATAAAGACGGTAAACTGAAAATCACTAAAGAAGTGAACGGAAGCAACCCAGTACGCGCCGGTTTGAAACCGCTTCTCGGATTTGACGTTTGGGAACACTCTTATTATCTGGATTACCAAAACCGCCGTGCCGACCATGTTAACGCCCTGTGGGATATCATCGACTGGGATGTGGTTGAAAAAAGAATGTAATCGGATTTCATAGACTAAACTATACTTATGAAAAGGTCGTTGTGTATTTCACAGCGACCTTTTTTACAGACTAAAAAAAACTGACTTTTATTGTATATCAGACGCATTAGTTGTATTTTTGCAACTAATAATCCAACATAACAAACAATTATGATACTATATAAAAGAAAAAAAATACGATTTATCGTCTCCATTGCAATCCTTTTCTTCCCCCTTTTTTGCAATGCTTCCACCACAGAAGAATCTGCGGGAGAAATTCTGTTCATCACCTCTTATAATTCGGATACTAAATATACCTACGACAACATAAGTACATTTATAGAAACTTACACCCGATTGGGAGGAAAATACTCGACCATCGTAGAAAACATGAATGCAACAGACTTAACGCAGGCACACCAATGGAAAAAAACATTAACCGATATTCTGGATAAGCATCCGAAAGCTAAATTAGTGATTCTTCTGGGTGGGGAAGCATGGAGCAGTTTCCTCCATCTTGAAGATGAAAAATACAAGCAGCTTCCTGTTTTTTGCGCAATGGCATCACGCAACGGAATCCGTATTCCGGAGGATTCGATCGATATCCGAGACTATAATCCAGTAAGTGTCGACTTAACGGAACGAATGAAAGAATATAATGTAAAATACTGTAATTCATACGAATACAATATCAGCAAAGACATAGAAATGATACAGGATTTCTATCCGGATACCGAGCATCTGGTATTTGTATCGGATAATACATACAACGGACTTGCCGAACTGGCATGGTTCAAGAAAAACCTGCAGCATTTCCCGCAGTTATCTATCACTTACATCGACGGTCGCATCCATACACTTGATATGGCTGTCAATCAATTGCGCAATCTTCCCAGAAACACGGCAATGTTACTTGGCATCTGGAGAATCGACAGCCGGGGTATCACCTACATGAGCAACTCTGTTTATGCTTTCTCCAAAGCCAATCCTCTCCTGCCTGTGTTCAGTATGACTTCCACTGCCATTGGTTACTGGGCTATCGGAGGATATGTCCCGCAATATGAAGGAGTGGGAAAAAGCATGGGAGAATATGCTTACCGTTTTTTAGACCAGAAGGAAACTGATATCAGCAGTATCAATATCTTGCCCAACAGATATAAATTTGATGCGAAGAAACTAAAAGAATGGGGATTTGAAGACAAGAAGTTACCTGTCAACTCAATGGTCATCAATCAGCCCATCCCGTTCTTTGTAGCTTACAAGACAGAAGTGCAGTTCATCCTGATCATATTTCTCGTATTAGTAGGAAGCCTGATGATTTCCTTGTATTACTATTACCGGACTAGAATCCTGAAGAACCACCTTGAAAAAACGACGAAACAATTACGGGAAGATAAAAAGAAGCTGGAAGAGTCTGAAGTTGAATTACGTGACGCCAAGGAACGTGCCGAAGAAGCCAATCAGTTGAAAAGTGCCTTTGTTTCGAATATGAGCCACGAGATACGGACACCTTTAAATGCCATTGTCGGTTTCTCCAGCCTGATTATCGGCTCTGTTGAGCAAAATAAAGAACTGAAAGAATACGCAGATATTGTCCAGACCAATTCTAATTTACTGCTACAATTGATTAGTGACGTACTGGATATATCACGTCTGGAATCAGGGAAACTGCAATTCAATTATGAATGGTGTGAGCTGGTGAACCATTGCCAGAATATGATTACCCTGACCAACCGGAACAAGACAATGGATGTAGACATCAAACTTCAAATGCCTAAAGAACCCTATAAGCTCTACACAGACCCGTTACGCCTGCAACAGATTATTATCAATCTACTGAATAATGCTCTGAAATTCACTCCCGCCGGAGGAAGTATCACGCTGGATTATAAAGTGGATGAGGAAAAGCAATGTATGCTGTTCTCCGTGACTGATACCGGCACAGGAATCCCCGAAGACAAGCAGGAACTCGTATTCCAACGTTTCGAAAAGCTGAATGAATTCATGCAGGGTACGGGATTGGGACTGGCCATCTGCAAACTGACCATCCAATATATGGGAGGTGATATCTGGATTGACAAAAGCTATAAGAATGGTGCCCGGTTTATCTTTTCCCATCCCATCAAAAAACAAAAATCAACAGAAAAATGAAAAAAAATCGGATGATTTAGTGTTTTTCTGTTTCTTTTTCGCTTACTTTGCCCCTGTAAAGACAAAGGGGTGCCCCTCGAGGGGCTGAGATTATACCCTAGGAACCTGATGCAGTTAGTACTGACGTAGGGATTGTGTTTCTTCGTTATCGCCTTTCCATTCAAGCACGCTCTTTGTATTTACTTTCAATTTATTTATTCTGATAGGACAATGAAAGTACAAGTGAACAACAAAGAGGTGGAAATTATTCCTGATTCTACCCTTACACAACTGACAGCACAGCTCGAACTTCCTGTTCAAGGCATTGCTATCGCCGTAAACAACAAAATGATTCCCCGTACCGAATGGGAAGGTTTCATATTGCATGAGAACGACAACCTGGTGATTATCAAAGCTGCTTGCGGAGGATAAGGGAATGGTCAGTCTACAATTTATCACGCATCAGACCGAACGGTATTCGTACCTCGAATCGGCACGTATGGCACTCGAAGGAGGGTGCAAATGGATCCAGCTACGCATGAAAGACGCTTCTCCCGAAGAAGTGGAGGCAGTAGCCTTGCAACTGAAACCGCTCTGCAAAGAACACGAAGCGATCTTGATTCTGGACGACCACGTCGAACTGGCGCAAAAGCTGGAAGTGGACGGTGTGCATCTGGGTAAAAAAGATATGCCTATCGACCAAGCTCGCCAGATACTTGGAGAAGCCTTCATTATCGGCGGCACCGCAAATACATTCGAAGATGTCGTACAGCACTACCGTGCCGGAGCCGATTATCTCGGCATCGGTCCTTTCCGGTTTACCACCACTAAAAAGAATTTAAGCCCTGTACTGGGATTGGAAGGTTATTCCTCCATCCTTTCACAGATGAAAAAGGCGAATATCGAAATCCCCGTAGTAGCGATTGGAGGAATCACTTATGAGGATATCCCTGCCATACTTCATACAGGAGTCAACGGGATAGCCCTGTCGGGAACCATTCTCGGAGCGGACAATCCGGTAGAAGAGACACGTAGAATCATTGATTCACCACAGAGTACACAGAGTTTTTCGTTCTTTCCTAAAACAGAATGATAAACACATATACTCTGTGTAACTCCATAATGAATAAGAAATCATCAGACCTCCGTGTCCTCTGCGTCCTCTGTGGTGAACTCATAAATTAGCATTTAAATAATCAACTAAAATACATAAAATGGAAAAGTTAGTAATTGCGGGACGCGAATTTAACTCCCGTCTTTTCCTGGGAACAGGAAAATTCAATTCCAATGAAGTAATGGAACAAGCTATTCTGGCTTCAGGCACGGAAATGGTTACTGTTGCCATGAAACGAATCGACATGGACAACAAAGAGGATGACATGCTGAAACATATTATCCATCCGAATATTCAGCTATTGCCCAATACTTCCGGTGTACGTAATGCAGAAGAGGCTGTTTTTGCCGCACAGTTGGCTCGCGAAGCCTTTGGAACAAACTGGCTGAAACTGGAAATTCACCCGGACCCGCGTTATCTGCTCCCTGACTCTATCGAGACACTGAAAGCTACGGAAGAACTGGTAAAACTAGGTTTTATCGTGTTGCCTTATTGTCAGGCTGACCCCGTACTCTGCAAACGTCTGGAAGAGGCGGGCGCAGCTACCGTTATGCCACTCGGTGCACCAATCGGTACTAATAAAGGATTGCAGACCAAAGAATTCCTGCAAATCATAATCGAACAGGCAGGTATCCCGGTGGTCGTAGATGCGGGTATCGGTGCACCCAGTCATGCTGCCGAAGCAATGGAACTGGGAGCTTCCGCTGTATTAGTAAATACTGCAATAGCCGTTGCCGGAAATCCGGTAGAAATGGCAAAAGCATTCAAAGCGGCTACAGAAGCCGGAAGACAGGCTTACGAAGCAGGATTAGGATTACAAGCCGTAGACTTCGTGGCAGAAGCAAGTTCACCTCTAACGGCTTTTCTTGATTAAAAACGAATAAACTATGGAACAAAAAATAAAATTTCCCCGCTCACAGAAAGTCTATTTACCCGGTAAACTTTATCCGAATATCCGTGTAGCCATGCGGAAAGTGGAACAAGTGCCCAGTGTCAGCTTTGAAGGCGAAGAAAAGATAGCAACACCCAATCCGGAGATATATGTATATGATACCAGCGGACCGTTCAGCGATGCAAATATGAGCATCGATCTTAAAAAAGGGCTGCCCCGTATGCGCGAAGAATGGATTGTGAGTCGTGGCGATGTGGAACAACTCCCTGAAATCACTTCGGAATACGGACGTATGAGAAGGGATGATAAAAGTCTCGATCACTTACGCTTCGAGCACATCGCCCTGCCCTATCGCGCTAAAAAAGGAGAGGCAATCACTCAAATGGCGTATGCCAAAAGAGGGATGATCACTCCTGAAATGGAATATGTAGCGATCCGCGAAAACATGAATTGCGAGGAACTGGGAATTAACACTCATATTACTCCTGAATTTGTCCGTCAGGAGATTGCAGAGGGACGTGCCGTATTACCAGCCAATATCAACCACCCGGAGGCCGAACCGATGATTATCGGACGCAACTTCCTTGTGAAAATCAATACAAATATCGGAAATTCAGCTACTACTTCAAGCATAGATGAAGAAGTGGAGAAAGCATTGTGGAGCTGTAAATGGGGGGGAGATACTTTGATGGATCTTTCCACCGGAGAAAATATTCATGAAACACGTGAATGGATCATCCGCAATTGTCCCGTACCGGTCGGTACTGTTCCCATCTATCAGGCACTTGAAAAAGTGAACGGCATAGTAGAAGACCTCACCTGGGAAATCTACCGGGATACATTGATCGAACAATGTGAACAAGGCGTAGATTACTTCACCATCCATGCAGGTATCCGCCGCCATAATGTTCATCTTGCCGACAAGCGGTTGTGCGGTATCGTCAGCCGTGGAGGAAGTATTATGAGCAAATGGTGTCTCGTACACGATCAGGAAAGCTTCTTATACGATCACTTTGATGATATTTGTGATATTCTGGCACAATATGACGTAGCCGTTTCCTTAGGAGACGGACTTCGCCCGGGCTCCATCTATGATGCGAACGACGAAGCGCAGTTTGCCGAACTGGATACCATGGGAGAATTAGTGCTTCGTGCCTGGAACAAGAATGTTCAGGCATTTATCGAGGGACCCGGCCATGTTCCGATGCATAAAATTAAAGAGAACATGGAACGTCAGATTGAGAAATGCCATGACGCCCCATTCTATACGCTCGGCCCGTTGGTGACGGACATTGCTCCCGGATACGACCATATCACTTCTGCTATCGGTGCCGCACAAATCGGATGGCTGGGTACGGCCATGCTTTGTTATGTCACTCCGAAAGAACACCTTGCCTTACCCGACAAGGAGGACGTACGTGTAGGAGTCATTACCTACAAGATAGCCGCTCATGCCGCTGACCTGGCAAAAGGTCATCCGGGTGCACAGGTACGGGACAACGCATTGAGTAAAGCCCGCTATGAGTTCCGCTGGAAAGATCAGTTCGACCTGTCTCTCGACCCGGAACGGGCACAGACCTATTTCCGTGCAGGACATCATATCGACGGAGAATATTGTACGATGTGCGGACCCAATTTCTGTGCAATGAGACTGTCACGCGATTTAAAGAAAAGCGCTAAAACCAACAAATAATGAGTGGGGAGAAACAAAAAGTCAGCCCACTGACCGAACCTGCCCTCCCCTCATTTTAATTTTTAATTTTCAATTATCAATTTAATAAGAATGTTCTCCGACGAATTAGAAAAAATATCCTGGGAAGAGACGACAAAAGCCATCTATTCCAAAACAGATGCCGACGTACGCCGTGCATTGGGTAAAAAAGAGCATCTGGATGTCAACGACTTTATGGCGCTGATTTCACCTGCCGCCACTCCTTATCTGGAAGTGATGGCACGCCTTAGTCAGAAATATACGATGGAACGGTTCGGTAAGACTATCTCCATGTTCGTACCGCTCTACCTGACTAATTCATGTACCAACTCCTGTGTCTATTGCGGTTTCCACATCAGCAATCCGATGAAGAGAACAATACTGACAGAGGAAGAGATTGTCAACGAATACAAAGCCATCAAACGGTTGGCTCCCTTTGAAAACCTGCTGCTTGTAACTGGTGAGAATCCTGCCGCAGCAGGCGTTCCGTACATTGCCAAGGCACTGGATTTAGCGAAGCCTTACTTCAGCAATCTGCAAATTGAAGTAATGCCTCTTAAAGCGGAGGAATACAAGGAACTGACAAATCATGGCCTGAACGGAGTGATCTGTTTTCAAGAGACTTACAACAGAGCAAATTACAAAACGTACCATCCGAGAGGCATGAAATCCAAATTCGAATGGCGTGTAAACGGCTTCGACCGTATGGGACAGGCAGGTGTACACAAAATTGGCATGGGTGTCCTGATCGGTCTGGAAGAATGGCGGACAGACGTTACGATGATGGCTTATCATCTGCGTTATCTGCAGAAGCATTACTGGAAAACAAAGTACAGCGTAAATTTCCCGCGTATGCGCCCGTCTGAAAATGGCGGATTCCAGCCGAATGTAGTCATGAACGACCGGGAACTGGCTCAACTTACATTCGCTATGCGAATCTTCGACCATGACGTAGATATCTCCTATTCCACCCGTGAGAGTGCAGAAATTCGAAATCACATGGCAACACTCGGCGTCACAACCATGAGTGCAGAGAGTAAAACAGAACCGGGAGGATATTACAGTTATCCTCAAACGCTGGAACAATTTCATGTAAGTGACGAACGGAAAGCGGTTGAAGTGGAACGTGATTTAAAGAGATTAGGCCGTGAACCGGTCTGGAAGGATTGGGACCAGTCTTTTGACTTTAAAAGATAAGCAGATGCGGTACGACAGACAAATCATACTTCCCGAAATCGGAGAAGAAGGTCAGAAGAAACTGCAGGAAGCCAAAGTGCTTATTGTAGGCGTGGGAGGGTTAGGCTCTCCCATCGCCCTTTACCTGACAGGTGCGGGTGTGGGCTGTCTCGGACTGGTAGATGATGATCTGGTAAGCATCACTAACCTGCAACGGCAAGTTCTCTATTCCGAAAAGGAATTGGGTAAACCGAAAGCCTTGTGTGCAGCCGGACGACTCTCCGCTCTCAACAGTGGGATCAGGATCTATCCCTACTCTACCCGGCTGACGAAAGATAATGCGTATGATATTATTCAGAAATACGACATAGTGGTCGACGGCTGCGACAATTTTGCCACCCGCTACCTGATTAACGACATCTGCATTAAACAGGAAAAACCCTACGTATATGGAGCCATCTGTGGTTTTGAAGGACAGGTTTCTGTGTTCAATTACGGAAATCAGAAGAAAAACTACCGGGATCTTTATCCTGACGAAGAAGAAATGCAGCGGATGCCTCCTCCGCCTAAAGGTGTAATGGGAGTTACTCCTGCTATTGTCGGGAGTGTGGAAGCTACGGAAGTGTTGAAAATTATCTGTGATTTTGGTGATGTTTTAGCCGGTAAACTATGGACAATCGACCTGCGGACATTGCAATCTAACAAATTTTCACTATAAAGGTTGGTTTCTGACATAGTTAATTAGTAACTTTGCTAGACAATCCAATTTTAACGAAAGAAATGAAACTAATTGTAGTTACCACCCCTACCTTCTTTGTCGAAGAAGATAAGATAATTACCGCTCTTTTCGAAGAGGGGCTGGATGTCCTACATCTTAGGAAACCGGAGACTCCGGCTATGTATTCAGAACGGCTGCTGACTCTTATTCCGGAGAAATATCACCGCCGCATTGTCACGCATGAGCATTTTTATCTAAAAGAGGAATTCAATCTGATGGGAATCCACCTGAATGCCCGTAATCCCAAAGAGCCGCATGACTATTATGGCCATATCAGTTGTTCGTGCCATTCAGTGGAAGAGGTGAAAAACAGAAAGCATTTTTATGATTATGTTTTTATGAGTCCTATCTATGACAGTATCTCTAAAGTGAATTACTATTCAACCTATACTGCCGAAGAATTGCGCGAAGCACAAAGAGCGAAAATCATCGACTCTAAAGTAATGGCATTGGGAGGCATTAATGAAGATAATTTACTGGAGATTAAAGATTTCGGTTTTGGAGGGGCTGTCGTATTAGGAGATCTTTGGAACAAATTCGATGCCTGTCAGGATCAGAACTATTTAGCCGTAATCGAGCACTTTAAAAAGTTGAAGAAGTTATCAGATTAATGAAAAGCCGATGGTAAACTGACTGTGCATTCCCATTATACCCACAATAAAAGAAATGACTTTCTCAATCATGAACTAAAAAAAGCCGCTGCAAATTATCTTCTGCAACGGCTTTCTGTATTTTCAGTGTTTTCTTATCAGAACTTATATCCCACGATAATAGAGAAGTTCATATTTTTAGGATTGCCAACTTTTTGTACGTCAACTAAACCGAATTGACCATCCAAACCTGCAATGATCTTACCAAACTCCAATGCGACTCCCACACCAAGACCAGCATCAAAACGTTTCAAACCATCATCACCGAAAGTATTCTCTTTATGTTCCGTATTGTTTCCTAAGTCAAACTTTGTCTTACCGGCAATACCACAAGCAAAATAAGGACCTGCATTAACCACCAGATTAGTATTATCTGCTACATTGAAACGCGCAGCAGCCATTACCGGCAATTCCAAATACATTGCATTAATGCTACTTCCGTCTTTCTTTGCCCCCTTGCTAGTCAGGAATAATGAAGGTTGCAGTGACCATGTATCATCAAAAGCATATTCAAAACCTCCACCAAGTTTGAATCCAACCTTTGCATTCAGGTCAAGATCACCGGTGTAATTACTAAAGTTCATACCTACTTTGGCATTCCAACCTGTAATTTGAGAGAAACCTGCCACTGAAATCAGTGCAAATAAAACAAACAAAACACTCTTCTTCATAATTTTAAAGTTTTAAATTAATACTAAGGGATTTTATTACCCCTCCCTATTTAACAATACAAATGTATAATTGTAATTCGTATTAAACAACTTTTTCGTTAACAAGTGCGTAATTTATAGAGTTTATACATAGAAAAAGGGAATTCCCTATTTTTGAGAACTCCCTTTCCTATTTGATTAAACTGTTTTCCTCTTATCAGAAAGCGTAATGGAAACCAATTGAAAGATCTTCACTGGTAAGTTCAAGACCAAAAGAATCTCCAAGCGTATTTACATTTCTACGATATCCCAAGAAACCATACTTGGCAATAAAAGAAAAGTGATCGTTCAATTTAACGGCAATACCCGGTCTAAGTCCCACTTGTCCAGCCTTGGTAGTGTCTCCATCTTTAATTTTCACGAAGCCGATAGCAGCAGTTCCGTCCAGAAACAGACGGACAGCACCGGTTTCACAATAAGACCAACGAATGTACGGAGCTACAAATACAGAGTTTGCAGTTTGTCCTGTAACATAATTGTGTGAATAGTCCAATTCAGCACCCAATGCCCATGTCTCATTAAAGTTGTATCCGATTTCCGGAGCAATTTTAAAAGAGGTAGTGTTGCCTGTACTGTTACGCCACAGATTCAAAGATCCGCCTACGTAAATGTCTTGTGCTTTTACAGCGATAGTTGCCAACATTACAACTACCAATAATAAACCCTTTTTCATCTTCTTTGTTTTTTAAATTAAACGTTAGACCCCAATTCGGTCGATTTCTGGGGTGCAAATGTAAAGCTGTTTTTACGATTAAACAAACATTTGGTTAGTTTTTTATAATAAATACCAAATATTTATTTAACCAAGAGAACGAATGCCCAAGACAAAGCGGACAATAAAAAATAGACTGCAAATACTTTCACAAGTATTTACAGTCTATTTATCAGATAGTTAAGTACCTAACCAGCGTATTTGACTATCCTTCTATTGCTGCCTGCGCCGCCGCCAGTCTGGCAATCGGCACTCTGAACGGAGAACAACTAACGTAGTTCAAACCTACCCGGTGGCAGAACTTCACAGAAGAAGGCTCACCACCATGTTCACCACAAATACCACATTTCAGATCCGGACGGATAGCACGGCCCTTTTCTGTAGCCATACGTACCAATTGTCCCACACCATTCTGGTCGAGAACCTGGAACGGATCCACTTTTAAAATCTTCTTTTCCAGATAAACAGGAAGGAAAGAAGCTATATCATCACGAGAATAACCGAAAGTCATCTGCGTCAAGTCATTTGTACCGAATGAGAAGAACTCGGCAGAAGAAGCGATACGGTCGGCAGTCAAAGCTGCACGCGGGATTTCGATCATTGTACCAACTTTGAAGTCGATACTATCTCCCACTTCCTCAAACAACTTCTTTGCTTCCGAGCGGATTACATTTTCCTGCTCCTTGAATTCATACAGGATACCAGTCAACGGAACCATGATTTCCGGATGAGTTTCCACTCCTTCTTTCTTCAGTTCCAATGCAGCACCTAAGATGGCACGTGTCTGCATCTGTGTAATTTCAGGATAAGTATTTCCCAGACGGCAACCACGGTGACCCAACATCGGGTTATGCTCACACAGTGATTCTACACGCTGCTGGATATATTGCAAGCTCACCCCCATAGTATCTGCCATTTCCTGCTGTCCTTTCAAATCGTGAGGAACGAACTCGTGCAAAGGAGGATCGAGCAAACGGACAGTTACCGGACAACCTGCCATTGCTTTAAAGATACCCTTAAAATCTTCCTGTTGGTATGGAAGAATCTTAGCCAATGCTTTCCGACGTCCTTCTGCATTTTCTGCCAGAATCATTTCACGCATTGCCTTGATCTTTTCACCCTCGAAGAACATATGCTCCGTACGGCAAAGACCGATACCTACCGCACCGAAGTTACGGGCGACTTCCGCATCATGAGGAGTATCCGCATTCGTACGTACCTGCAAACGGGTATATTTATCAGCCAATGTCATCAATTCTGCAAAGTCACCGGAAAGTTCTGCAGCTTTCGTTTCCACCTTGCCATTATATACCACACCTGTACTCCCGTTCAAAGAAATATAATCTCCTTCTTTCAAAACAACGCCGTCGATTTCTACAGTACGGTTCTTATAATCAATATTCAATGCACCCGCACCCGATACACAGCACTTACCCATGCCACGAGCCACCACAGCAGCATGAGAAGTCATACCGCCACGAGCCGTCAGAATACCTTCGGCAACTGCCATACCCGCCAAGTCTTCCGGAGAAGTCTCGATGCGAACCATCACCACGCGTTTACCGGCAGCATGCCATTCAGCAGCGTCATCGGCGAAGAATACAATCTGGCCGGTTGCGGCACCCGGAGAAGCCGGAAGACCACGAGTCAGCACTTTGGCTTTCTTCAAAGCATCTTTATCAAATACAGGATGAAGCAGTTCGTCCAGTTTATTCGGCTCCACACGCATCAAAGCAGTCTTTTCGTCAATCATGCCCTGACGGAGCAAATCCATAGCAATCTTCACCATGGCAGCACCCGTACGTTTACCGTTACGCGTCTGAAGGAACCAAAGTTTACCTTCCTGTACAGTGAACTCCATGTCCTGCATATCTTTATAGTGATTTTCCAGTTTGGTCTGAAGAGCATCCAGTTCTTTATAAATTTCCGGCATTGCCTCTTCCATGGAAGGGAACTTCGCCGCGCGAACATCTTCGGTAACGCCAGCCAACACAGCCCAACGTTGAGAACCGATCTTGGTGATCTGTTGCGGAGTACGAATACCGGCCACAACGTCTTCACCTTGCGCGTTGATCAGGTATTCACCGTTGAAAAGATCTTCACCTGTACCGGCATCACGTGAGAAACACACACCTGTAGCCGAAGTATCACCCATATTACCGAATACCATAGCCTGTACATTGACAGCCGTACCCCATTCATCAGGTATACTTTCCATCTTACGGTAAAGAATAGCGCGTTCATTCATCCATGAATCAAATACGGCACAGATAGCTCCCCACAGTTGTTCATATGCACAAGTCGGGAAATCTTTTCCCGTCTGTTCCTTCACGGCAGCTTTAAATTTCTTTACGAGTTCCTGCAAGTCTTCCACTTTCAGCTCGTTATCCAGTTCCACCCCTTTCGCTTTCTTCACCTCTTCGATGATGGCTTCAAACGGGTCGATATCATCTTTATTGGTAGGCTTCATGCCCAGAACCACATCACCGTACATCTGTACAAAACGACGATAAGAGTCCCATGCAAAGCGTGCATTACCAGTCTTACGGATAATTCCTTCTACCACTTCATCATTCAATCCCAAATTCAAAATCGTATCCATCATACCCGGCATAGATGCGCGTGCACCGGAACGTACAGACACCAACAAAGGATTTTCAATGTCACCGAATTTAGATTTCATCAACGCTTCCACATGGGCGATCGCTTTTACTACTTCATCTTTCAGCAGCTCAACCACTTTATCACGCCCTAGCGTATTATATTCCGTACAAACATCTGTAGTTATTGTGAATCCGGGAGGGACAGGAATTCCGATTAAATTCATTTCAGCAAGGTTGGCTCCCTTACCACCGAGCAAATTCTTCATGTCAGCTTTTCCTTCTGCCTGACCATTACCAAAGGTATAAACTCTTTTTTTATCCATAATATTGTGTTTAAAGTTACATTATGACTATTATCTTTTCGCAAATCTAAGGATATTTCGCAAACTTGAAAACTTTTTGCGAAAAAACTTTCTATCAAAATGCAATTTCGACATTACAATCCGGAATATTTCTATATACCCGAATTTTTTCCAAAAAAAATACCTACTTTTGCAAAGTAATTATTAGACTGGTGTAAAAGTGGCAAGAAAGAAAAAAGAGCTTCCCTTATTGGAGAAGGTAACAATCATGGATGTGGCTGCCGAAGGAAAAGCCATCGCAAAAGTAAACGACCTGGTGATTTTTGTTCCCTATGTAGTGCCGGGTGATGTGGTAGACCTGCAAATCAAGCGTAAAAAGAATAAATATGCCGAAGCTGAAGCGGTGAAGTTTCACGAGCTGTCACCCAATCGCGCTGTTCCTTTCTGCCAACACTATGGCGTATGCGGTGGCTGCAAGTGGCAAGTGCTCCCCTATTCGGAGCAAATCAGGTATAAGCAAAAGCAAGTGGAAGATAATTTGAGACGTATCGGAAAGATCGAACTTCCCGAAATTTCCCCGATTCTCGGTTCTGCCAAAACGGAATTCTACAGAAACAAACTGGAGTTCACCTTTTCAAACAAACGCTGGCTGACTAATGAGGAAGTCCGTCAGGATGTGAAATATGACCAGATGAATGCGGTGGGTTTCCACATTCCGGGAGCCTTTGACAAAGTGCTGGCCATCGAGAAATGCTGGTTGCAGGATGATATATCCAACCGCATCCGGAATGCAATACGTGACTATGCTTACGAGAATGATTACTCTTTCATCAATCTGCGCACGCAGGAAGGTATGCTGCGGAATATGATCGTACGCACATCCTCAACCGGGGAACTGATGGTGATCGTTATTTGTAAGATTACGGAAGAGCACGAAATGGAACTGTTCAAGCAGTTACTCCAATTTGTAGCGGACTCTTTCCCTGAAATCACGTCCCTTCTATACATTATTAATAATAAGTGCAACGATACCATCAATGATTTGGATGTGCACGTATTTAAAGGGAAAGATCATATCTTTGAAGAGATGGAAGGACTGCGTTTCAAGGTCGGTCCGAAATCATTCTATCAGACCAACTCGGAACAGGCTTATAATTTATATAAAGTAGCCCGTGACTTTGCCGGACTAACAGGAAACGAATTGGTATACGACCTCTATACAGGAACAGGAACAATCGCCAACTTCGTCTCACGCCAAGCCCGTCAGGTGATCGGTATCGAATACGTGCCGGAAGCTATTGAAGACGCAAAGGTAAATGCAGAAATCAATGATATCAAGAATGCACTGTTTTATGCCGGCGACATGAAAGATATGCTGACACAGGATTTCATCAATCAGCATGGACGTCCGGATGTAATTATCACAGACCCTCCCCGTGCCGGCATGCATCAGGATGTGGTTGACGTCATTTTGTTTGCTGAACCGAAACGGATTGTTTATGTAAGCTGCAACCCTGCCACTCAAGCACGGGATCTGCAGTTGCTTGATGAGAAGTATAAAGTGAAAGCCGTCCAACCGGTAGATATGTTCCCTCACACTCATCATGTAGAAAATGTTGTGTTACTGGAACTTCGATAAAAAGTTCACCGCAGATTACACAGGTTAACACAGATTTTTATTATTGATTATTATAATGTGTGTAATCTGTGGTGAAAAATAAAATCTCAAAAGAAGAAAAAGAAATGAAAAAAAGACCCAGAAGAACTCCTGCTGAAAAAGCACGCGCTCAATATACAAATTATGCAGTGAAAGAACCTATGGAACTAATGGAGTTCCTCGCTGCCAAGATGCCGGACGCAAGTCGCACCAAATTGAAATCGTTGCTAAGCAAGCGGGTGGTGTTTGTTGATAATGTGATAACCACGCAATTCAACTTCCCGTTGGAACCGGGCATGAAGGTACAAATCAGCAAAGAGAAAGGAAAGAAAGAATTTAATAACAGACTGCTGAAAATCGTGTATGAAGATGCCTATATCATTGTTGTCGAAAAGATGCAGGGACTTTTATCAGTCAATACGGAACGCCAGAAAGAGCGCACGGCCTACACGATACTCAATGAATATGTGCAACGCTCCGGACGTCAATTCCGTGTGTTTATCGTTCATCGCCTGGACAGGGACACTTCCGGTCTGATGATGTTTGCCAAAGACGAAAAAACACAGCGGACCCTGCGCGACAACTGGCATGATATAGTGACCGACCGCCGATATGTAGCTGTAGTGGAAGGTAATATGGAGAAAGATTATGATACAGTCGTTTCCTGGCTGACTGATAAAACGCTTTATGTAAGTTCCAGCGAGTATGATGACGGCGGCTCAAAATCTATAACCCACTACAGGACAATCAAACGTGCCAACGGATATTCCCTGTTGGAGCTCGATCTGGAAACCGGCCGGAAGAACCAGATTCGTGTGCATATGCAGGATTTAGGTCATCCCATTATCGGTGACGGAAGATATGGAAGAGAAGATTCCCCCAATCCTATCGGACGTCTGGCACTCCATGCTTTCAAACTTTGTTTCTATCATCCGGTAACGGGAGATTTGATGGAGTTCGAGACGCCTTATCCGGCAGAGTTCAAGAAGCTATTTTTGAAAAAATAAAACTATACTCAAAAAAAAGAGAAGGAGTTAGATCAATTGATTTTGATTTAACTCCTTTTTCTATTAAAATCAGATCTTATTCTATTGCATTTGCAACTCAATATAATCAATATATCCTCCATCAAGATACAGGTCACCTTGCAAATAACGCCCTCTGACACGAACGCCCCTTATCTCACGTAAAGCAAAATCACGTCCATAATCAAGGTACAATGTGCCATAATCAACCCACCACCGGAAAGGCAAATCACCTGCAGATTTACCATTATAATCATAAACCTGATAGTCTATTCCCAGCCCATTATTATCCAAGCGAATACCACTTTCTATCGGATTATAATCAGAACCGAACCACAAATCACCCACCCAGGTGCGTCCCATCAAATCGTCATAAATATCTTCATCGTCTTCACACGAAGTAAAGCCAACCAATAAAGTCAGCATCATCAAGATACCTGCATATCTTTTTATCATTTTCATAATTCTCTAGTTTATTGCGTTTATTAATACAAAATTAGCATTTTATATTTACTATACATCACAAGCCACAAGTTTTTTGTACCTTTGCAAAGATAATATTAAATTTTCCACATGAAACTTCTTTGGCTTGATTTAAATAGTTCGTACGCACACTCCTCATTGGCACTCCCTGCACTCCATGCTCAAATAGCAGACGATACCACTATTGAATGGTGCGTAGTCTCCGCCACTATCAATGAAAATACGGGCAGTGTCGTCAATCAAATCTACCGTCATCAACCGGACATCATCGCAGCTACCAACTGGCTATTTAATCACGAGCAACTCCTACACATCGTTTCACGCGCAAAAGCATTACTACCCCACTGTTGTGCCATACTCGGAGGCCCCGAATTTTTAGGAGATAATGAAGCTTTCTTATATAAGAACAAATTTGTAAGCGGAGTGTTTCGCGGAGAAGGCGAAGAAGTATTTCCTTTATGGTTAAAAGTGTGGAATCAGCCAAGAAAAGAATGGAAATCAATCACAGGACTCTGTTATCTGGACGAATCGGGAGGATATCATGACAACGGACTCGCCCGCGTTATGAAGTTTTCCGAATTGGTTCCCCCCGAAAAGAGCCGTTTCTTCAACTGGAGCAAACCTTTTGTACAGTTAGAAACCACCCGCGGATGTTTTAACACCTGTGCCTTTTGTGTCAGTGGAGGTGAAAAGCCAGTTCGCACCCTATCTCTTGAAGCAACCCGGAAACGTCTCGACGTAATACACCAACACGGAATCAAGAACGTGAGGGTACTGGACCGCACGTTCAATTACAACAACAAACGGGCAAAAGAATTACTAAATCTATTCCGCGAATACCCGGATATCTGTTTCCATCTGGAAATTCATCCCGCACTCCTTTCCGATGAACTCCAACAGGAATTAGCCACCCTCCCTAAAGGACTGCTGCATCTGGAAGCCGGAATCCAAAGCCTACGGGAAAACGTGCTTGAACAAAGCCGGAGAATAGGAAAACTCTCCGACGCTCTGGCCGGACTTAAATATCTATGTTCACTTAAAAATATGGAAACTCATGCCGACTTGATAGCAGGACTCCCACTCTACCATCTATCAGAGATTTTCGATGATGTCCGTACTTTAGCAGAGTATGGCGCAGGAGAAATTCAACTGGAATCCCTCAAATTACTTCCGGGCACCGAAATGAAAAGAAGAGCGGACGAGTTAGGCATACAGTACTCCCCACTCCCTCCATACGAAGTTCTTCAAACTCGTGAAATCACCGTAGATGAACTACAGACAGCACATTATCTGTCCCGCCTGTTAGACGGTTTCTATAATACTCCCACTTGGCGAAGCATCACACGGATACTCATTCTGGAAAACCCTCATTTTATACATGAGTTACTCGACCATTTAGTTCAAACTGATGTCATTGACACCCCTCTTAGTCTGGAAAAAAGAGGATTAATCCTCTATGATTTCTGCAAGAATCATTATCCCGACTACCTGGCACAAGTCAGCATTGCATGGATAGAAGCGGGTATGTCATTAAAAAAGGCTCCGGCAGAAAAAGTAAGGACCAAAAGACAGCTACCACCTGAAAGCTGGGAAATAGAATATGGAGCATATCGCGAGAATCTACGATTATGTTTCCTTCCCACCGATGAAGAAGGACATGGTTACTGGTTTGGTTTTGAATCGGAGATTCAGAAGATACAACCGGTTTTCAAAGCTAAAAAACTATCATAAATAAAAGAGAAGTATTCCCATATTATGTGAAATAATTACTATTCATTGATCGTTTAGAGCAGCATTTCCTGTTTTCCATCGTCCATACAATAAACTCTACTAGCACAACGCAGTATGGACATTCGAAAATATCAATTGAATATTCTTTGTTTATTATTGTTCCCCTTATCCGCAGCAGGACAAGAATGGAACCAACAAGATTCATTGAAACTTCAGCAAATGCTGGAATCCGATCAGGAGATCAATATAAATAGAAAGTTCATCGAAAAAGACGGGAATGGATACCTCAAGTTAGCGTTTCATACGAATGGTAAAAACCTGCCGATAATCAGGAATCGAAAAGTTTTAGAAAACAAGGAAGCATATTTTCCATTTATTCTCGTACCTTTGTCATACGATTAAATATGCTATCATAATGAAGAACTTTATCAAGGGATTCCGGTTTACTCCCTCTAATTATCCGGCTGAAGTAGAAGCAAAAATACAGAAATACAGAAAGCAAGGTTACAAACTCCCACCGCGCAAAGTACTCCGTACTCCCGAACAACTGGAAGGCATCCGTGAAAGTGCCAAAATCAATACTGCACTGCTGGACTATATTTCGGAAAATATCCGGGAAGGCATGTCCACCGAAGAAATTGATGTGCTCGTATATGATTATACTACCAGTCATGGTGCTATCCCTGCCCCACTCAACTACGAAGGATTTCCCAAAAGCGTCTGCACCAGCATCAACGATGTAGTGTGCCACGGAATACCCAATAAAAATGAGATTCTGAAAAGCGGAGATATCATCAATGTGGATGTTTCCACCATTTACAAAGGGTATTTCTCCGATGCATCCCGTATGTTTATGATCGGTGACGTCAGCCCTGAAATGCAAAAGTTGGTACAGGTAACCAAAGAATGTATGGAAATAGGCATTGCCGCCGCCCAACCTTGGAAACAGCTGGGTGATGTAGGCGCTGCCATTCAGGAACATGCCGAAAAGAACGGATTCAGCGTAGTCCGTGATCTCTGCGGACATGGCGTAGGAATGCAATTCCACGAAGAACCGGACGTAGAACATTTCGGACGCCGGGGTACGGGCATGATGATTGTGCCGGGCATGACCTTCACCATCGAACCTATGATTAATATGGGAACCTATGAAGTATTCATAGACGAAGCCGACGGATGGACTGTCTGCACCGACGACGGACTGCCTTCCGCCCAATGGGAAAATATGATTCTGATAACGGAAACCGGAAACGAAATTCTGACATATTGATGGAACTGATTCTACTTATTGTTATTGCCGTGTTAGTGATAGTCCTACTTGTATTATCACTAACCAAAGGCAACAATCAAACTCAAGCAGAACAATTACAAATAGCCTTGCGCCAGCAAATGCAGGAAAACCGGGAAGAACTGAACCGCAGCATCCGGGAACTTCGCATGGAAATGACGCAAACGCTGAACCAGAATATGCAACAGCTTCAAGATGTTCTGCACAAGAATATGATGACCACCGGAGAACTGCAACGACAGAAATTCGACATGATGGCCCGCCAGCAGGAAGCATTGCTGAAATCCACCGAAAAACGTCTCGACGATATGCGTTTGATGGTAGAGGAAAAGTTACAAAAAACACTTAACGAACGTATCGGCCAATCATTCGAAATCGTCCGTTCGCAACTTGAAAACGTACAAAAAGGACTGGGAGAAATGAAATCTCTCGCCCAAGATGTCGGTGGGCTGAAAAAGGTATTGAGCAACGTAAAGATGAGAGGCACGTTCGGCGAAGTCCAATTGGGTGCACTCTTAGAACAAATGATGAGCCCCGAACAGTACGACGCCAATGTCAAAACGAAAAAGAGCGGAACCGAATTTGTGGAGTTTGCCATCAAACTTCCGGGAAAAGATGACGCCAACAGCACCGTCTACCTCCCCATCGACGCCAAATTCCCCAAAGATGTATACGAACAATACTACGACGCATTCGAAGCGGGAGACACAGCATTGATGGAATCGTGCGGCAAGCAATTGGAAAATACAATCAAAAAGATGGCAAAAGACATCCATGATAAATATGTAGACCCGCCGTTTACCACAGACTTTGCCATTATGTTCCTGCCGTTTGAAAGCATATATGCCGAAGTAATCCGTCGTACCAGTCTCATCGAAACACTCCAAAAGGAGTATAAGATTGTAGTTACGGGACCGACAACATTAGGCGCCATTCTCAACAGTCTTCAGATGGGATTCCGCACGCTCGCTATCCAAAAACGTACCGGAGAAGTCTGGACCGTATTGGGAGCTGTCAAAACAGAATTCAGTAAATTCGGAGGGTTGCTTGAAAAAGTACAAAAGAACCTGCAAAGCGCCGGTGACCAACTCGAAGAAGTCATGGGAAAACGGACACGTGCCATCGAACGCAAACTGCGGCAAGTGGAACAGTTGCCGCATGAAGAAAGCCAAAAGATTCTCCCCATTGACGTAGAGGACGATTCGACAGATTACTAACTGATATTATTCAGGCACGGATTACACGGATTACGCTGTTGCTTTATGCAATCGTATTTCTAAAAACCGTGAAATCCGTGTAATCCGTGCCTAAAAAAATACTCCACAACATTTCCATATCACGTCAATCCGCATAACTCCGCAAAGCCAGATTCTTCACCCAAAGAACGAAGATACCCGTCAGAATCAGATTCAATACCAGAGTAAGCACTGAAATAACCAATGCAGGGCCACCCAAGTTATATCCCAATGCAATGAAAATGATTCCGGCCCCTACCTCGCCACGGGTAAACATACCGATGGAAAGAGCCAGCCGCTCACTTAATTTCCGGTCACGATAGAAGAACATCGGACAAAGCTTTCCTATATTCGACAATAAAGAGACAATCACCACATGAAACAGAATCATTCCCCACGACATCATCTCCTGCGAACCGGTTACGGAATAAGAACCTGCATGAGTCTCCGCAAAGTTCACTCCAATAAAATGCGGCATGCTCATTCCCACCAGAAACATGAAGAAAAATGAAATTCCGGTAGACACCTTTCGTTCCACCGGTGTATCATGTTCCTTATGTTTCATGATCATACCCAAAACAAATGCCGGCAACAGGACTTCAATATGAATACTTCCCTCGTCCCCATACAATTCTTTACTCCCCAGATACAGTATTTGAGTAGCCAGAAATATAATCACTGAATAAAAGAGGATAGCCTTCCAGTCCTGACGCCAATCATACTTATTCAATCTTTGCCAGCCGATCGACAATAACAAGAATACAATCACCACCACAATAATCAACTGCCAGCGCAGTCCGATCATCATAATCTGAAGAGGAATCATCAAAAGAATCGTATCCAAATCATCGAAAATTGCCAATACCTGTATTTTCTTATAAATCCAACTGGACTTCAGTCCGATAGCCGCCAACATTGTAAACAGAATACCGGCCGATGTAGGTGCGGCAAAACGGCTTAGCAGCAAATTCTCCTTCCATGCTTCCCAACTATTCCAGAAATCGGGCGGAAGCAAAATAAACACATAATAAATAGCAATCATAAACCACGGTAAAGCAGCCGTCGCCATCGCAATAAAATAATCTTGAGCGTAACTTTTCCACCTCGTTTTATCAAGGACAAACTCACGGCCTACATTAATCATTATAAAACTAAGGCATACATAGAGCAGTACATTCGATATGGATTTAACAGCTCCATACCCATCTCCTGCCATCACCGGCAGGAATTGCGAAACGATGAGCCCCAACATCAGGAAGCCCGAAAAAGACAGAACTTTTCTCATATTTATAGTTGTTTGTGTATTAAAAACTAACCGCAAGTCAATTTGTTCAGAACATATCTCTGAAAAATTGCTTGCGGCAGTATTTTAATCTAGTTTCAGTACAGCGAGGAAGGCTTTTTGCGGCACCTCCACGTTACCGATTTGTTTCATTCGTTTCTTACCTTTTTTCTGCTTCTCAAGCAGTTTACGTTTACGGCTCACGTCACCCCCGTAACACTTCGCTGTCACATCCTTACGGACCGCCTTAATGGTTTCACGCGAAATAATCTTCGCTCCGATAGCCGCCTGAATGGCAATATCAAACTGCTGGCGCGGAATGAGCTCTTTCAGCTTCTCACACATCCGTCGTCCCATATCGTAAGCATTGTCAATATGTGTCAAAGTAGAAAGTGCATCCACAGGCTCACCGTTCAACAAGATATCCAGCTTCACCAGTTTGGAAGTACGGAAACCATTCGGATGATAATCAAACGACGCATACCCTTTGGAAATACTCTTCAACTTATCGTAGAAATCAATCACAATCTCTCCCAAAGGCATATTGTAATAGATTTCCACACGATTACCGGAGATATATTCCTGTTTAATCAATTCACCACGTTTACCCAGGCAAAGCGTCATAATAGGACCGATATAATCGGTGGTTGTAATAATAGATGCTTTGATATACGGTTCCTCGATATGGTCAATCATCGTCGGGTCGGGCATACCACCGGGGTTGTGCACCTCCTTCATATTACCTTGCTTGTCATAGATATGGTAGGACACGTTCGGTACCGTAGTAATCACATTCATGTCAAACTCACGATCCAGACGCTCCTGCACAATCTCCATGTGGAGCAATCCGAGGAAACCACAACGGAAACCAAAACCCAAAGCCAGCGAAGACTCCGGCTGGAAAGTCAACGACGCATCATTCAGCTGCAACTTTTCCAAAGACGCGCGAAGATCTTCGAAATCCTCCGCCTCAATCGGATAAACCCCGGCAAACACCATCGGCTTCACTTCCTCAAAACCGGCAATAGCCTTGTCACACGGACGGGCAATATGCGTAATGGTATCTCCCACCTTCACCTCTTTAGAAGTCTTGATACCGGAAATAATATATCCCACATCCCCCGTACGAAGTTCGTTGCGAGGTACCATATCCATTTTCAGCACTCCCACTTCATCGGCATCATACTCTTTTCCCGTATTGAAGAATTTCACCTTATCCCCCTTGCGAATCATACCGTTTTCAATCTTGAAATAAGCAATAATTCCACGGAAAGAGTTGAATACAGAGTCGAAAATCAAAGCTTGCAACGGAGCCTCTTCATCTCCTTCCGGATGAGGAATACGCTCGATCACGGCCGCCAGTATTTCTTCCACTCCCATACCCGTTTTGCCGGATGCACGGATCACTTCCTCCCGCTTGCAGCCCAGCAATTCAATGATCTCGTCCTCCACTTCTTCGGGATTGGCACTCGCCATATCGCATTTATTAATCACCGGAATAATCTCAAGGTCGTGCTCAATTGCCATGTACAGATTCGAGATAGTCTGCGCCTGCACTCCCTGCGAAGCATCGACAATCAGCAATGCCCCTTCACATGCAGCGATAGAACGTGACACCTCATACGAAAAGTCCACGTGTCCCGGAGTATCAATCAGGTTAAGGACATACTTCTCCCCCTGATAAGTATATTCCATCTGGATCGCATGGCTCTTGATAGTGATCCCTCTTTCTTTTTCCAGATCCATATTATCAAGCATCTGCCCTGAAGTCACCTGAATGGTGTTAGTAAACTCCAACAGACGGTCGGCCAACGTTGACTTACCGTGGTCAATATGAGCAATAATGCAAAAGTTGCGAATATTCTTCATTCTGAATTCTTATTATTTTATCTTTTTGGTGTGCAAAGATACGTAAATGGCGGAATAAAAAAAAATGCGTTGATAACATTATGATCATGTACCAACGCATTTTTTTATTGCTTAAGTGAGTTACTCGCTTAGATCAATTTGATGAAGAGTTCACCTTCAACTTCTTCCACAGAGACTTTGTCTTCTCTCAATAACCAGCCAAGGCCGAGGAACAGATCTTTGTCAACCAATTTAGTTGCTTTTTTAAGCTGCTTGGCAGTCATTCCTTCTGTTTCGTTCAGTGCATTCCAGATAGTACCTGCAATTACACCAGCTTTTTCTTTCAACATTTGCTTTGCAATTTTAGTTAGACATGCTTAAAATCATCCGGTCAAAAAGACTTTCAGATTTTATTTCGGAGACAAAGATAGTTATTTTTATGTTATATAACACTTTATTGAGCACTTTTTTATCGTTTTTGTAATAAAAAAGCATTTTAGAACCTCATTTAGGATGCTTTTCGAGATATTCAGACCAAATTCTTGCCGCTTCTTCCACCATTTTAGCGCAAGGACGCTTGCTATAATATTGAGCAGTACGCTCTTCCGGAATCGTTGAAACGGGATCTTTTTTCTTTAATCCCAACAATTCGCCACAAATCAGCGAGCCGTTACGCTTCTTAAATTCAGCCGCCAGTTCTTGCACCACCGCATAATTGGCAGCTTTTCCTTCCCGGTCTGTCGCTTCCGTAGCGCCGGTTTCCAAGCCCGCCACCAAAAACATGCCGCAGGCAGCTCCACACGTTTCGCGCATTCGTCCTATTCCCCCGCCAAAGGAAGCACCCATACGTAACGCCTGTTCCTGTGTAAATCCATACATATCTGCAAAGGCTGCTACCACCGACTGCGAACAGTTATATCCGCTCTTAAAAAGCTCCACTGCTTTCTGTATTCTATCTTCCATAAACTATTTTGCATTTTTATTTCGCACAAAAATATAAGACGCCCGTAAATTGAGTATTACTATCCTATAATATTTCCAACACCATCGGACAATGGTCGGAATGTACGGCCTCATTCAGGATATACGCCCGTTTCAACAGCGGGCGTACCGGCTCACTGACCATACAATAGTCAATTCTCCAACCCTTATTTTTGGCACGAGAATTAAAACGATAGCTCCACCAGGTATATTCCTGTTTTTCGGGACAAAGCGTACGGAAAGAATCAACATACCCCGCAGACAGGAAACGTGTCATCCACTCCCGTTCTTCAGGAAGGAAACCACTGTTTGTTGCATTCCGGACAGGATCATGAATGTCGATCGGCTCATGGCAGATATTATAATCGCCACAAAGAATCAAATTGGGACGGGACTTCTGCAACTCCATCACATACTTTTGAAAATCTTCCAGCCACACCATTTTAAAAGCCTGGCGTTCGTCCCCACTCGTCCCCGAAGGGTGATAAACACTGACTACCGATAAGTCTCCGAAATCCGCCCGGATAAA
Organism: Bacteroides sp. D55t1_190419_B8; assembly: GCF_015558905.1. Taxonomy (NCBI): domain Bacteria; kingdom Pseudomonadati; phylum Bacteroidota; class Bacteroidia; order Bacteroidales; family Bacteroidaceae; genus Bacteroides; species Bacteroides sp. D55t1_190419_B8. Next base: position 140,148 of record NZ_JADMOU010000011.1, read on the forward strand.
ACGTCCTTCATTATCATAAGCCTCCATTCCCATCCCATATTCCACATGGTCCGGTTCCTGCTTGGTAAGTATGGCCACTCCACTGTATCCTTTCTTCTGCGCCGAATACAAATAAGACTTGTAACCCAACGCTTCAAACACCTCTCCCGGATACTGGTCCGGTTGCAGTTTCGTCTCTTGCAGACAAAGAATATCAGGATTCTCCTGCGCCAGCCATTCCGGCAAACCTTTAGATACGGCAGCACGTAGTCCGTTCACATTATAAGTAATAATCTTCATCGATCTATATGTATTGATTTATATTCATTTTATGAAAACAAAAGCATGATATTCAGTACCGAAACAATAATGGCAATCGAATACAACACAAACGTGCTCCAACGACTGTTGACATAATCTCCCATCACCTTTCGGGAAGACGTCAGTCCCACCTGCAAAAATACCGTGAAAGGTAATTGAATACTAAGTATCATCTGCGAAATAATCAATCCTTTGAAAGGATCTCCAATAAAGAAAATCAGCAATAAGGCAATTCCCAGAGATAAAAGGACTCCTACCTGCGAATGGCTGTCTTTGATATGATACGATTCACCGAAAATACCCGCAAAGATGGAACCCGCCGCCATTCCGCTCGTAATGGTGGATGAAATACCCGCCATCAGCAATGCCAGTGCAAATACGATGGCAGCATTACTTCCCAACAAAGGTTCGAGCAATGACTTAGCCTGTTGCAGTTCCTCTACCTGAATACCGCTTTTAAAGAAAGTAGCGGCAGCCAGAAGAATCATGGCACTGTTAATCGCCCAGCCGACAATCATAGAGAAAAGAGTATCAAACAACTCATATTTCAAGACCTTCTTAATAGAAGCATCATCTTTCTTATTATATTCGTGACTCTGAATCACCTCCGAATGAAGAAACAGATTATGAGGCATCACTACCGCTCCCAACACACTCATGATAATCAGCATACTTCCTTTCGGAAAAGAAGGAGTCACCCACCCTGCTGTCGCAGCCGGCCAGTCTATTTCCACCAGAAACAGTTCGTAGATAAACGAAAGCCCGATAACGGAGACAAATGCAATGATGGAACGCTCTATCTTTTTATACGAATTAGTGAAAAGCATGATAGAGACAAAAAGCGTAGTCAACACAGCTCCCCATATAATAGGAATATCAAAGAGCATTTCCAACGCAATGGCACCTCCCAGAATTTCCGCTAAAGAAGTAGAAATCGACGCCAATACCGCCGTACCAAGAATAGGTCGCGACACCCATTTGGGAGTGTATTTAGTGGCCGCCTCCGAAAGGCAAAGTCCGGTAACAATCCCCAGGTGGGCAACGTTGTGCTGAAGCACAATCAGCATAATAGTGGACAATGTAACCACCCAAAGTAAGGAATAGCCAAATTCGGAACCGGCGGCGAAGTTAGAAGCCCAGTTTCCCGGATCAATAAATCCTACCGTAACCAGAAGCCCCGGACCAATATATTTAAAAACATCCAGTCCACCCAGATAGCGTTTATGATCTTTGCGTTTTAAGTCTTGAAAAATATTCTTCATTTTTGCATAATAGTTTTAACCTTACAAATATACTTATAAATAACGAGTGAAGGTCAATTTTAGTTCAAAATACCGACAAGTAAGTAAACAACACCCGGATCCCCCCCCCTATGGATTCCCACAAAAAAAAGACCCTCGACAAAATAAATTGCCGAAGGTCTTGAAAAATATCAAATTTTACAAAAATAAAAGAAGTCGATTAATATCCCATCTCATGTAATGCACGACACAATTGGTCAGGACATGAAGTCGGTCTGCCACCACAATGCACTCCTTCAAGTTTTGCGATAACATCCGCTACCTTCATTCCTCTCACAAGGCGGGAAATACCTTGAAGGTTACCATTACATCCTCCCCAGAAAGCAACTTCTTTCACCACTCCATCTTCCACATTCAGTTCGATGTTGGTGCTGCAAGTTCCCTGGGTTCTATACACATATTCCATAACCTTGTCTTATTCTCCCTCTTCCGGCTGCATATTGGTATAAACAGTCTGCACGTCGTCAAATTCTTCCAAACGTTCGATCATCTTATCCAATGTTTCGCGCTGTTCCGGAGTCACCTCTTTCATGTCGTTCGGGATATAAGTGAAGTCTCCACCGACATCTTCAAAGCCACACTCCTCCAGGTGTTTCTGAATAGCGGCATAGCTCTTGGGATTACCATAGATAGTGATTGTTCCCTCTTCATCATCCTCTTCGTATTCATCTTCCACATCATAATCGATCAGATCCAGAATCAGTTCTTCCATATCCAATCCGTCTTTCTTCTTGAAAGTGAATACACATTTGTGGTCGAACAGGAACGCGAGAGATCCCATTGTACCGAGATTACCGCCAAACTTATTAAATACCGAACGAACGTCAGCCACCGTACGGGTTGTGTTATCTGTCAGCGTATCCACAAATACAGCAATACCGTGAGGACCGTATCCTTCGTAAGTCATGCTCTTGTAGTCGCTCTGGTCTTTACCCATTGCGTTTTTGATAGCACGTTCAATATTATCCTTCGGCATATTTTCACGCTTACAAGTAGCGATCACCGAACGCAAAGTCGGGTTATTTTCAGGTTCCGGACCGCCTGCCTTTACAGCTATCGCGATTTGTTTACCCAGTCTTGTAAATGTTTTAGCCATGTGGCCCCATCTTTTCAGTTTAGCGGCCTTTCTATATTCAAATGCTCTTCCCATTGGTTTATATTTTTAGATTGAAATTTTAAGTTTATCTAAGTTTGGCACCCAGCTTATCTTCCAAGTTCTTCACCAGTTTCGACATGATCTTATCAATCATCTTATCATTCAAAGTCTGGCTCTCATCCTGAAGCAGGAAGCTCACCGCATACGACTTCTTGCCTGCTTCCAGATTCTTACCTTCGTACACGTCGAAGAGTTCCACTTCTTTCAACAGCTTCTTCTCTGTTTCGTAAGCAATCTTTTCGATTTCGGCAAACTGCACATTCTTGTCAAGCAACAATGCCAGGTCACGTTTCACAGCAGGGAACTTGGAGATTTCCTTGTAGCTGATCTTCACAGAACGGATAACCTTCATCAGTTCCTTCCAGTTCAAGTCGGCAAAATACACTTCATTGTCAATATCAAATGCTTTCAACAGCTTCTTAGTCACGATACCGAAGGAAGCAAGACGCTTACCACCCTTCGTATTGATAGAAAGTGCGGCAGCAAAAATATCGTCCGTCAGATTACCGACAACCAGATTGTGCAAATCCAGTCCCAGACGCTTCAATATATTTTCTACATAAGCCTTCAATTCATATACCGAACTGTTCTCATCTGCATGTGCCCATGAATTGGAAACCTTCTTACCGGTTACCCACAAGCCCAAGTGATAATCTTCCGAGTAAGGAGCCAATACCTTCTCTTCATTCTTCTTGTCAGCATCGAAATGATAGCAATTACCGAATTCGAAGAACTTCAAATCAGCATTCTTACGATTTGCATTATGAGCAATACTTTCCAGTCCACCGAACAGCAAAGTCTGACGCATAGCGTTCAAATCCGCACTCAACGGATTCAATAACATCACCAGGTGGTTGGACGGATAAGTCTCCATACCATCATAATAAGCAGCACGCGTCAATGAGTTGTTCAGGATCTCATTAAATCCGCAGCCCACCAATTGCTCTGCAATCAGGTTCTGCAATTTATTCGATTTATCATGTTCACCTTTGGTAGTCAGGCTGGAGTTCAGTGTAGTCGGGATTTCAACATTGTTATATCCGTAGATACGAAGAATATCTTCAATCACGTCACAATCACGCTGCACGTCTACACGATAAGGAGGAACAGCTAATGTCAGCCCTTCCGCCGTTTCATTAGTGATCTTCATTTCCAGGCTGGTCACAATGCTCTTGATCGTCTCTACCGGAATTACTTTTCCTACCAAAGAATGTACTTTCTCATAAGCCAGATCAACTATAAAATCGGGTGCAGGAGTAGTGAACACGTCTTTTATTTCAGAAGAAATCGTACCGCCGGCCAGTTCTTTAACCATCAAAGCAGCCAGTTTCAAGCAATATATCACACTGTTCGGATCGATACCGCGTTCGAAACGGAAAGAAGCATCCGTATTCAAGCCATGACGGCGGGCTGTCTTACGCACCCATGTAGGATGGAAATAAGCACTTTCAATGAATACATCTGTCGTAGCTTCCGTAGAACCGGAGTCCAGTCCGCCGAATACACCGGCAATACACATGGCCTCTTCCTTGTTACAAATCATCAGGTCGCGTTCGTTCAATTTACGTTCCACCTCATCCAGCGTAACGAACGGGGTTCCTTCCGGCATTGTCTTTACAATTACTTCATTGCCTTTTATCTTTCCGGCATCGAAGCAATGCAACGGCTGACCGAAAGCATGAACGATATAATTAGTAATATCCACTACATTATTAATAGGACGCACCCCGATCAGACGCAATTTGTTTTGCAGCCATTCCGGGCTTTCCTTCACAGTGACACCTTTCACCGTAACACCGGCATAATGCGGACAAGCTTCGCTGTTTTCCACCTTCACTTCAATATTCAAGTCATGGTTTTCCACTTTAAAGCCGTCTACCGACGGACGTTGCAAAGTAGCCTGTTTGCCGTTCTGAATCAGATAAGCATACAAGTCACGAGCCACCCCATAGTGAGAGCAAGCATCCGCACGGTTAGGCGTGATGTCCACTTCAAGCACATAGTCGCTCTTGATATTATAATAATCCTTGGCAAGCGTACCCGGAACAGCATTTTCCGGCAATACGATAATACCTGCATGATCCGTACCGATACCGATTTCGTCTTCGGCACAAATCATACCAGTAGATTCCACCCCACGGATTTTTGATTTCTTGATGGTAAAACATTCGTCACCGTCATAAAGTTTTGTACCTAAAGTAGCCACCACCACTTTCTGTCCGGCAGCCACATTCGGGGCACCACAAACAATCTGTACCGGTTCACCGTCTCCCAGATTGACAGTAGTAATATGCAAATGGTCAGAATTAGGATGTTCCGTGCAGGTCAACACTTCACCGATCACCAGTCCTTCCAAACCACCTTTAATGGTTTGCACTTCTTCTACACCACCTGTTTCCAAGCCAATAGACGTCAACGCAGCAGCCGTTTCATCGGGCGTCAGGTCGAAGTTGACATACTCTTTCAGCCAGTTATAAGAAATATTCATATATTTAATTTTTTATTGTTTCTCAAAAAGATTCGCAAAGTTAATAAGATTTTTCGTTTGGCGGAGAACGATTTAAGATAAAAATGTGAAGAGAGGCTAAACAACCCTTGACAAAAGGGTACAAAGAGACAGAATTTACGTAAGTGAAACAAAATTATTCCATTAAAATGTTAAATCCTCTAACACAAGTTGCGTATCCAGTCCAAAATCCTTATATTTGTTAAATCCGGTATCGGCGTAACCTTGCAAAAAGTTTGTTACCCCGGATCATCACTCGAGGAGAATCTTTCACATATTACCTCCTCATTATCATCTATTTTTATAAAACTCATCATAAAATATGCCTATGAAATTGATTATTGTATCGAACAGACTACCATTGACAGTAACCCAGAAAAATGATAAATATAAAATTACCCCGAGCGCGGGCGGATTGACTACCGGACTTCATTCACTGGAAACTAAGATGGAAAAGCATTGGGTCGGTTGGCCCGGCATACATTTTGAGAATGATATTGCCCAAATCAGAATAGAATCTCAATTCAGGAAGCATCAATTCCATCCGGTTTATCTTACTCCGGATCTCGTTGAAAACTATTACGAAGGTTACAGCAACAGCATCATCTGGCCCTCCTCTCACTATTTTTTTAGTTATGTGCAGCACAAAGATGAATATTGGGAAGCCTACAAAGAAGTGAACCAGTTGTTCTGCGAAAAAACCCTCGAAATATTCGAACCCGGCGACATCATCTGGGTGCAGGACTATCAATTAATGTTACTCCCCGGCCTGATTCGCAAAGTCATTCCCAACGCCTGTATCGGTTATTTCCATCACATTCCTTTCCCTTCCTACGAGTTATTCCGCTGCCTTCCCGAACGTTCAGAAATTCTCAAAGGACTGTTGGGTGCCGATCTCATCGCTTTCCACACTCATAGTTACATGCGTCACTTTATTAGTGCGATCTATCGTATTCTTAAACTCGACTGTGTGTTCGACGAAATTTATGTAGAAAATCGGGTCATCAATGTCGATGCTTTCCCGATGGGGATCAATTACCAACAATTCCATGACGCTATACAAGAAGTTAGTATCAAACGAAAGGCAGATAAATTTAGAGAGAACTTCGGTGCTGGAAAACTCATCTTGTCGGTAGATCGGCTCGACTATACAAAAGGCATTTTGACACGGCTACAAAGTTTCGACAAGCTATTAGCCGACTGCCCACAATATCGGGAGAAAGTGTCGTTAGCCATGATTGTCTCTCCTTCTCGAGATAGTGTTGAACGCTATGCCCATCTCAAAGAAGAAATAGACAAAGCTGTGGGTTCCATCAACGGACAATATTCCACATTGGGTTGGCGACCGGTCTATTACTTCTACCGCTCCTTCAAGTTCGAAGAACTAGCCGCTTTGTACAATATAGCCGACATTGGGCTCGTCACCTCCTATCGCGACGGGATGAATCTCGTGGCCAAGGAATACGTAGCTTCTAAGCAAGGCAAACAAGGGGTACTCATTCTCAGTGAGATGGCCGGTGCCGCCATTGAACTGCACGATGCCATCATTGTCAACCCTAACAACATCAACGAGCTAAAAGAAGCCTTTGTGGAAGCGCTCGAGATGCCCGAATCTCTTCAGGCGAAAAACCTTGAAAAGATGCAAGCCGTCATCGCTAAGCAGAATGTGGGCAAGTGGGCCAAGGACTTTGTGCAAGAGCTCTTTGAGGTGAGAGATAAGAACCTGCGTTTGCAGGCAAAGATCATCAAGGATTTTCGTTCCAACCCGGTCAAGCAGGCTTATCGCTGGGCGAAGAAGCGATTGCTTATTCTCGATTATGACGGCACGCTTTCTGCGTTCTTCAGTGATCCAGCGGCTGCATCACCTACTCCCGAGGTGCTTCAACTCTTGCGCAACCTCTCAAGTGATCCGCTGAATAAAGTGGTGATTTGTAGTGGTAGAGACCGCCAGACACTCGACGAATGGTTTGGCGATCTTCCCATTGGTTTATCGGCCGAGCATGGCACGTTCTATAAAACGAATGGAGAATGGCACAGCAAGGCCCATAATGACGAATGGGACAGCGAGATTATGGAGATCATGCAACGCACCCAGGAGAAGACACCGCACTCCAAGCTGGAGAGCAAGGAGACTGCGCTCGTTTGGCACTATCGCGACGTAGACGTGTGGTTGGCAGAGATGCGTGCCAATCAGTTGATCAATGCCTTGGTGCTTCCTTGCATGCGTTCGAACTTGCAAATCATGAAAGGCAACAAGATTGTCGAAGTGAAGCATAGCGATTGCAATAAAGGAAGTGAAGCTTCGCGCTTGATGGAAGAAGATAAATACGACTTTGTATTGGCCATCGGAGACGATACCACGGATGAAGATATGTTCAATGCCTTGCCGGCAACGGCCTTCACCATTAAGGTGGGCAAAACCTCGCAGGTGGCACGCTACAATCTTCCCGAACAGTCGCGAGTGGTTCCGTTCCTTAGTCGCCTAAATGGTTGAGCCGAACCGTTCATTATTTAATTACATCAATTTATAAACGATTCAATATAGCCTTATGAACAATTTAAATTACGGCGTTGTAGGTAATTGCCGCACGGCCGCACTCATATCAGAGGGAGGAAGCATCGACTGGTTGTGCTTTCCCTCTTTCGATTCCCCTTCTGTGTTTTCCAAACTCATTGACGATGAGCATGGAGGTAGTTTCACCCTTCTCGTTTCGGCGGACTATCGCTGCAAGCAGACCTATGTGAAAGAGACGAACATTCTTCGCACGTTATTCGAATCGGAAGAGGGAAGCTTCGAGGTTTTCGACTTCATGCCTCGCTATCGTACCATTAATTTCGGACATCATTCGCCCCCGGAGCTTTGCCGATACATTCGCCCCATTGCGGGCACACCGCGCTTCAGGGTGCAATATAATCCGGTGATGAACTACGGAAAGGAGAAGGTGAATCACCTTATCTTTAAAGACTATATCCGCAGCTTCTCGCAGGAAGATGGCAACAATAATATGTATCTCTATTCGAGCCTCGATTTCAACCAGATTCTCGAGAGTCGGGAGGTGGAGTTGGTTCAGGAGGAGTTCTTGCTACTCTCCTACTTCCAGAAGTTGGAGGTGGTAGACATCAAGCGGATGTACGTGGAATATCAGCGCACTAAGGTCTACTGGCTCGACTGGAACAGTTCTTCGCTGAAACTGAACAACTACTCTAACCTAGTGGCGCGTAGCTTGCTCACACTCAAACTCATGTGCTACGAATATTCCGGTGCCGTCTTGGCAGCGCTTACCACCAGTCTGCCCGAAACCATCGGTGAGGTACGCAACTGGGACTACCGTTTCTGCTGGATTCGCGATGCTTCCATGTCCATCGAAACCCTCTCCAAGATGGGGCATAAATACACCGCTTGCCGTTTTCTCACCTTCATCAAGCGATGTCTCCGCTCTAAGGGAGACTCCTTCCAAATCATGTATGGCATCAATGGCGAACGCAAACTCACCGAGGAGATTCTTCCGCATTTGGCGGGCTACGAAGGTTCGCTTCCGGTGCGCGTAGGCAATGCGGCCTATGATCAGAAGCAGAACGACATCTTCGGCTATTTGATGAATATCATCGATTACTATTTCCTCAATTTCCCCGGCACTGTGGGCGAGAAAGAAGAGATGTGGGAAGTGGTCCGGATCATTGTGAAAACGGTCTATGGCATCTGGCGCCTACCCGATAGGGGCATTTGGGAGATCAGGAATGAAGAGAAGCATTTCGTCTTTTCTAAGGTGATGTGCTGGGTGGCGCTCGATCGTGGAGTGAGAGTAGCTTCCTACCTCAAGCAGCCCGATTATGAGGTGGCGTGGCGAAAAGAAGCGGATAAGATAAAAGAAGATATTATGCTCAATGGATGGAACGAGGAGATTCAGAGCTTCACGCAGTCGTATGATAGCACGCATGCCGACTCTTCGCTACTACTCATGGCGCAATACGGTTTCATTGAGCCCACGGATCTGCGGTTCATCAACACTGTACACCGCATTCGGAAAGAGCTCTATCACGAAGGGTTGATGTATCGCTATCGCAATCGCGATGACTTTGGTCACCCCACTTCCGCTTTCACCATTTGCACGTTTTGGTTAATTCAAGCTCTCCATGAGATTGGAGATAAGGAAGAAGCAAAAGAGATCTTCGACGAACTCCTTTCACATGCCAATCATGTGGGGTTGTTCAGTGAAGACCTCGACTTCAAAACAAAGCGCCTACTTGGAAATTTCCCTCAGGCCTATTCCCATTTGGCGCTCATCAATACAGCCCGCATCTTTGAAGAAGATGACGATTGATTTTAGAAAGGTAATGGTCCGTCCCCAGGTCCACCGAATGGGTTGCCGCTTTGAGGCACAAAGTCCGGTTCGGGCAGTGGGGCACCGTTTCCTGTATTCCCCGCATTACCTGCATTACCTGTATTCATTTTCGATCCTAACATAGCCCCGGCAGGCTCACCCGGCATCGGGATCACCATATCGTCCTCCGGATTGGAGAAACGGGTAAATTCTCCCTTAAACCGGAGCAACACCTCGCCTACCGCACCATTACGATGCTTGGCGATTACAATTTCCGCCATACCGCGCAGGTCATTACCACGATCATCCTGAAATATCTTATAGTATTCCGGACGATGGATAAAGCACACCATATCGGCATCCTGCTCGATGGCTCCCGATTCACGAAGGTCACTCAACTGCGGTCGTTTACCGTCAATACCTTCACGACTTTCCACACCACGATTCAACTGTGACAGTGCGATAATCGGAATACTCAACTCTTTCGCCAATCCTTTCAACGAACGGGAAATGGTACTAACCTCTTCCTGACGGCTACCAAACGCCATCCCACTCGCATTCATCAACTGAAGGTAGTCAATGATGATGATTCGCACCCCATGTTCGCGTACCAAACGACGCGCTTTGGTTCGAAGTTCAAACACAGACAGAGACGGCGTATCATCCACGTAAAGCGGTGCATCCATCAGATTCTTCAGTTTATAGTCCAGTTGTTGCCATTCATAATTTGCCAACTGCCCGCTTTTGATTTTCTCGCTCGGAATCTCGCAGACATTCGCAATCAAACGGTTCACCAACTGAACGTTACTCATTTCAAGAGAGAACAACGCCACCGGGTTCCGGTAATCCACCGCAATATTCTTAGCCATTGAAAGAACGAAAGCAGTCTTACCCATAGCAGGACGGGCAGCTATAATAATAAGGTCGGAATTCTGCCAACCCGAAGTCATCTTATCAAGTTTCGTGAAACCACTCTCCAGACCACTCAAACCATCGGTTCGAGCCGCAGCTTTCTGAATTAGTTTATAGGCTTCGTCAATCACCGGATTGATCTGCGTATAATCTTTTTTCATATTCTGCTGTGAGATCTCAAAAAGCTTACCTTCCGCTTCCTGCATCAAGTCGTCCACGTCCAAGGTCTCGTCAAACGCTTTACTCTGAATATTGCTCGTGAACGTTATCAACTCACGCGCCAGCGATTTCTGTGCAATAATACGGGCATGGTATTCAATATGTGCGGATGAAGCCACCTTACTACTCAATTGAGTAATATAGAAGGGACCTCCCACCTCTTCCAAGTCTCCGCGTTTACTAAGTTGTTCCTTTACAGTCAGAATATCCACCGGTTTCTGGTTCACCGCAAGGTCGACGATAGCAGAATAAATCAACTGATGCCGGCGTTCGTAAAATGATTCGGGACGAAGAATTTCACTCACCAATGAATAAGCGTCCTTTTCAATCATTAAAGCTCCCAAAACTGCTTCTTCCAGTTCAGGCGCCTGCGGCTGAATACGACCATAATCATTTACCGGTTGTATTTTAGTAGACTTTGAATTGCGGGTATTTCTTTTCTGTTCGGCCATCGAGATATTTACTATTTTACGATTTACTATTTACTATTTTGCGACCGGACAAACTCCTTTATAACAGAGTTTTTCCAGTCGGGACGACAAAGATAGAATATAATCATGAAGAATGGATAAGGAAAAATGAAGATTTTACTAACTTTGCTCCCGAATTACATTCAACACATGATTAATTGTCATGTGCGGCACTGCAAATAGTAAATCGTAAATTGTAAAATAGTAAATAACCTTATGCTCGCTTTTCCCAATATCAAAATAAACCTGGGACTTTCCATCACGGAAAAACGCCCGGACGGATACCACAATCTGGAAACAGTTTTCTATCCGGTGGCTCTGGAAGACGCACTGGAAATCCGTACCTCCCCTAACGCTGACCGAAAATTCACTCTCCACCAACATGGAATGGAAATAGCCGGTAACCCTGAAGACAATCTGGTAGTAAAAGCCTATTTATTGATGGATAAGGAATTTCATCTCCCTCCTATCGAAATCCACTTATACAAGCACATCCCTTCAGGAGCCGGACTGGGAGGAGGATCATCGGATGCCGCTTTCATGCTAAAGTTGCTCAACGATCATTATCAGCTGGGAGTATCCGAAGAACAATTGGAAGTATACGCTGCCACTTTGGGAGCAGACTGCGCTTTCTTTATCAAAAACAGACCGATATTTGCCGAGGGAATTGGAAACATCTTCTCCCCGGTCGAACTTTCATTAAACGGCTACCAAATCATGATTATAAAACCGAATGTTTTTGTTTCCACCCGGGAAGCCTTTTCAAACATTCATCCCCATCGTCCGAAATATCCGGTTAGGGAGGCAATCCAGCGTCCTGTACAAGAATGGAAGGATACGTTAATCAATGATTTCGAAGCAAGTGTATTCCCGCAACATCCCGTCATTGGAGAAATCAAAGAAGAACTCTATCATCAAGGAGCAATCTACGCATCCATGAGCGGCTCCGGCTCATCCGTATTCGGGCTGTTTGCTCCCGGATTCGTCTTACCGGAAATTGATTGGGGAACTGACATGTTCTGCTTCAAAGGCACATTATAAGAATAACCTTATATCCCCAGTATTATATTAGCGTCAATATTCAGTTTCCGGCTCATTTCACGAGCTACTTTCAATGTAGGCTCACATCTTCCTGTAAGATAATCACTAACACGAGAAGGACTTACGCCAAGCAGTTCCGACAACTTAGCTTGGTTTATTCCCATCTCGTACATTCGTAGTTTCATGACATCAACCAAAGATGGAGACTTGATAGGATAATGTTCTTTTTCATACTCCTCTACAAGTCCTGACAATAAATCTAATTCTATAAGATTTCTGTCCGTCAAAGGAGTATCATCATCTACCAATGGAAGAAGTTCTTCTATTCTTTCCATTGCAGCCATATAAGCTATTTCATTTTGAATCTTTGCCATAACTATGCATTTTTAACATCTAACTTATCATAATCAGCATGAGTACCAATAAAGCGAATTAGCACTGTTTTTATAGTGAACTTAATAACAACTACTAACCGATAATTGTTACCTCTAATATTAAACACATAATGTTGGTTACCTACGTTATCAACACTATTGAATGTTTTTTTCATGTCAGCAAAGCAAGTCCATTCCGCTCTTTTTGTTTTATGATACCACTCTTCAAGTGCTACTTCAGCATCCGGATTATCAGTATAATAATCTATTATTTTACTCCTGGCTATTATTCTCATGTACTTTAGTTTATGCAAATGTAGCTATTTGGTTTTGAAATACAAAACATTCTATTATTTTTCAACAAAAAGCACTTGAAATATTCACCAAGCATAAACACAAAAAACGGTACCACGACTCACGTCGTAGTACCGTCACAACACAAACACAAAATAAAACACGACAAAACTACTATGCAATCTTTCCTGTCTATGCCGGGGAGGCATAAGTACTATCTACGTATATTCACATACTCATAAACAGCTTCAGGTCGATTAGCATCAATTAAACAAATCGCATGCACGATTTGTTTAAACTTTTATGTTATTTAAAACAAGTTTCTCTTTTATTGAATCCCTCTTTCACGGAGTTTCAGCTGCCAGTTCCATGCAGAGCGTAAAGTATCTTCTAAAGTTTCTACGGCTTTCCAACCCAGCTCTTTATTAGCAAAATCCGGGTTAGCCCAAACTTTTTCAATGTCACCTGCACGACGTCCGACAATCTGATAATTCAATTTTACGCCAGTGGCTTTTTCAAAGCCATTTATTAATTCCAATACAGAAACACCACGTCCTGTACCAATATTAAATACTTCTACTTTTTCTTTTTGTGTCTTTTCCAAGATACGACGGATAGCAATCACGTGTGCTTTAGCCAAGTCAACGACATTGATAAAGTCACGGATACAAGAACCGTCCGGTGTATCATAATCGTCACCAAACACGCTAAGTTTCTCACGGATACCGATGGCTGTCTGGGTCAGATATGGAATCAGGTTTTGAGGAACCCCGTTAGGCAGTTCACCCAGCAATGCAGTAGGATGCGCGCCAATCGGGTTGAAATAGCGCAACATGATCGCATTGATCGGAGCACCTGAAGCTACCGTATCACGAATAATCTCTTCATTGATCTGTTTGGTATTTCCATAAGGTGATTCCGCTTTCTTGATCGGAGCCTTTTCCGTTACCGGCAGCTCGTCCGGCTGACCGTATACTGTACAAGAAGAAGAGAACACAATACCTTCTACTCCATGTTTTGGCATCAGTTCGAGAAGGTTAATCAAAGAAACCAGGTTATTACGGTAGTAAAGCAACGGTTTTTGTACCGACTCTCCTACTGCTTTGCTAGCTGCAAAGTGAATGATTGCCTTAATTCCTTTATATTTTGCAAATACTGCATCCAAACCGGCAAAGTCCAAACAGTCCAGCTTTTCAAAAACTGGGCGAATACCGGAAACTTTCTCTATATTGTCAACAACGTCGGCACTTGAATTTGATAAATTATCGATGATGATTACTTCATATCCACTGTTTTGTAGTTCTACAACAGTATGAGACCCGATGTATCCTGTCCCGCCTGTTACTAAAATTCTTTCTTTCATATACTTTATAAAAAATGGTTAGTTTCTCGGCTTATTATTGTTTGAGTTACAAATATATGGAAATAAAATGGAATTGCAATAATCTGCCACAAATTTATTTGCTGAAAAATAATTAAGGTACGATTTGGTAGCATTTAGGTATAAAAAAGAATTGGAAACTCTAACCTGTATGTCGCCACACAGCAGAGCTTCCAATCCCCTATTTAATTATCAACTGTAAATCCTTACACCACGCCGGAGAATCCCATGAATGCCATAGCAAGCAAACCGGCGGTAATCAAAGCAATCGGAGTTCCTTGCATTCCTTTCGGAATTTTCACAAGGCTCATCTGTTCGCGCAATCCGGCAAAAAGCACCAGTGCCAGACCGAAGCCGATAGCTGTAGAAAACGCGTACACAACACCTGTCAGCAGGTCATAGTCTTTCTGAATCACCAGGATAGCGACACCAAGAATACAACAGTTCGTTGTAATCAGCGGCAAGAACACACCCAACGCCTGATACAGGGCCGGAGACACCTTTTTCAGGATGATTTCCACCATCTGCACCAATCCGGCAATCACCAGGATGAATGTAATCGTCTGCAAGTATCCCAGTCCGAAAACATCCAGTACAAATTTCTGAATCAGGAAAGTGACGATGGTAGCGATGGTCAACACGAAAGCAACCGCAGCGCTCATACCCATCGCAGTTTCCACCTTCTTGGATACGCCCAGGAACGGACAGATACCCAGGAACTGCGACAACACGATGTTGTTTACAAAGATTGCCGAAATAAATATCAATATATATTCCATATTCTTTTCTTATTTAATTGAATTAGGCTTTCTTGAAACTGTTAATCAACGCAATGAGGTATCCCAAAGCGATGAAAGCGCCCGGAGCCAATACAAACACCAACATTCCATATTCTTCCGGCATGATGGTCAAATCGAAGATTTTACCGGTTCCCAAAAACTCGCGGACAGCACCCAGCAAGGTTAGGGCGATGGTAAAGCCAAGCCCCATACCGATACCGTCGAACATAGAAGCAACTGCGTTATTCTTGGCAGCGAAGGCTTCGGCACGTCCCAGTACAATACAGTTCACTACAATCAACGGAATGAAAAGACCGAGTGTAGCATACAGTCCCGGCACGTAAGCCTGCATCACCATTTGAAGCAAGGTCACGAAGGATGCGATCACCACAATAAACGATGGGATACGCACCATGTCCGGAATCAGGTTCTTTATTAAAGAGATCACCACATTCGAGCAGATCAATACGAACATGGTAGCCAGTCCCATACCCATACCATTGATAGCCGATGATGTAGTACCCAATGTAGGACACATACCGAGCAGGAGTACAAACGTAGGATTCTCTTTGATAATCCCGTTCATCATTACTTTAAAGTTATTCATATCTGTCTCCTTTCTTATTTAGCACTGACTGAATCAGTTAGTTCAACTTTGATCGTAGCTCCCGTAGCAGCGTCAGCAGCATCTGCGTCCGCGCCTTTCGCTTTTTGAGAAGCACCGGTTACACCATTCACTTCCCCGCCTTCGGCCTTATAGGCTTGATAAGCAGCATTCACGGCATTCAAGAAAGCGCGTGAAGTAATGGTAGAAGCTGTGATGGCATCCACTGCTCCCCCATCTTTGCTGACGGTCAACGGAGCTTCACCCGGATTCATACCCAAAATAGATTTCGTACTCTCTTCGTGAGATACTGCCTTTTCTCCTTTCGCAGGATCATACGCTCCGAACCATTTGTCGGCTTTAGAGCCCAATCCCGGAGTTTCCGTGTGAGCCAACAGAGAGTAGTTATAGATTTTTCCTTCGGCATTAAAGCCTACCAGCACTTTCAGTTCACCGCCAAATCCCATTGATTTAGCTTCGACAGCGGTTCCTACAAGTTCTTCACCGTTCTTAGCCGGATAAACGATAAAGTCAACATTCTTCTTTCCGTCTTTCTCGCTGAAGATCGTATCGCTTTCCGCTACCGGATTATTGGTAAATTCGGGAAGAACCTTTTTCAAGGCCTCGTTCAGTGTCTTCGCGTTCGCTTCGGCAATGGGGCCTTTTGTCAGTTCATTTACATAAGCCAGCAACGCAACGGAAATAGCAGTCACTCCCGTAAGTACCAGCAACATATTCTTTAAAGATGATTCTAACTTTTTCATTTCTTCTTCGCTACCTCCCCAAAGCGTTTTGGTTTACAATAGGTGTTAATCAGCGGAGTGAACGCATTCATAATCAGGATGGCGAACGACATACCTTCGGGATAGGCGCCGAACAGACGGATAACTACCGTCAGCAGACCTATACATACACCATAGATCAGCATCCCTTTCTTACTCATCGGAGAAGTCACATAGTCGGTTGCCATAAAGACAGCACCCAGCATCAGACCACCGGAAAGCAACTGCAATACCGGAGAAACGTATTTTTCCGGATCTGCCAGGTGCATGATGCCTGCAAAGACAAACACAGTAGCCAGGATAGACACTGGAATATGCCAGGTGATGATTTTCTTCCAGAGCATATAAACGAGTCCGATCAGTAGAGCCAGCGCACTCACTTCACCCAAGCATCCGCCATTCTGTCCGATCAACAAGGTCAATGCGTCCGGAATCTGGCTTAAAGCGGCAGTGTCACCGTAAATGGCTTGCTTCATCAAGGCCAGCGGAGTGGCACCGGTGGTAGCATCCGTATAAGCGGTCAACTGTCCGACTACCGGCCAGCTGGTCATCTGCACCGGGAAAGAAAGCAGCAGGAATACGCGGCCTGCCAATGCCGGGTTGAAAGGATTGCAGCCTAATCCGCCGAAAGACATCTTACCTACACCGATAGCAAACAGTGCACCGAGGATGATAATCCAGACAGGCAGGTTAGACGGTAAATTAAATGCCAGCAACACACCTGTGATGATGGCAGAGCCGTCGCAGATGGTGGTGGTCGGTTTCTTCATTAAATATTTTCCGATCGCCCATTCGAAGAACAAACAAGCCGCAACGGAAGTAGCCGTGACAATCAGGGCACCCAGTCCGAAGAAATAGAGAGACACCAGAAAAGCCGGAATCAGTGCGATCAGCACGCCATACATATTTTTCTGTACGCTGTCTCCGCCATGGACGTGGGGTGATAGTGATACGATTAATTTATTTTCCATATTCGTTATTTTTTAGCTTGACGTGCACGAATCATAGCTCCCACTTTGCCTTTACCCAGACGACAATAGTCGAGCAGCGGACGGTTGGCAGGACAAGTGAACTGGCAAGAGCCGCACTCAATACAATCCATGATTCTTTCTTTTTCCATTGTTTCAAAATCTCCGTTTTCAGACAAGGCTCCGAGCAAGTACGGTTCCAGTCCCATCGGACAGGCACTCACGCACTTCGCGCAACGGATGCAGGTTTGAGCTTCACCACGTTTGGCTTCCTTCCGGTTCATAATCAGGATGCCGGAACTGCCCTTCGCAGTAGGAACCTCGATATTTACCAACGCCTTACCCATCATCGGACCGCCACCAATCACCTTACCCGTATCTTCGGGCAGACCACCGCAAGCGTCAATCAACTGTTTCATCGGTGTACCGATACGAGCCAGGAAGTTGGACGGCTTCGCAACCGACTTTCCCGTCACGGTAATCACCCGTTCAAACAACGGTTTATTCTTCTGCACAGCTTCATAAACGGCAAACGCCGTTCCCACGTTCTGCACGACTGCTCCCGTAGAGATAGGCAACGCACCGCTCGCCACCTGACGTTTGGTGATCGCATCGATCAGCTGCTTTTCACCTCCTTGCGGATATTTCACCTTCAAGGGAACGACTTCGATGCCTGCATAGCTGGAAGCTACTTTAGCCATCAGTTCGATAGCATCGGGCTTATTATTTTCGATTCCGATAAATGCCTTGTTCACTTTCACCGCTTTCATCAGGATAGAAACGCCTACCATGATTTCTTCCGCGTGTTCCAGCATCAGCTGATGGTCGGCAGTCAAATAAGGTTCACATTCTACGGCATTGATAATCACACATTCAGCTTTAAAAGAAGGAGGAGGACAAAGTTTCACCTGTGTAGGGAAACAAGCACCGCCCAGACCAACGATTCCGGCATCGGCAATTTTCTTCACGATCTCTTCTGCGGAAAGCTCACATTCCTTCACCAGTGTGGCGCTACGGTCGATTGTTTCTTCCCATTCGTCGCCTTCCACATCGATAAAGATAGCAGGTTTCGCATAACCGCTGGCATCGACAATAGTATCAATCTTCGCCACTTTACCACTGACCGAAGAGTGAATTGCCGCCGAAACAAAGCCGGCAGGTTCAGCAATCTTAGTGCCTACCTTTACCACATCCCCTTTCGCTACAACCGGTTTTGCAGGCGCACCAATGTGCTGCCCCAGCAAAATAACAGCCTTTGCAGGAACTTCCGCTGTGATAATAGGTTGATGTGCCGACAATTTATTTTCGTGTGGATGAACTCCACCAATTGAAAATGTCTTTAACATACAGTTCTGTATTTTATTCTGTTATTATTCTGTTACTTTCGGAGCTTCTGTAGCCTTCGGAGCAGCCGGAGCTTCTTCTTTCGGTTTCCGCGGCGGGAAATTCAACTCGATAATGGTATTCTGCGGACAGACTTCCACACATTTCCGGCAAGATTTGCACTTGTGCGGATCGATGTAAGCCAAGTTGTTCTCCAACGTGATAGCTTCGAACGGACAAGTCTTCACGCATTTGCCACAGCCGATACAACTCACCGTACAAGCCTTGCGTGCCACAGCTCCCTTGTCTTTATTCACACAAGAGATATACACACGGCGTGATTTCTTTCCTTGCGGACGGATTTCGATGATCGCCTTCGGACAAGCCTTCACACAGGCACCGCAAGCGGTACATTTCGCTTCATCCACTTCCGGAAGTCCTGTTTCAGGATTCATGTGGATGGCATCGAACTGGCAGGCAGCCACACAGTCACCACACCCCAGACATCCGTAACTACAACCCGTTTCCCCACCATAGAGCGAAGCGGCAATAGCGCAACTCTTCGCACCGTCGTACTGATTAATACGCGGACGATTCATACACGTTCCGTTACATCTTACCACTGCTACCATCGGTTCAGCTTCTCCGGCTGCAAGTCCGAGGATATCAGCAATTTGTGCCATGACAGGCTGTCCGCCTACGGGGCAGAATTTACCATCCAGCGAACCGGCTTTGACGCAAGCGTCGGCAAAGCCGCTACAACCGGGATAGCCACATCCACCACAATTAGCCTGGGGAAGCACTTCTCCCACCTGGGCAATCCGCGGGTCTTCATACACGGCAAATTTCTTGGAAGCCACATAAAGAATAGCGGCCAGCACGAGCGCTATAGCTCCCAATGAAATCACTGCAATCAGAATCAAATTCATAATGTTTTTAGTTATTTATTGGTTTTATAGTAAATGAAAATTGTTGTTTGAGTCGCGTTTTGTTAAGCCATAAAACGAAATAATAAGGTATAAGGACAGCCAGAGAAAGAAGAGCCGCATACAGTTCATTCTCTATCAATGCCATCAAAAGAAACAACGAAAATATAAGAAGTACGAAAGGAAGTACGAAAGCCAACACTACCGCCATCATGCCCATCGACGTTTCGCCGACCACCATCACCTTCTCTCCCACCTGATAGGAAGAAGCTGCGGTATCTATGATATCTATGATTTTGTCCTTACTATCCGCCGAGGAACAATGCCCCTTTGCGCTACATGCCGCACAAGCCGATGTCTGGACAATCCTCACCGACAGATGAGAACCCTGTATGTTTTCCACAATACCTAGATGCTTTATAGTATTATTCGTCATTTTGCAAACTCCGCATTACAAATCGCGGCAAATTTAATCATTATTTGTGAACTACGAAGCATTCTCTCTTATTTTTTATACATAATAAATTGTTATTTTTTGTGTTTTCGTTATCGCACACGGGAAAGATATGGCTACTATTTGATATATTATACTAAAAAAGCAGGCGGGAAAATGTTTCCCGCCTGCCAATAAATCAAACTGCTAGTATAAAAAATGCATTCGTTACATCATTATTTAATTGAAATCTCCCAATCTGCAATCGTCCGGGTCTCCGCACTGAAATTTATCGCAACCTTCACCACAGGAAGCCCGCAGAGAGCAAAACGATCAGAATATTGCTGCAAGTCAATTTGCTTCATGGCAGCCTCCGCGCTTTGATTCAGTTTTAGTTCTACCAGATAGAGAGTAGTCCGGGTGCGAAGCACCATGTCCACACGTCCTTTCAGCGTGTGCACCTCCACATCGGTATAAATGCCCAGCAATGAGAATATCACATATAGCATCTGCTGGTAATGTCCCTCATAATCCGTGTTGTCGCAATAAGGCACAGTGGAAAGAAAAGCCTGAAGCAGCTTCAAAGCCTCGTCCATATCTCCCCGCACAATGTTACGCGCTAAGTTACGCACCACACTATTCACCTCATGACTGTCACTCGTCACATAAGAGGGAATCAGGCTTTTCATCAGACCGACACGCACCTCTTTGTTTGGAATATCAAGCATATACGCGTCAAATTCCAAATCCGCACCCTTTATCGTAAGGTAACCGGCCTGATAAAGCAACGGCATATAATTAGTCGCCAACTCCAAAGGCACGTTAAAATCACTGGGAGACGCTTCCTCGCCACCAATTTCTGATGGCAACACAGCATATTTACGCAGCATCTCTATGATATAAGTGGGCGTGCCACTCTCAAACCAATAAGAGCCGATCTCTCCCAAAGCCATCGCCTTCAGCAAACTGAAAGGATTGAAAACGTCGGGCGACGGCCACGAAAAATGATAACCGTCATAATTTTCCTTCAGTTTGTCCAACATCTCCTCTGCAGTAATTCCCAACCGGGTAGCCAGATGCTTTACATCGGGAGCCATTTGAGTACGGAGTTCTTCAGCAGTGATACCGCAAATGGCAGCATAATCAGGCAGCATACTCACATTGGTGATATTATTAAGTTCACTGAACACGCTAAGTTGCGAAAACTTGGTTATACCCGTAAGAAAGACAAAGCGTAAATAAGGATCACACGCCTTCAACGGACTGTAAAAATTGCGCATCACATTACGCAACTGCGGCAGATTTTTCTCCTCATGAACCACATCGAGCAGAGGAGCGTCATATTCGTCTATCAAGACAACCACTTTTTTACCGGTCTGCTTATAAGCACGTTTTATAAGTCCCTCCAGACGCTGATTCACATACAGTTCCTCTTCTACACGTCCATAAATCTCCTCGTATGCCATGAGTTTCAATTCCAGTTCCGCGTTCAGTTGCTCCCTGTCCACATGTTTAGCGGTACTCATGTCGAAGTGCAACACCGGGTGTTGTATCCATTCCTTCTCCAATGTCTCCATGGCCAGTCC
Source organism: Bacteroides sp. D55t1_190419_B8 (assembly GCF_015558905.1). Lineage (NCBI taxonomy): Bacteria > Pseudomonadati > Bacteroidota > Bacteroidia > Bacteroidales > Bacteroidaceae > Bacteroides > Bacteroides sp. D55t1_190419_B8. The sequence continues at coordinate 161,825 of NZ_JADMOU010000011.1, forward strand.
CTCAAACAAATCCTTCCGTCCCTCGAAATAACAGTGAATGGTACTGGTAAGCAATGATTTTCCGAAACGTCGGGGACGGCTTAGAAACAGATAGCTGGAAGCCGAATGCGTCATCCGGTACACATATTCCGTCTTGTCAATATAGAGAAAATTCCCCTCACGTATCTTAAAGAAAGTCTGTATCCCGATAGGATATAATCTTTGCAAATCTTCCATATCAATCTTATTTTTCACAAAGCTACAAAAAAATTCATTCATAAAGACCGCAGGCGGGAAACTTTTTCCCGCCTGCAGCTTTTACTTTATCTGTTTTTCACCGTTCTCCTCTCTCCTCCTCTTTTCTTCTCCTGTATCGAAAATACATTCTCCTCCATTCATCCCAGATAACCCCGGCTTCCTCTTCATTGAAGGCATCCAGACAGCACTCCACCACTTTTACGTAATCACTCAATGGGCGTTTTGCCCCTTTTTTAAATCATTAAAAGTAGAGTGGCCGATGTGTACGCTCTTGCATATTTCGTCATTTTTCAAATCCGCACGCTTTTGCAACTCTCCTATGTAAACTCCTAAAGCTACATAAAAACCTTTTTCATTTTCCATTCTTTTTTATTGTTAAAATTAAACCGTAACGGTTAATTATTTTCACTTTCATCCCAACATGTCGGGACGATGTCTATTTTGCATTTACTAATTTTACGCCGTGTTTTGAAACACACCCATATTTTTTGCAAAAATAAATATTTTAACTTGAAATAAAAAGAAAATGATGTCAAACAACTACAGAATGTCCTATTTCATGCCACCTATCGCTCCTATCAAAGACAAACAAGGCCGACTGATGACTCCTCCCACACTTATCCCCTTCTGCGAAGTCTCCATCGAACAAGTTTTCCAAATGATTACTTGCAACGAGAATCTCAAAGCCCTGACCGAACAAGTACGCAACTCCGAAGATATACGAACCGCCAAAGCGTCATTACTACCGTATGTGACCCCCTGCGGCACATTCACCCGCCGTAGCAGTAAGGATTTCGTCTCCCCGTCTCACCTGGTGATAGTAGATGTGGACGGTCTCCACTCTTATCAGGAAGCAATGGAAATGCGACGTATGCTCTATGACGATCCTCTCCTACAACCTGTACTCACCTTTGTCAGCCCCAGCGGACTAGGTGTAAAGGCATTTGTTCCTTGCCATTATTCCCCCACGACAGATGATGCCAGAAATATCACAGACAACATGAGTTGGGCGATGCGGTACGTAGAGACGGCATACAATACGATAACAGCAGTTTCTTCCGAAACGAAATCCAAAGTAGATTTCTCCGGCAAAGACCTCGTGAGATCCTGTTTCCTTAGTTACGACCCGGAAGCATTGTTCAGAACCACCAACGAATAAATCAAAAATCATAAATCCAAATGACTGATATTGAATCTTTATGCCGTCTCACCGAAGCAGTCGAAACGGCAGGAGCAGACATTGCTCCCACTTATCTTGAATACGTACAATTGTCATTCGCCATCGCAACGGATTGCGGTGAAGCAGGACGTGAGTTTTTTCACCGCCTATGCCGGGTCTCTCCCAAGTATCAGCGCGAACATGCCGAACGGGTATTCTCCAACGCACTCCACACCCAACGTGGAGAAGTGCACCTGGGCACCGCTTTCCATCTTGCCGAAGCGACAGGAGTCGCCATCAGCTATGTGGAGACAGTGGGGACAGTGAGGACAGCCCCTCAAACTCTCACACAGGCACGCGCGCATAATAAGGTGGCAAATGAGGAAACAGACGAAGAAACGATCACGGAAGAAAAAGAAGAACAACTGCTATCCGGTAGCGATCCGCAACACCCGCTCCCCACTCTGCCGGAAGCAAACTGGCCGAAACTCCTGCAGCGTATCATCAAAGTTGCGAAAAATGAGATTCAACGCGACATCATGCTGATGGGAGCATTCACCGCACTGGGAGCTTGCATGTCGCGCCACGTGCGATGCCTCTATGGCGGCAAATACTATTATCCCAGCCTCCAATGTTTCATCGTGGCGCCCTCTGCTTCCGGCAAAGGCATCCTCTCCTACCTCCGCCTGCTCGTGCAACCCATCCATGACGAGATTCGCGCGAAAGTGGCGGCGCAAATGAAGATCTATAAAAAAGAAAAAGCCGAATACGACGCGATGGGAAAAGAGCGGTCGAAAATGGAAGTCCCGCAAATGCCCCCTAACAAAATGTTCTTGATTTCGGGCAACAACACCGGCACAGGCATCCTACAAAACATTATGGACTCCGAAGGTACAGGACTTATCTTCGAGTCGGAAGCCGACACACTGTCCACCGCCATCGGATCGGAGCACGGCCATTGGAGCGACACGCTGCGCAAAGCGTTCGACCACGACTTTTTGTCCTACAACCGTCGCGGTAACCAAGAATATCGGGAAACAAAAAAAGTCTGCCTTTCGCTCCTGATGTCGGGCACCCCACTTCAGGTGAAAGCTTTCATCCCGACAACAGAAGACGGAGGATCCTCCCGCCAGTTGTACTACTACATGTACGGAATCGACAAATGGGTCAGCCAGTTTGTAGACGACGAAACAGACTGGGAAGAGGTATTCAACGCTCTGGGACTGGAATGGAAAAATCAACTGGACATGATAAAGAAGAATGGTATCCACACGCTGCAGCTCACGAACGAGCAGAAAAACGAAATTGACGCCGTCTTTTCGGAGTTGTTCGATCGTTCGAGCATAGCCAACGACAGAGAAATGTATAGCTTTGTGGCGCGTATGGCTATCAATTTGTGCAGGATCATGTCGGAAGTAGCCGTGTTGCGCGCGCTCGAACACCCGAATCCCTACAGCCTCCAAATTTCCTCCTCCTCCCCCTTCACACCCGACAAGTCTATTCCTTCGGACAACCGCAAGGACGGCATCGTCACCCGCTGGAACGTATCCATCTCGGCGGAAGACTTCCACGCCGTATTAAATTTGGCGGAACCTCTCTACTGTCACGCCATGCATATCCTGTCATTCCTCCCCAACACGGAAGTCAGCCACCGGCCCAATGCCGACCGGGATTTCCTCTTCCAGCAACTGGGTAAGGAATTTACCCGCACGGAGTTGCTGGAAAAAGCAACAGCTCTGGGTATCAACAAAAGCACCGCCATCACCTGGCTGAAACGTCTCACCCGACAAGGCAAGCTAATCAGTGTAGACGGCAAAGGAAGTTACGCGCGTGCGTGTGTGTGTATGAGTGAAACAGGGAAAGTGTCCCCACTGTCCCCGCCTTACTTACTGTAATCGTTTGGACTGGTACACTCATTTTGATTACCGCATCCGTTTTTACTGTATAAAGCATCGCTTTAGAAGGTGTAAAGCTAAGCTTTAGACATCGTAAAGCGGTGCTTTAGACACCATAAAGCGACGCTTTATTTAAGGCTCTCCTAAAGCATCCACAATGACTCTCACCTCCAACGGTGTGAATGAGCGTCGCTTTGATTCGTAGCCTAAGTCGTACAGGCGTTGCAGAAGTCCGGGACACAAAGAGATCCATTTCTTCATTTTTCGATAGGCAGCAATATCGGTAAGTTCCGGAGAATAGAGTTGCGCCAGCTCCATGCGCCCGTAGGCACGTATTTTGAATTCGTTCATAATGGATAAATTTCTGATTTACAGTTACAAAAATAGCAAAATATTTCTACATAGCCAACGCCTTTTCATTGAATAATCGATCATAATTGCACACAACCGACAACAATCGTACGCAACTGTGTACTATTGATTTTCCAGAGTTTGAGGGTGGTATCTTTGTATCGTCGAAAGGGAAAAGAATCCCCGGACAATCTGTTTAACCCTTTAATTTATTGTTTTATGATTCGTTACAAAATTTATCAGAACCAGCAGAAGAAAGGTTTGAATGCGGGTAAGTGGTTCGCCCGTGCAGTAAGCGATGAGACGTTTGATTTGGCTAAGCTTGCCGAACATATGTCGAAGCACAATTCACCATATTCCGGTGGGGTCATCAAAGGTGTGCTTTCGGATATGGTAGATTGCATCAAGGAATTGTTGCTGGACGGCAAATGTGTGAAAATTGATGATCTTGCCATTTTCGGTGTGGGTATTCGTAGTAAGGCAGCCGATACGCTGGAAGAGTTCTCGTTGGAAAAGAATATTAGCGGTATGCGTCTGAAAGCTCGTGCTACCGGTAATCTGTCGACCAATAATCTGAAACTCGACAGTCAGTTGAAGCAGCAGGCGGAATATCAGAAACCGACAACTGCCGGAGGAGGTTCTGATTCGGGTGATAACCCTGATCCAAAACCGGATGGTGGCGGCGAAGCGCCTGACCCGGCTGCCTAAAAGGTTCACCACAGAGGACACGGATTTTCACAGATTATATTGAATTGGTAGTTACTTGAGTAGTCGATTATTTATCTGTGTGAGTCTGTGTAGATCTGTGGTAAATCTATGACAAATCTACGGTAAATCTGTGGTAAAAGAAAACTATTATTAATTTATTTAAAACCTGTTATTGTATGAGTAAATCATCATCTCCCCGCTCTGTATGGAGCTTAGTCCTCAAAATCGTTATCACTGTAGCCACCGCCATCGGAGGTGTGTTCGGAATACAAAGTTGCATGTAACCCATGCGGACTATTACATTAATTATCATTCATTGCAGTGCCACGCCGGAAGGAAAGTCCCTTTCGGCGGAGGCTTGCCGACAGGATCATATCTTGCACCGTGGTTTCCGTGATATTGGCTATCATTTCTACATCACTCGCGATGGGGAGATCCACCGGGGACGTGCGTTAGAAAAGGTCGGGGCACACTGCCGTAATCATAATGCCCATTCGGTTGGTGTTTGTTATGAGGGAGGACTGGATGCGAACGGGAAACCGAAAGATACGCGTACATTGGAGCAAAAAGGAGCTTTGCTTGCTTTGTTGAGGGAGTTGAAAAGACAGTTTCCGAAAGCGTTGATTGTGGGACACCGGGACTTGAATCCAATGAAAGGATGTCCGTGCTTTGATGCGGTGAAAGAGTATTCTCAAGTAATTTCTTATCAAAAGTAGCTCCTTTTAGATTTTCACCACAGCCTTATTATATAAAAAATATCAACGATCTTCACAGACAGTTGGTATTTTTGGAAATCATATAAGTGTTAACACTTATATGAAGAGCGAGATTAGGACAATACCACTGTATTGCTCCTAATCTACTAAATGTAGGGATTCATGTTTGTCACATGAATCTAGGGACCTACATTTTTCCATCTCATTGTAAATGTTCGTTAGCGTCCAATTTTGACGTGTACCCCAAGGAAAGCCGCCACAAGGCGGTTCCCTCATAAATAACGTCAAAAAAGATACTGATTTTTAATATTTGTTATTACTCCAGTCCGATTGTCAAGGGTAACAAAT